>NZ_CP042345.1:2220000-2520000 GCF_007954425.1 Novosphingobium ginsenosidimutans | reverse complement strand
GGGTCTTCAGCCGCAATACCGAGCCTGGCCAGCAGCAGCTTAGCGAGAGCGAGCTGCGGGCAATCGTCGATGAAGCGCAGATGTGGGGCCTGCGCGTTGCTGCCCACGCCCATGGCGCTCAGGGGATCAAGGCGGCGATCAGGGCTGGGATCGACACGATCGAGCACGTTAGCCTGGTTGACGATGAAGGGATCAAGCTGGCCGCAGCGCGTCCCAAGCCGGTCTATTTCTCGATGGACATCAAGAATACCGACTACACCCAGGCCGAAGGCAAAAAGAACGGCGTGCTGGAAGACAACCTGCGCAAGGACCGCGAAGTGGCGCAGATTCAGCGCGACAACTTCCGCAAGGCCTTCAAGGCAGGCGTAAAGATGGTGTTCGGATCGGATGCCGGGGTCATGCCTCACGGGCAAGTTGGCCAACAGTTCGCCACGATGGTCCAATACGGCATGACCCCGCTCGATGCGATCCGCGCCGCAACCCTCACCGCCGCGCAGGCGCTCGGCCAAGAGGGCGATGTTGGCCAGATTGCAACGGGGCGTTATGCAGATCTGGTCGCGGTTGAGGGCGACGTTCTGACCAACGTCCGCCTGCTCGAAAAGCCGGCAGCCGTCATCAAGGGCGGTAAGCGGATCGAATCGGCGCGCTGATCGGCGCGCCGAACCGCCTTACATTCCTGGCAGTTTGAACCCTGGCGGCAAACCCATGCCCGACTGCATCCGGGCCATTTCCTGACCGGCCACCTCATCCGCCTTGGCGCGCGCGTCGTTAAATGCAGCGGCGATCAAGTCTTCGAGAATACCCTTTTCTTCGGGCTTGAGCAGGCTGTCATCGATGTTGACGCCAATGATCCGGCCCTTCGCCGAGGCGCGGATCGTGACGAGTCCGCCGCCAGCCCGCCCTTCAACTTCAATCCCATCGAGCTTGGTCTGGCTTTCGGTCATCTGCTTCTGGATGGTCTCGGCGGCTTGCTGTGCGGCCTTGAGCATCTCTTCCATCGACTTCACGTCAGTTTCTCCACTTGTTGCCCAAGCTCGCGACGCGGGCGTCGGGCGTGTCTTCGATAATCTCAGCCTGCGGGAAGACCGCGAACGCAGCCTCGACCAGCGGGTGGCTCCTCAGCGCCGCATCTTCGGCGGCCTTTTTCGCTTCGGCCTGCTCACGCAAGGTCGGCGCTCCCTCGCCCTCGCCGCGCTGAACGGTCCAGCGCTCACCCGTAGCGCGGAGCAGCGCATCGCGCAGCTCGGGGCCAACATCGCCTGGATAGCCTGCGGCGACGGCATAGGTCAGCTCGCCGGGTGTCAGGGTTATGACGCGCACCCAATCGCGCATCACTTGCGCGACACGAAGCTGGCCAGAACGATCGACTGTTTCGATCAACTGCTCCCAACCCAGGCTTGCAACCGGAGCTGCTTCCAGCGCGGGTGCGGCGCCGCTTTCAGCTCTTGGGGCATTGGCCAGCGCGCTTTCCAGCTGCTTTGCCAAAGTGCCCGGATCGGGCAGGTCCGAAGCATGCAGCACGCGCAGCAGCGCCATCCGCGCGGCGACCAGCGGGTCCGGCGCAGTCTTGACCTCGTCATGGCCCTTCAACAGCAGCTGCCACAAACGGTGCAACTGGCCGGCCGACAAGCGTTGGGCCCATTCGCTCACTGCATTGCGTTCATCTACGGAGAAGGAAGATTCGTCGCGGCCAAGCTGCGCCAGCGTCACGCGGTGGGTTAACTCAAGTGCACCGCGCAGCAGCGCAGGGGGGTCGACGCCAAGGGCGAACTGCTGGTCGATCAGGTCCAGCAAGCCAGTAGCATCGCCACCTACCAGCGCCGCAAACAGTCGGCGCTGCGCCGTCTTGTCAGCCAGGCCCAGCATTTCCTGAACCTGGACAGCACTAACCTTGCCATCGCCGCCCAGATCAGCATGCGCAATCGCTTGATCAAGGATCGAAAGGCCATCGCGGACCGAACCGTCTGCAGCCGCAGCGATCATCGCCAAGGCTTCAGGCTCGGCCTCGACCCCTTCCTTGCCGCAGATCATCGCGAAGTGATCGGCGAGCAGTTCAGACGGGATCCGCTTCAGGTCGAACCGTTGGCAGCGCGAAAGCACTGTAACCGGCAGCTTGTCGACCTCGGTTGTTGCAAACAGGAACTTCACATGCGGAGGCGGCTCTTCCAGCGTCTTGAGCAGCGCGTTGAAGGCGTTGCGGCTGAGCATGTGGACTTCGTCGATGATGTAGATCTTGTAGCGCGCGGAAACGGCAGCATAGCGGACCGCCTCGATGATCTCGCGCACGTCATCCACGCCGGTGTGGCTGGCGGCGTCCATCTCGATCACGTCGATGTGGCGGCCCTCGGCGATCGCCAGGCACGGCTCGCATTGCCCGCAAGGATCGATGGTCGGGCCGCCCTGCCCATCCGGCCCAACGCAATTGAGCGCCTTGGCAATCAGCCGCGCGGTCGAGGTCTTCCCCACCCCGCGGATGCCCGTCATCAGAAAGGCATGGGCAAGCCGGTCACGCTTGATCGCGTTGGCCAGGGTCTGGACCATCGCATCCTGGCCGATCAGCTCGGCAAAGGTCTGGGATCGATACTTGCGGGCGAGCACCCGATAGGGCTGCGCAGAAATCACCGGAGCGGCAGCAGCTGGCTTCGGCGCCTGGCGCGGCTCTGGCGCGCCGAACATCGACTCCTGACCGGCAGCCTCGAGATCGGCTGCACTCAGGGCCTCTTCTTCAGGCTCGTCGCCGAAAATGTCGGGTGAATCGTCCATCGCGTCATAGGTAGGCGCTGGCGCTCGAATTGTCGAAGGTTGAAAAGGAGCCGGCCGACCCGCCGCAACCCGTTGTGGCTGCTTCCTTCCGGACCTGACCAGGTTGGCGGACGCAAGCGTCCGACCGACTCCCGGGCGGCCATATGGCGGCCTTGTCGCGTTTACGCAAGTCTTCGGAGAGCGAATCGGTTATCCCGAATGAGAGCAGCCCTCTGATGGGTGGAAAAACGGTCGGTCTTCGGGCCGACTGTTGCGGAGGCCGCCGGACGCCAACAGCGCGACCCTGGCGGATGGCGGCCCCGCTTACTAATCCAGACCAATCCCGAGCCGCTTTGCTTCCGCTTCAAGCACTGCGTTGACCCGAGTCCAATAGGCAACCTGCAGCCGGCTCTTCTCTTGCTCGAATACCATCAGCTTGCGCAACGCTTCGCAGCTTTTCGCAGCATCGCCGTTTTCACGCGCCGCAGCCAGCTCGCCACCGATCGCAAGAAACTGCATCATCTGGCGCATTTCACTATCGACGCTGGCCTTGGCCGCCGCTTCGCGCAGTGCAACCAGCCGGTTGTCATCGAGCTTGCCCGAACCGAGCAGCTTCCATTCCAACCAAGTGTTGAGCCGTTTGCCATATTGAGCCCGATCGCCTTCCTGCATGGTTGCGGCCAGGAACGGCACAAGCTCGGGCGATGCTTCATCAAGCTGGCCTTTTTCGACGGTCAGGCGCTGCAAGGCAGTCGATTGGCAGGCAGCCGGTTCTGGCAGGCGCAGGGCCGGGTCATAGGGCGGCGGCACTGGGCGCGGTGAGCCAGGTTCAAGCGTTCCGTCCTGCTCACGCCGCGACAGTTCCAGCAGGCCGGGATCGCCGCACCGCAAGGCCAGCGCGCCCGAGGCATCGAATTCGAGCAAAAGGCGCTGCTTGCCCTGCGGCCCGTCAACTTCGCGCTCCAGGGTCCGGCCGCCCAGCACACTTAGCGGCATGATCGTGTCGCCAAGTACCATCGGCTCCCACCCGGCGCGCATCATGGTTTCATCGAAACCTTCGAGCAGCGCATCATTCACATCGCCATCAGGGCTGGCAGCACGGAACGTGATCGCGGCAACCTTGCCGGACCAAGCGGTTTCTTCCAGTTCGGCTTCGGTGAAAGGTCGATAGCTGTCCGGCAGCTTGCGCAGACTGCGAAGGAGTTCGGGCGGCTGCTCGGCCCGGGTTGCCCCCAGCCGCAGCCCCGGCATGCCGATTACGGGGCAGGCCCGCGCAACCAGATCGGCGGAAATCGTTGGCAGTGCGGCTTGCGCTACCGCAGGCGCGCCGGTGGCGAGCAAGACGGCCGCGCAGACGCTGGCGATGAAGATCTTCATACTGGCAAATCCCCTGTCACGCGCAGCACATCAGGCAATCCGCCCGAATGCAGCATGAATAGGATCAGCGGAAATTGTCGGCGTAGCTCTGCAGCTTGAGGCGGCGCGGCGGGGTGGCGTGCACCGTCGCGGCAATGCCATGTTTGGCGGCATAGGCCTGAGCTTCGGCCATGGTCGCAAACCTTAGCTGCACCTGGGTCTGCGTATCGCCCGAACCCGACCAGCCCATCAGCGGATCAGGCTTGCGTGCCTCAGCCGGGGCGAAATCGAGGATCCACTGGTCCAGCAGGGCCTTGCCCGACTGCATGGCGTTCTTGGGGCGTTGGTAAATGCGTGCAGACATGGCCGTGCTTTCGGGCGAATCGTTGCGGGAATCAAGAGCGGCGCGACGCTTCGAAGGCGTTTTTCGTCTTGAGGCTGGGATCCTCGGTCCACGGGGCGTCGGGCCAGCGGTGCTTGGGATAGCGGCCCTTCATGTCCCGCTGCACGTCCTTCCACGATCCGCGCCAAAAGCCCGGCAGGTCGCGCGTGGTCTGTAATGGCTTGCCGCCTGGATCGGTCAGCTTGAGCAGCAACGGCAGTGGCGGCTGCCCAAATGTGGGGTGCCGGTCGATCCCGAACAGCGCCTGGACGCGAACTTCGACCGAAGGTCCGCCGGGATCGTCGTAATCAATGGCATGGCTTGTTCCGGCCGGCGAGGTGAACTGCGCTGGCACCAGCTTGTCGAGCGTCTGCAGCGCCGAGTAGTCCAGCCGGGCCCGCAAGGCGTCATGCAGCTTGCTGTGCTCGAGCGCGTCGAGCCGGCGGGAGAGCATCGGGCCAAGCCACTCATCAAGATCGGCCAACAGTGCTTGGTCGGAAAGCACCTCGATCCCGGCAAACCGCGCACGTTTGCGCAGTGCCTGGCTCGACTGGCCGAAGGGCACCACATCCAGCCCGTCCTTTCGAATGCGTTCGATCAGGAAGGCTCGGATCGCGGCAGGATCGGGCGAGGGATCGGATCCGCGGGCCAGGCCAATCGCGCCAAGGCGGGACTCGACCAATGCTTCGACCCGGCGCTCGTCCGATACCCAGCGCAGCACGGAACGACGTTCGATGCGATGCAGAAGCCAACGCTGGACCTCGGTTTCGCTCAGGGCAATCGCGCCAGTGATCCGCGCACCCTTGGCTTCACCCTGGGCATCGCCGACTGCAAGCCATTCCGCCCTAGCTAGTGAAGTGGTTGGATCAATCCGCAGTCCCCTGCCCCCGGCGGTCAGCCAGTCTTCGCCAGCAGCATCACGGCGCTTGGCCAAATTGTCCGGAAAAGCCTCTGCCAACAGAATGGCCAGCGGCGGCTGATCGTCGCAGCAATCCGGAACCAATTCCCTGGCCCGAACAGCCCAGCGCCGTGCCAATTGCCGTGATGCTTCAGCGCGGGGCGAGCGATCGCCATTCCAGCGGTCCAGGCGCTGTGCCAGGTCCTCCCCGCGGCCACCCAAGCCGCGTTCTTGCAGCAAGAGTGCCAGCTTCGCGGCATCTTCGGCTGCATCATGCTGCGCAGCATAGAGCAGCATGTGAGCCAGCCCGGGTGCCATCGGCAGGCTCGCCATGCTGCGTCCGTGCGGTGTGATAGCCCCCGCGTCGTCGAGTGCACCGAGTGCCTGCAAGCCAGTCTGCGCTGCGGCCAGAGCTGCGGCCGGCGGCGGATCGAGCCAGGCCATCTCAGGCACATTGGTTGCGCCCCACTGCGCCAGAGTCAGCAGCAGCGGAGCAAGATCGCTGGTCAGGATCTCCGGTGGCTCGAAGGCCGGGCGGCCTGCATGGGCCGCTTCTTCCCACAGCCGATAGGCAACCCCCGGCCCTTGCCGTGCCGCACGTCCTGCCCGCTGGGCAGCAGCGGCTTGCGAAGCGCGGTGCGTGACCAGCCGCGTGACCCCGGCCGCTTTGTCAAATTCCGCACGGCGCGAGAGGCCCGCATCGACCACGACTGAAACGCCATCGAGGGTCAGGGATGTTTCGGCAATGGCAGTTGCCAGCACGATCCTTCGTCGCCCCTCCGGATCACGCCTGATTGCTGCGCGTTGGGCAGCGGGTTCGCATTGTCCGTGAAGCGGCAGGATCGGTACATCGGCCAATCGCTGCACCAGCCGCTCACGGGTCCGCTCAATCTCACCGACACCAGGCAGGAAGGCCAGGATATCGCCCTGCTCCTCCCGCCAGGCGGTCAGGATTGCGCTCGCCATGGCCTCGTCCAAGCGCATTTCGGGACGCGCGCCGAGCCAGCGGGTTGCCAAAGGCCAGGCCTTGCCTTCGCTCTCGATCACCGGCGCATCGCCAAGCAGGCGGGCGAAGCGAGCGCCGTCGAGCGTCGCTGACATTACCACCAGCCGCAGGTCCTCGCGCAGCACGCTCTGGCTCTCGATCGCAAGGGCCAGGCCAAGGTCGCTATCGAGGTTCCGTTCGTGGGCCTCGTCGAACAGCACGGCCGAAACGCCCGCCAGTTCCGGATCGTTGAGCAGCGATGAGACGAAGATCGCCTCGGTCATCACGAGCACGCGGGTCTTGGCTGAGCGTTTGCTATCCAGGCGCGTAAGGTAGCCGATGGTCTCGCCGACCGGTTCGCCGAGCAGTTCCGCCATGCGCTCGGCTGCCGCACGCGCAGCAACCCGGCGCGGCGAGAGGATAATAACAGTACCACCGGTACACCAATCTTCACCAAGCAGGGCCGGTGCGACCGCTGTCGTCTTGCCCGCCCCCGGCGGCGCTATCAGCACTGCTGATGCCCGCCTCCTCAGGGCAGCCAACAGGTCTGGCAGGACAGCATGGATCGGCAGCGTGCTCACGCCTGACGCCATGGCGGGCCAGCCGCCATAGCGTCAAGTGAGAGCCCGGTCAGGAATTCAGCAGCTGCCGGCTCCGCCGCGCGGCGCGATCAAGCTGAACTGCGGCAACGCGCAGGCCAGCAACACCGGAGCGATCCAGCGCGTCTTCCCAGCTATAGTATTCGGCAAGTGACAGGTTGTAGCGTGACAGCGCTTCGTCGAGCGGCAGCAAGCCCGACTGGACTGCTGTAACAACCTGAGCCTTGCGGCTTGCGACCCAGCGCGTGGTGTGCGGCGGCGGCAGAGTTTCCAGGGTGAGTATTTCTCGGTTCGGACCAACAATCCGGACCGGGCGCGAATTCGTATATCCAAGCATGACCATGACCTCAGTTGAGTGAAACAACATCGGCCCCCAAAGCGAATCTCACTTTGGGCTGGCATGGTTAAATTGGCCTAAATTTGGAGCACGGCTCGTCGCACCTAAGCCGCAGAAATCGGCCAGTTGTGAGGCTGCGACGGTGAACGGTTCGTCGGTGCGAAAGCAACCCTTAGAAGCGCCGTGCGACAGCGAATTCGGCTGCTTCGACCATCGCCGCATGGGCTGCGCCTGCCGGAAAACCGGCAATAGCATCGATCGCGCGCTGGGCGAAATGGCGGGCACGTTCACGCGTGGCGCTGACGGTATCATGCCGCGCAATCAGCGAGATCGCATGGGCCAGGTCGGCATCCGAACTGCGATGGCCCTGGATCGCATCTTGCCAGAAGCGCCGCTCTTCATCTGAACCACGGGCGTAAGCCAGAATCACCGGCAGGGTCATCTTGCCCTCGCGGAAATCATCGCCCTTGCCCTTGCCCATCTCGCCGGCGTCGGAATCATAATCCATCGCATCGTCGACCAGCTGGAAGGCGATGCCGAGGTTGCGGCCATAGTCTTCCAGCGCGCGCTCGTCCGCTTCGCTGCGCTCGGCCACCACGGCGGCGATGCGGGTGGCGGCGGCAAACAGTGCAGCGGTCTTCGAACCGATGATCGAGAGATAGCGTTCTTCGCTCGTCTCAATCTGGCGCTGGGCGGTCAATTGGTCGACCTCGCCCTCCGATATGACCGAGCTTGCGTTGGATAGGATCTTCAGCACCTTTAGGCTGCCATCCTCAACCATCAATTCGAACGAGCGGGTAAACAGGAAGTCGCCGACCAGCACGGTAGCCGGGTTGCCGAATACGATATTGGCAGTCGACTTGCCGCGGCGCAGTTCGGAGCCATCGACCACATCGTCGTGCAGCAGGGTAGCGGTGTGAATGAACTCCACCGCAGCGGCGAGCTTATGGTGCCGCGTGCCGTGGTAATCGCACAGCGCCGCACCGGCCAGCGTCAACATCGGCCGCATCCGCTTGCCGCCGCCGGCGATAAGATGTCCTGCCAGGGTCGGGATCAACGGGATGCGGCTCTGCATCCGGTCAAGGATCACGGCATTAACGGCGTTCATGCCGTCGGCCGTGAGGGCAAGGATCGGCGCCAGTGAAGGCTCGGTGGCGCGCTTGCGCAGCGGGATAATGTCAGCGCTCATCAACAGCGCCCTAGCGAGGGTGCCCGCCCATCGGCAAGTGCAATTGCAGTAATAGCCTTTCGCAAAAGTGCATGCTAGCGCATCGAATATGTCCGAACCCGATCCCGTCCTCGCCGGCTATCGTGCCTCCATCGACAATATCGATGCCGCCTTGATCCACATCCTGGCCGAACGGTTCCGGATTACAAAGGCAGTGGGCACCTACAAGGCCGAGCATGCCCTGCCGGCTTCCGACCCCGGCCGCGAGGAACGCCAGATCGCCCGGCTGCGGCGCCTTGCCGTGGAGGCGAACCTCGATCCGGAGTTCTCAGAGAAGTTCCTGCGCTTCATCATCCAGGAAGTGATCCGCCATCACGAGCAGGCAGCTGAAGCGAAGTAGCCAACTTCGGCCGAGACAGGTCAATTTTTCAATGGCATAAGCCGGGGATTGCCACCACGGGAACCCTTTGCATGAAACACCTGCTGCTGATTGCCGCAGTCACCTTGTCCAGCCCGGTCCTGGCCCAGGAAGCGCCAGCGCCGCAGCCAGGTGTCGAAGCTCCGGCGGCCGAACCGGCCCGTTTGGCAGCAGCCCAAGCCGTGGTCGACAAGCTCTTTCCGACCGGCACCTATGCGCGGATTATGAACGGGACGATGGACACCGTCATGAAAGGCGCCATGGCCAGCGTCGGCGAGCTGCCACTGAAGGATCTTGCCGGGATCGGCGGCGTTCCGGAAGAACAGCTCAAGCAAATGGGCGATGGCAAGCTCAAGGAAATGCTGGCGATTCTCGATCCTGCCTTTGACCAACGGATGGCCGCCAGCATGCGGGCAATGATGCCCGAGCTCACCAAGCTGATGACCCAGTTCGAACCCGGCATTCGCGAAGGACTGACCGCTGCTTACGCCCGCCGCTACACGCCCGAGCAGTTGGCTGAAATGGGCCAGTTCTTCAGCACCCCAACGGGGTCGCTCTATGCCTCCGAATCGATGGTGATCTTCATGGATCCCGAGGTCGTGAACCGAATGATGGGCATGATACCAGAGATGACCAAACAGATGCCCACCGTGATGGGCTCTGTCGAACGCGCGATAGCCAGCCTGCCGAAGCCCAAGTCCCTCGAAGACCTCACCAAGACGGAGCGCACCCGCCTCGCAGCCTTGCTCGGGGTTAGCGAAGCCGAACTGATCAAGCGCAACAAGACCGATAAGCGCAGATAGGCGATCGTTGCAGGTCGATTAGGCGGCGCTGCGGCTGCTCGCCCGCGGCAGCCTTAGCTTGACCAGCAGCCCGCCAAGATCCTCGCTTTCTTCAAGCGTGACGCTTCCGCCATAGATCTCAGCCACGTCGCGGACGATGGCGAGGCCGAGGCCCGTGCCTGGCTTGCCAGTGTCCAGCCGTGCGCCGCGGTCGAAGATGCGGGTCCGTTCGGCCTCAGGTATGCCAACGCCATCGTCTTCGACCCAGATCTCGCACCATTCGGGCTCGGCCGTGGGGTCGATCGTCACGAAGACCGAACCGCCGCCATATTTGGCGGCATTCTCGATCAGGTTGCCCAGAATCTCATCCAAGTCCTGCCGTTCGATCGCCACTTCGGCGGCGCGATTGCCGTCGAGATCGAAGCGTGTCTTCTCGTAAAGCCGGGTCACCGCACGCAGCACGGCTTCAACGCTCTCGGCGACCGACGCGCGGCTAAGGCCAACAGCCCGCCGCCCCACTGCGCGCGCGCGGGCAAGATGGTGATCGACCTGTCGGCGCATCACCGCAGCTTCACGGATTACCGTATCGGACAGGTCAGGCGCCTTGGCCGTCGCGGCATTCATCACGACGGTCAGCGGCGTTTTCAGCGCATGAGCCAGGTTGCCGGCGTGGGTCCGCGCTTCCTCGGCCTGCTTTTCGGAATGGGCCAGCAGGGCGTTCAATTCCTGAACCAGCGGCTGGACTTCGAGCGGCAGGGGTTCGATCAGGCGGTTCTGGCCGGTCGTCCGCAAGTGTTGGATGGCAAGGCGGACGCGGCGAAGCGGGCCGAGGCCGTACCAGGATTGCAGCGCCGCCATCAGAAACAGGCCAAGACCAAGGACCAGAAAGCTCCAGACCAGGATCGACCGGATCCGGCTGATCTGCTCATCAAGGTCTTCGCGGCTCGCGGCGACGGCAAATTTCCAGCGGGTCTGGCTATCGGGCAGGATGACCGATCGTTCGATCACCCGCAGCGGCTCATCCGGGTACTGGAAGTTGTCATAGATGTGCGCCGCCTTGTCGAAGTGGTCGTGCTTCAGTTCAAGGCTGCGGTCCCACAGCGAGCGCGAAGGGAAATTCTCGTGCCCTTGCCCGGTCACCAGCCAGTAGCGGCCGCTGTTCGGCTCAAGGAACCGCTGGTCGCCAAGCGGTCGATTGAAGAACACCTCGCCATCCGGCCCGATTTCGGCTGAGGCAATCATTGCGTTCATTACATATTCGAGCTGCTCGTCGAAGTTGCGGCTGACGAGGCCGTTTAGTGTGCGATCAAGCGCAAAGCCGCCGAGCGAGAGCAGGACCACGATCCAACCCGCCGCAATCAGCATCATCCGGCGTGATAGCGACCCGGTATGCGCGGCATTCCGCGCCGAGGGATCACTCGCCGTCATCGTTGCCTAGCCGCGGCTGCCTTCGGCCGGATCGTCAAGGCTGTAACCGAGGCCGCGGATCGTGGTGATCACATCGGCCCCCAGCTTCTTGCGGATGCGGGTGACGAAGACCTCGATCGTGTTCGAATCGCGATCGAAATCCTGGTCATAGATGTGCTCGATCAGCTCGGTGCGGCTGACGACCTTACCCTTGTGATGCAGCAGATAGGAAAGGAGCTTGTATTCCTGCGCCGTCAGCTTGACCGGTTCGCCATTCAGCGTGACCCGACCCGAGCGGGTATCAAGCCGCACGTCGCCTGCGGTCAGTTCGCTGCTGGTATTGCCCGAAGCACGGCGGATCAGCGCGCGCAGCCGGGCGATCAGTTCCTCGGTCTGGAACGGCTTGGCCAGGTAATCGTCAGCCCCCGCGTCAAGCCCGGCAACTTTGTCCGACCAGCTGTCGCGCGCGGTCAGCACAAGGACCGGAAACTTGCGGCCTTCCTTGCGCCACATGCCCAGGACGGTAAGACCGTCAATCTCTGGCAGGCCCAGGTCTAGGATCACAGCATCGTATTCTTCGGTCGAGCCCATAAAGTGCCCGTCTTCGCCATCGGTCGAGAGATCGACAGCATAGCCGGTCGCTTCGAGCGTGGACTTGAGCTGCTTGCCAAGGGTCGGTTCGTCCTCGACGATCAGGATACGCATCGCAAATTTCCCCAGTAGTGTGATGCCGTTCTGCTTGGCGCGGGCAATGCCGTCAAGCTAACGGGACTGCCGCAAAACTTCGCCGGTGCGGGCGTCTACGTCGACGAACATGACGCGGCCGTCGCGAATGAACTTGAGGCGATAGGTATAGGCCGCCGGATCGTACTCCGGGCCAAGGTATTGCGCCCCCGCCATCATCGGCAGAACCCGGCGCTCGATCTCGCGCAGCGGGCGGACATTGCCGGCGCGAAGGTCCTTGCGGGCCATGCCAGCTTCGTCACCTTGGCTCGCGAAGGCAGGCAGAGCGGGAACGCTGGCCGCAAGGGCAAGGGCAAGAACGGTGCGGATCATGGCTCAGCGCCTAACCTGCCGGGATTGAACGGCCAGTGAATGGTTCATGATGCGCGCAACCGCCCAATGTAACGCTGCCGCAATTCCCCCGTCAGTGGGCCGGGTCGGCCATCGCCGATCGCGCGTCCATCAACTTCGACCACCGGCATGACGACCGTGGTCGCACTGGTGATGAAGGCCTCGCGTGCGGCAAACAGCTCTCCGACCGAGAAGGCCCGCTCTTCGACCGTGAGGCCCATGTCCCGCGCCAGCGGGAGGACCGAGAGCCGAGAGATGCCCGGCAGCACGCCATGGTCGACCGGGTGCGAAACCAGCACGCCCCGGCTGTCGATGATATGGGCGTTGGCACTGGTCCCTTCGGTCACCATGCCATCGTCAACCAACCAGGCGTCGTCCGCCCCCGCCTCGCGCGCCGCCTCCTTGGCCAGCACGGCATAGAGCAATTGCGTCGTCTTGGCCGAACGGAGCGCCCAGCGGCCTTCCGGATGCAGCACGATGCGCATGCCCTCCTGGGCCTTTGGCTGGTCGACAACCGCTGCGGCCTGGGTGAAAGCGAAGCGGGTGGCGGGAACCGGCTCAACTGGAGAGAGAAAGTCGCGGTCGGCCGGCGCGCCGCCGGTCACCTGCAGGTAGATCCGGCCTTCGGTCAGTCCATTGCGCCGGATCAGTTCATCAAGGATCGGCGGCCAATCTGTATCGTCCGTGATCCGCGCCAGCGCCATCGACCGCGTCAGCCGCGCCGAATGATGGGGCCAGTTACAGAAATGCCCATCGATCACCGGAGTAACTTCGTAGACTCCCTGAGCGAAGAGCAGCCCGCGATCGAAGATCGGGACCTTTGCTTCCGTTTCGGGCAGGAACTCGCCGTTGAGCCAGACTGTGCGCATGTCCCCTCATCCGCACCCCATCGGTGCTTGTCAACGCTCTGCCTCTCCCGCTAGGGCGCCCGGGCTATGGCCGCCGCACCGATCCTTTCCTGGGAAGCCCTGGGCCTGCAACAGGGCTCCGGCTGGCTTTTTCGCGATCTTGACCTGCACATCGGCCCGCGTGACCGGCTGGCGTTGATCGGCCGCAATGGTGCCGGCAAGACCACTTTGCTCAAGCTGATCTCGGGCGAGGTCGAGGCTGACAAGGGCAAGCGCTCGATCCAGCCTGGCACGAAGATCGTGATGCTGGAGCAAGATCCGTTCTTCACCGGCTATGACACGCTGATGGACTTTGCCTTGCACGGCAAGGATGCCCCGCCCCGTCACGAGGTGGAAGCCATCGCTGGCCAGTTGGGCATCGACATGAGCAGAAAGTCGGATAGTGCCAGCGGCGGGGAGCGCCGCCGTGCAGCGCTTGCCCGGGCGCTGGCCAGCGAGCCAGACTTGCTCCTGTTGGATGAACCGACCAACCACCTCGATATCACCGCGATCGACTGGCTGGAAAGCTGGCTCAGCCGCTATACCGGGGCCTTCGTGGTGATCAGCCACGACCGTACATTCCTGGAACGGCTAACCAAGGCAACCATCTGGATCGATCGCGGTTCGCTGCGCCGCAAGGAGATTGGCTTCGGCGGCTATGAGGCCTGGATGGAGCAGGTCTATGCCGAAGAAGCCCGCGCGGCTGAAAAGCTCGATGCCAAACTGAAGATCGAGGCGCACTGGCTGGAACGCGGCGTCACCGCGCGGCGCAAGCGCAACCAGGGCCGGTTGGAAAAGCTCTGGGAAATGCGTGCCCAGCGTGCCGCGATGCTCACCCCGCAAGGCACCGCGAAGCTGGGCCTGGCTGTGGATGATGCCAAATCCAAGGCCGTCATCGTGGCCGACAAGGTTGGCAAGAGCTTTGGCGACCGTCCGATCATCAAGGACTTCACCTTGCGGATCACGCGTGGTGACCGGATCGGGATCGTCGGCTCAAACGGTGCAGGCAAGACCACGCTCTTGAAGCTGCTGACCGGCGAGCTTGAGCCCGACACCGGCACGGTAACCCGCGCCAAGACGCTGCAAGGCGTGCTGATCGACCAGCAACGCAGCTTGATGTCGCCCGAAAAGCGGGTGCGTGATGTGCTGGCCGAGGGCGGCGACTGGATCGACGTGCGCGGGGTGCGCAAGCACATCCAGGGCTACCTTAAGGACTTCCTATTCGATCCGGGCCTCACCGATGCGCGGGTGGGAACGCTGTCCGGCGGCGAACGCTCAAGGCTGCTGCTGGCCCGCGAATTCGCCCGATTCTCAAACCTGCTGGTGCTCGATGAGCCGACCAACGATCTTGACTTGGAAACGCTCGACCTGCTGCAGGAAGTTATCGCGGACTATGACGGCACCGTCCTGATCGTCAGCCATGACCGTGACTTCCTGGATCGGACCGTCACGATCACGCTCGGGCTCGATGGCAGCGGCAAGGTCGATATCGTCGCAGGTGGCTATGCCGACTGGGAGAAGCAGCGGACCAGGCGGAATGTACCAGTCAAGGTAGCAAGGTATGCCGCCGATGCAGCGTCCGCCGCCCCACCGCCGCCGCCGCCAAAGAAGGCCAAGCTATCCTACAAGGACCAGCGCGATTACGAATTGCTTCCCCAGCGGATCGAAGAACTGCTGACCCAGATCGCCCGCGACGAAGCGTTGCTGGCAGATCCGGCGCTCTACACCCGCGATCCCGCCAGATTCGCCACGCTGACCAAGGCAATCGAAGCGGCCCGAGCTGAAAAGGAAGCGGCGGAGGAGCGCTGGCTGGAGCTGGCCGAGCAGGTCGAGGGCTAACCGATCCGGTAGAATCCGGCCACCCGATCAAGCGCAATTCGCAACACCAGTTTGCCGCTGCGCACCGGCCAGGCCAGCGCGCGCTCCGCAGTGGGGATGGACTCCCCGGCGCAGACCACCCGCCAGAGAATATCGCACAAGTCCCTGCCCGCGGCTGACAGCGCGCCATCAAAGCGTTGCCGCGCGGCAAGCTGCCGTTCGGTCGGGTTAAGCCCCCGCTCATTGCCACTGCCAGCCATCCGCACGACATCCCACCGCATCGTTACCCCGGGTGCGAGCTGGGCGCGCTCGAAATCGCGCCGCAAGCACTCGCCTGCCGCCAGCTGGGCATCGTTCAAGTGTCCGCGCGCGTGGAGCCAGGACAGCGGGCTTTCCGCAAGGTTCACGGTTACACGGCGGTGGCCGGCGCGTGGCGGCGTTGTCAGCGGGCCGGTGCTAACCAGTTCGCGTTCTACCAGAACCTGTTTGATGCGCGCCTCCTGTGATTCAACCGATTCGCAGCTTGCCAAATATGGCGATGTGTAGGAAAGCAGAAAAACCAATCTGGTTAATTGAGGTGCACCGTGATCAACCGCATCCGTGACATCCGCAAGCAGAAGGGCCTGACCTTGGCTGACGTGGCGGAGCGCTGTTCGCCGCCAACCACGGCCCAGACGATCGGCCGACTCGAAACCGGGATGCGGCAGCTTTCGCTCGCCTGGATGAACAAGATCGCTGCCGCGCTGGAAGTGGAACCCGAACTGCTGGTGCGCGGAGCAGAAAGCGAGCAGCCCCGCTACATCGCCCGCTTTACCGAGAACGGCGCCGAAGCCCTGCCAGCACCGCGCGATGCGATACTGCCGACCGAGCTGGGCGGGGATGCGCCGCTTGTGGCGCTGGCGATCGAGCAGGGCGCGGGAGACTATCGCGCCGGGGACCAGGTCTGGCTGCGGCAACACGGGCCAGAACACTTTGCCCGTCTGCTGAACCGCGATGTACTCGCCCCCCGTCCCGGGGGCCGGTTTGCCTTTGGACGGATGATCGATCGCGACGAGAAGCGGATTGCCATCCTGCCACCAGGTCCGGGCACGCGCCAGGTGGTGATCGATGGCCCGGCCTGGATCGCAGTTGCGGAAATGCTGGTTCGCAAGCTGTGACGCGGCCCTTGCGCGTGCTGTCGATCAGCACGCTCTATCCAAACGAACATACCCCCAATTTTGGCGTGTTTGTTGAGCGACAGATGCAGGCCGTGGCCAAGCGCGGCGATGTCGATCTGACCTTGGTCAACCCCATCGGCCTGCCGCCCTTCCCGCTCTCGCTCCACCCGCGCTATCGGCAGCTGCGCGACCTGCCCGAACGTGAGCACCGCAGTGGTGTAAACGTACTTCGCCCGCGCTTCAGCCTGCTGCCAATGGTGGGCGCACGGTTCAATGCCGGCGCCATCGTTCGCGCCGTCCTGCCACTCGTTCGGCGACTTCATGCCGAGCAGAAGTTCAATCTGGTCGATGCCCAGTTCTTCCACCCCGATGGCTACGCCGCCGTGCGGATCGCCGCCGTGCTCGGCCTGCCCGTCTCAATCAAGGCGCGCGGCGCGGACATCCAGCATTGGGGGCGCCAGCGCGCCACCGCGGCGCAGGTGCGCAAGGCCGGCCGCCGAGCCACCGGCCTCCTCGCCGTTTCCAACGGCCTGATTGACGATATGACGGCGCTGGGCATGCCGCGCGAGAAGATCACGCTGCACCGGACCGGTCTCGATGCCGACCTGTTCCGGCCTTACGATCGCCGATTGTGCCGCGACCAGCTGGGCCTGCCGCGTGACAAGCCGGTACTGGCGACCGTCGGCGCCCTAATCCCGCGCAAGGGCCAACGCTATGCAATCGAAGCGTTGGCGAAACTCCCTGGGGCAATCCTGCTGATCGCCGGTAAGGGCGACGATGAGGCGATGCTGCACCGCCTCGCAGCGCAGCTGGGCGTGGCCGAGCGGGTCCGTTTCCTGGGCGCAGTGCCGCACGCTGAATTGCCGGTCCTGCTCAACGCCGCCGATGTCCTGGTCCTGCCCTCAAGCAGCGAAGGCCTGGCCAATGCCTGGGTCGAGGCGCTGGCTTGCGGCACGCCGGTCGTGACCACGCCGATCCCCGGCGCACAGGAATTGATCACCGATCCCGACTGGGGCCGACTGGTCCCACGCGACGGCTCGGCCATCGCCGCTGCCGTCAGTGCCCTGCTGGCCGAACGTTCCTCACCCGAGCGGGTCCAGGAAGCCGTCGCAGGGATGAGCTGGCAGGCCAATGCCGCCGCGCTCGTGGAGCACTGGCGGCGCCTGGCCGGCGCTTAGGCGCCTTCGCGGGCCAGCCGTTCCTGACGTTCGATTTCGGTCTCGGTCGGCACGAAGCTGCTGGGATTGACCTTCAGCCAGATCAGGATTGGCGCGGCCATGTAAACCGAGCTGTAAGTCCCGACGAAGATCCCCAGCGTGATCGCAGCGGTAAAGCCGAAGATCACGTTCGGCCCGAGCAGCAGCAACGCGACTAGCGTGATCAGCACCGACAACGACGTCACCATAGTGCGGCTCAGCGTTTCATTGACCGACAGGTCGAGCAGTTCCGGCATGGGCATCTTGCGGAACTTCTTCATGTTTTCGCGGATCCGGTCGTAGATCACGATCGTGTCGTTGAGCGAATAGCCGATCAGCGTCAGGATCGCGGCAACGATGTTGAGGTCAAACTCCATCTGCGTCAGCGCAAACATGCCCAGCGTCAGCGACACGTCGTGGACCAGCGCGAACAGCGCACCGACGCCGAATTGCCATTCGAACCGGACCCAGATGTAGATCGAGATCGCGACCATGGCTGCAAGCAGTGCCTGCATCCCGGTCTTGAACAACTCGCCCGAAACCTTACCCGAGACCGAATCCACGCCATCAATCCGCGCATCGGTATGATCGGCCTTGATCGCGGCAGTAATCTTGCGCGCCATCTGGTCGGCCAGGTCGGCGTTCTGGGCTGAACCTTCGGGCAGTCGCATCCGGATCGAAACTTCGTTCGGCTTGCCGAATTGCTGGATGATCGGCTCGCCATAACCCAGCTTGCCAACCGTCTCGCGCAGTTCGGCGACTGGCGCGGCAGGGGTGTTGACGAAGGTCACACGGATCATCTGGCCGCCGACAAAGTCGACCCCCAGGTTGAGCCCCTTGGTCAGGATCATGCCCCACGAGGCCGCGATCAGCAGAAGGCTGATCGCGTAGAACGGCACGCGCCAGCGCAGGAAGCGGATGTTGGTGTTGTCGGGAACTAGCTTGAGCAGTTTCATCGGTTGGCTCCCTCAGAGCACCAGGTCCGACGGGCGCGCGCTGCGCAGCCAGCCGGCGACCCACATCCGGGTCAGGGTAACGGCGGTGAAGACCGAAGTGGCGATCCCGATCATCAGCACGATCGCGAAGCCGCGAACCGGGCCGGATCCGAATGCAAACATCAGCACGGCAGCAATCAGGTTGGTCGCATTGCCATCGAAAATGGCGCTGCTGGCTTCCTTATAGCCCATCTCCACTGCGTTAACGACGCGCCGCCCGCGCGCCCGCTCTTCACGGATACGTTCGTTGATCAGCACGTTGGCGTCCACTGCCGCACCGATTGTCAGCACGAAGCCGGCGATACCGGGGAGGGTAAGCGTGGTGTTCATGATTGCCATGATCCCCAGGATCATCAGCGTGTTTATGATCAGCGCGAGGTTGGTGTAGACCCCGAAGCGGCCATAGGTGATCAGCATGAAGATCATCAGCGCCAGGGTGCCAACGCCGAATGCAATCGCGCCCTTCTCAATCGAGTCCGCACCCAGGTCCGGACCGACCGAGCGCTCCTCTACCACCTTGAGGTCGACCGGCAGCGCGCCCGAGCGCAGCGCAATGGCCAGCTGGTTGGCGCTTTCGATGGTGAAGCTGCCCGATATCCGGGCCGTCCCGCCGATAATCGGCTCGTTGATCACAGGCGAGGACAGCACCTTGCCGTCAAGAATGATCGCAAAGGGCTTGCCAACATTATCCGTTGTTAGCTTGGCAAATTTGGCCCCGCCCTGCTGATCGAAGGTGATGGTGACGACCGGTTCGTTGGTTTGCTGGTCAAAGGACTGCTGGGCATTGGTCAGGCGATCGCCCTTGATGCCGCCAAGGCGCTTGACGGCAATGGCGCCAGCCGGCTGGTTCGAGCCCGGAGCAGCTTCCAAAGGCACGATTTCCGATCCCGGTGGGGCAATACCCTGGGCCACGTCGCTCGGCAGGGCCAGGCTGTCGACCAGCTTGAACTCCAGCTTCGCAGTCTGGCCCAGCAGGCTTTTCAAGGCGGCCGGATCCTTGAGCCCGGGCACCTGCACCACGATGCGGTTTGAACCCTGACGGATGATCGTCGGCTCGCGCGTGCCCAGCGCGTCGATGCGCTTGCGCACCACTTCGGTCGCGGTATCCATTGCCTGGCTGATCGCCAGGTCAATTCCCGCCTGGGTTGGGCGCAGAACGATCCGGTTGCCATCGAGCACCTGCAGGTCCCAATCGCGCTGGCCCGTCAGCTGGGCGCCACTGGTCAACGTTTGCAGCTGTTCGCGCGCAGCATCGATCTGGCCCGGGTCGGCCACGATGAAGCTGACCGTGCCGTCCTTGGTCGAAATGTCGCCGATGCGGATCGCCGGGTCAGCCTGGCGCATCCGTGCGCGGACATCCTCTTCCATCGTCTCAAGCCGCTGGCGCTTGACCTGCTCGGGGTTCGCCTCAAGCAGGATGTGGCTGCCGCCCGCAAGGTCGAGACCCAGATTGATCTTGGGGCTCGGCAAGCTGTCAGGCAGGTTCACCCCGCCGACCGACAGGAGCGAAGGCAGCGCCGCCAGGCAGGCCAACAGAGTAATGGACCACAGCCAAAGCTGCTTCCAGCGGGGAAAATCGAGCATCGAGGACCTGCCTTGGTAGTTTTTGACCGGATCAGTCGTTCGCGGCCGTGCCGTTCGGCGGGATCACGTCGGCGATGGTCGACTTCAGCGCCTTCACCTTCATGTTCTGACCTAGTTCGATCTCGGCGTAATTCTCATCAACCTTGATCACCTTGCCGATCAGGCCGCCGCCGGTCAGCACCTGATCGCCCTTCTTGATCGCGGCCAGCTTGGTTTGATGCTCCTTCTGACGGCGCATCTGTGGGCGCAGGATCAGGAACCAAAAGATCACGACCATAGCGACCAGCGGCAGGAACTGGATCCAGACCGGCGGTTCGGCGGCAGCACCGCCAGCGGCGGCAAGGAAGGGAAGAAGCGGTGTGTGCATCGCGGTTACGGCTTTCGTGACATAGGGTTGCCCCACGCCCGGGACCCGAGCCCCCGGCGCAATTGCGCGCGACTAGCAGCAAGCCGCTGCCATAGCAACGCAGCCACCCGTCGAACCCGGCGCAGATGGCGCTTGTCCGCGCAGGTTCAAGGTCTTGAACTGTGCAGTGATCCGATTGTCGCTGTACGCTTGCCATGATGCCACACCCTGCCTATAGGCGCGGCTCCCCAGCCCGCCATGCGGGCAGGAACCGGTCGGGACGTAGCGCAGCCTGGTAGCGCATCACACTGGGGGTGTGGGGGTCGGAGGTTCGAATCCTCTCGTCCCGACCAATTTCCACGGCAGCTTTTGAAATTCGCTTCAGTCGCCCTGCGGCTCGATCCGTGCCAGCAAAGCCTCGACCTGCACCTGCGACCCGGCCACGGCCGAAAGTTCCGCCACCACGCCGTCGAACGGAGCCACCAGGGTGTGCTCCATCTTCATCGCCTCAAGCGTCAGCAGCTTCTGGCCCTTGGTGACAGCCTGACCCTGGGTCACCTCGACTGCAATGATCTTGCCCGGCATGGGCGAGAGAATGTCGCCGTCATGGGCGGAGTGGTGGCCACCGCCATCGACCCGTTCCAGGCTATAGCGACGGGCAAACCCGGCGTTGAAGGTCAGCACTTCGCTGGCAGGAGTGTCCGCTTCGACTTCGTCCACAGCGACAATGTGCAACGCACCACCATCGTCAACCAGCCGAACTTCGGCGCGTGGTGCAGAGTTGGCCCGAAAGCCAAGTGCGGCGGACCAGGGCCCTGTTCCCGGGCTTGCGGCCAGCAAGGCCGCCGCTTCGGCCAGTTCTTCCGCGTCGGGTGCTGGCGCATGGACCAGCACATCAAGATCACGCCCGATCAGGCTTGTATCAACATCGCCAGACTGGAATTGAGGATGCTCAAGCAACAAGCCGAGGAACCCCGCATTGGTCCGAACCGGCCAAACTTCAGTCTCATCGACGCCTTGCAGAAGCGTTTGGATTGCTTCGTCCCGGTTGGTGCCGCGTGCAATGAGTTTCGCGATCATCGGATCATAAAAGGGCGAGACTGCGCCCCCTTCTTCGATCCCGGTGTCAATCCGCAGATCGTCGCCGAAGCGCAAATGCTCAAGCGGCCCAATGGCGGGCAAGAACCCTTTCGCCGGATCCTCGGCATAGAGCCGCGCTTCCATCGCCCAGCCATTGATGCTCAGTTCATCCTGCCGCAGCGGCAGCGGCTCCCCGCTCGCCACCCGCAATTGCCATTCAACAAGATCGACGCCGGTGATCTCTTCGGTAACCGGATGCTCCACCTGCAGGCGGGTGTTCATTTCCATGAACCAGATCCGGTCGGCGCGCAGGCCTTCAGACGCATCTGCGATGAACTCGATCGTGCCGGCGCCTTCGTAGTTGACCGCCTTGGCCGCGCGGACAGCAGCAGCGCAAAGCTCGGCGCGGGTTGCTTCATCCATTCCCGGCGCCGGGGCTTCCTCAATCACTTTCTGATGGCGGCGCTGGAGCGAACAATCGCGTTCGAACAGGTGCACGATGTTGCCGTGGCTATCGCCGAACACCTGCACTTCGATGTGGCGCGGGCGCTGGATGTACTTCTCGATCAGCACGTGGGCGTTGCCGAACGAGGCGCTGGCCTCGCGCTGGCAGGAAGCGAGGCTATCGGCGAAGTCGTCGGCCTTCTCGACCAGCCGCATCCCCTTGCCGCCGCCACCCGCCACAGCCTTGATCAGCACCGGACAGCCGATCTCGGCAGCCTGCTGCGCCAGGAAGGGCGGGTCCTGATTTTCGCCCAGATAGCCCGGGGTAACCGGTACGCCAGCTGCCGCCATCAGCTGCTTGGCGGCATCCTTCAGTCCCATCGCCTCGATCGAAGCCGGCTTGGGGCCGACCCAGATCAGTCCGGCATCGATCACCGCCTGCGCAAAGGCAGCATTTTCGGACAGGAAGCCATAACCGGGATGGATCGCCTCGGCTCCGGTAGCTTTTGCGGCGGCAATGATCTTCTCGCCCAACAGATAACTTTCGCGCGCCGGTGACGGGCCAATATGCACGGCCTCATCAGCGTGGCGAACGTGCAGCGCCTTCGCATCAGCATCCGAATAGACCGCAATAGTGCGGATACCCATTGCGCGCGCCGTGCGGATGATCCGGCAAGCGATTTCGCCACGATTTGCGATGAGGAGGGAGTTGATCATCAATTCCTCCATCACATCCGGAACACGCCGAATGCCGGACGATCCGGCATCGGCGCTTCAAGCGCGGCGGCCAGCGCGAGCCCCAGCACATCCCGCGTCTGGGCCGGGTCGATCACCCCGTCATCCCACATCCGCGCCGTCGCGTAATAGGGATTACCCTCGTCCTCGTACTTCTGGCGGATCGGGTTCTTGAAAGCCTCGGCCTCTTCCGGCGTCCACTTGGCGGCATCGCGGTGGACGGTTGCCAGGACCGATGCAGCCTGTTCACCGCCCATCACCGAAATGCGAGCATTGGGCCAGGTGAAGAGGAAGCGCGGCGAATAGGCGCGGCCGCACATGCCGTAATTTCCGGCGCCAAAGCTGCCGCCGATCAGGACGGTGATCTTGGGGACAGTGGCGGTGGCAACCGCCGTCACCAGCTTGGCTCCGTGTTTGGCGATGCCTTCCGCCTCGTATTTGCCGCCAACCATAAAACCCGAGATGTTCTGCAAGAACAACAGCGGGATCTTGCGCTGGCAGGCGAGCTCGATGAAGTGCGCGCCCTTCACGGCGCTTTCGCTGAACAGCACGCCGTTGTTGGCCAGAATTGCCACCGGCATGCCCCAGATATGGGCAAAGCCGCAAACCAGCGTGCTGCCGTAATGCGCCTTGAACTCGTGGAACTCGCTGCCATCGACCAGCCGGGCGATCACTTCGTGCACGTCATAGGGCGCGCGGACATCGTCCGGGACTACGGCGTAGAGTTCCTCCGCATCGTACTTCGGCGCGCGCGGCTCCATCAGCGGCAGGCCGTGATCGTGGCGCGGGCCAAGATGGGAGATGATATCGCGAACGATGGTCAGCGCGTGCTCGTCGTTCTCAGCCAGGTGATCGACCACGCCCGACTTGCGGGCGTGCAGATCGCCGCCGCCCAGGTCTTCGGCGCTGATTTCCTCGCCGGTCGCAGCCTTCACCAGCGGCGGCCCGGCCAGGAAGATTGTGCCCTGGTTGCGGACGATCACCGTTTCGTCCGACATCGCCGGGACATAGGCCCCGCCGGCGGTGCAGGATCCCATGACGCAGGCAATCTGCGGAATGCCCTTGGCACTCATATTGGCCTGGTTGAAGAAAATCCGGCCGAAATGATCGCGATCCGGGAAGACCTCGGCCTGGTGCGGCAGGTTGGCGCCGCCGCTGTCGACCAGATAGATGCAGGGCAAGTGATTGGCCTCGGCAATCTCCTGCGCGCGCAGGTGCTTCTTGACCGTCAGCGGATAGTAGGTGCCGCCCTTCACCGTCGCATCATTGGCGACGATCATGCACTGGCGGCCTGAAACGCGCCCGATCGCGGTGATGATCCCGGCGCCGGGGATATCCTCGCCATAGACACCATTTGCCGCGAGCTGCCCGATTTCGAGCAAAGGAGAGCCCGGATCGAGCAGCCGTTCGACCCGCTCGCGCGGCAGAAGCTTGCCACGGCTGGTGTGGCGTTCACGGCTCTTCTCGTCCCCGCCGAGCGCCGCATGCGCCACCCTGGCGCGCAACTCCTGCGCCAGCGCCCGGTTGTGCGCTGCGCGGGCCTTGGCCTGCGGATCGTCGACGTTCAGCGTGGTTGCGATGACCGGCGCGCTCATCAAGCCGCCCCGATCAGTTCGCGACCGATCAGCATGCGGCGGATCTCGTTGGTCCCGGCGCCGATATCGAGCAGCTTGGCATCGCGCAGGTACCGTTCGACTGGCCAGTCCTTGGTATAGCCAGCGCCGCCCAGCGCCTGAACGGCCTCGCCCGCCACCTTGAAGGCATTCTCGCTCGCCAGCAGGATCGCACCAGCCGCATCGAAGCGGGTGGTCTGCCCGGCATCGCAGCTCTTCGCCACGGCATAGGTATAGGCGCGGGCTGATTGCAGCGCGACGTACATGTCCGCCACTTTCGCCTGCATCAGCTGGAACGCGCCGATCGGCTTGCCGAACTGCTTGCGTTCCCGCAGGTAGGGAATGACCGTGTCGAGGCAGGCCTGCATGATGCCGAGCTGCAGCCCGGCAAGGACCACGCGCTCGTAATCAAGGCCGCTCATCAGCACGCCGACGCCGCCGTGGAGCGGGCCCATGATCCGGTCTTCGGGAATGAAGCAATCGTTGAACACCAGTTCGGCCGTGGGGCTACCGCGCATGCCCATCTTGTCGATCTTCTGGCCGATCGAAAAACCCTCATCGCCCTGCTCAATCAGGAAAGCCGTAATGCCGCGCGAACCAGCCTCGGGCGAGGTCTTGGCATAGACCACCAGCGTATCGGCATAGGTCGCGTTGGTGATCCAGAACTTGGTGCCGTTGAGCACGTAACCGCCCTGCACTGCGTCGGCCTTCAGCTTCATCGAAACGACGTCCGAGCCGGCCCCGGCTTCCGACATGGCGAGGCTGCCAACGTGTTCGCCCGAGATCAGGCCGGGCAAGTACTTCGCCTTTTGCTCATCATTGCCCCAGCGGCGGATCTGGTTGACGCACAGGTTGGAGTGAGCGCCGTAGGACAGGCCGATTGAGGCCGAGGCCCTGCTGACTTCCTCGACCGCGATAACATGATCGAGATAGCCCAGGCCCAGCCCGCCCCATTCCTCTTCCACGGTAATCCCGTGCAGGCCCAGCTCGCCCATTGCCGGCCACAGTTCGGCGCGGGGGAACCAGTCCTCCGCATCGGCGCGGGCGGCGAGCGGGGCAATCTGCTCATCCGCGAACCGGCCGGTGACCTCGCGAATCATCTGGGCGCTTTCGGTCAGGGCGAAATCGAAATCTGGGGTGGCGCGCATGGGGTCTCCTCTTGCCGGATCCGCATTAGCAAGGCGGACGGCTATCGCAAACAGGTTGCGGGTGAAATCAATTGCGCAAAAGGGCTACACAGATTGCGGCAGGCGATGGCCCCACGATCAAGGCCAAGGCCCGCAGGCGCCTTAGCGCGATAAACCGCAGCGCACGATCAGACATCTGTTGATTTACTAAGCCAGCATACTATATGAATGCTCGCTATGAGCACGACAGCATATCTTCTGAGTGATACGGCGCGGCATTTGCGGCGGGCCTTTGACGCACGCGTCCGGCGGCTGGGCATGACCAGTGCCCAGGCCCGGCTGCTGCTGACCCTGTCGCGTCAGGAAGGTGAGAATCAGGCCTATTACGCCGAACTGCTGGAGGTCGAACCGATCTCGCTGGCGCGGATGGTCGACCGGATGGAAGAAGCCGGATTGCTCGAGCGGCGGCGCGATCCCGCTGATCGTCGCGCCTGGCGCCTGTTCCTGACCGAGCGGAGTTTTCAATTGATTGACAATGTGAAGGCCGGGCTGGCCGGGCTGGAGGACGAAATGCTCGATGGTCTCGATGACGCCCAGCGCGCCCTGCTGTGCGCGGCGCTCGAGGCTATCCGGACCAACCTGTCGGGTTCCTTCGCGGTACTGGAGGCGGTCAATGGCTGACGCCGATCCGCAACTGAACGTGGCCGGAGAAGGCCACAAGGAAGCGCGGTTTCAGGCAGCAAAGCCAGCCCGGCGTTGGGGCCGGCTGGCCCTGATGCTGTCTTTGCCGGTGGCGCTGATTATCGGCGGTGCGATCTATTGGAGCAGCCTGCAGGGCAAGGTTTCAACCGACAACGCCTATGTTCACGTCGACAAGATTTCCGTCAGCGCCGAGGTTGGCGGCAAGATCATTGGCGTGTTCGTAAAAGAAAACCAGCACGTCAGAGCTGGCGACTTGCTGTTCAAGATCGATCCGCAGCCCTTCGAACTGCAACTGGCGCAGGCCGATGCCGCCATTGCCACGGCCCAGGCGAGTGAAATCGCGTTGTCCAATTCAACCGCACTGTCCGGGGTCGATCTTTCTTCGGCGCAGGAGCAGTTGGCCTTCGCCCGGACCAAGCTTGAGCGGCAGGAAGCGCTCTGGCGACGGGGGTTCACGACCAAGGCGACCTTTGATGCCGCCCAGCACGAGGTCGAAATTGCCAAGGAAGCCGTGCGCATGGCCGACGCCAAGCGCCGGGAGGCTGCTGCCAAGCTCGCCACCGGTTCGCAGGTGCCCGGCATCTATCCGCAGGTCGCGGCCGGACTGGCCCAGCGGCGCAGCGCCGAACTCAATCTGAGGCGCACTGAAGTGCGCGCACCGGTGTCCGGCGTGATCGGCCAGGCCGACCGGCTGATGGTCGGCCAGGATATCATCACCGGCCTGCCCGCGCTTACCCTGGTGGCGGACGGTTCGCAGTACATCGAGGCCAATTTCAAGGAAACCGACCTTGCCGAAATGCAAGTCGGTCAGCGCGCCGAAGTGCGGATCGATGCCTATCCGGGTGTGGTCCTCAAGGGGCATGTATCGGCCATCGGGGCAGGCACCGGCAGCGAATTCTCGGTGCTGCCTGCGCAAAATGCGACCGGCAACTGGGTCAAGGTAACGCAGCGCGTGCCCGTGCGGATCGCGATCGATACGCCCAGCCCGCGCCCGCTGATTGCCGGCCTATCCGTGAAGACCACCGTCTTCACCGCCAACCGCAAGGACTGATCCGCCGTGGCCGGCCAGGCACGTCCGGCCAGTACGGCACGGGGTCCAGCGGCATTGACTGTGCAGGAAGATGTCGCAGTCCTGCCGGTAGAAAGCCCCTACCTACTCGCGGTCGGGGTTATGCTGGCATCGCTGGTGCAGATCCTCGATTCGACCATCGCCAACGTCGCCATTCCGCACATGCAGGCGACACTGGGTGCGACCCCGGACGAGATCAGCTGGGTCCTGACTAGCTATATCATCGCTGTGGCCATCACCATGCCGATCACCGGATGGCTGGCCGACAAGGTTGGATCGCGCCGCCTGTTCCTGTTTTCGGTCGTCGGCTTCGTGCTCTCGTCGATGCTCTGCGGTATGGCCCAGAACATCACCGAGATGGTCATTTTCCGTGCGTTGCAAGGCGCAACTGGGGCTTTCATTGCTCCGCTCAGCCAGGCCGCGATGATCGATACCAACAAGCCGTCGCGTCAGGCGCAGATGATGGCGGTCTGGGGCATGGGGATCATGATCGGGCCGATCATGGGGCCGATCCTGGGGGGCTGGCTGACCGAAAACTGGAACTGGCGCTCGGTCTTTTACGTCAACGTGCCGGTCGGCATCATCTCACTCGCCATCCTCATCCCGCAGCTACCGTCGCGTCCGATCGTCAAGCGCCGGTTTGATGTGACCGGCTTTGCGCTGCTGGCAACCACGCTGACCGCGATCCAGCTGCTACTTGACCGCGGCAATCACATTGACTGGTTCGCCTCGGGCGAAGCCTGGATCTATGCCTTCCTCGGCTTGTCGGGCGCATGGATGACCTTGATTCACATGACCACCACCAGCAATCCCTTGTTCAACCGCAGCCTGTTCAGCGATCCCAACTTTGTTTCCTCGATCGCGCTCAGCGTGGTTATCGGGGTGGTGATGTTCGCAACCATGGCGCTGCTTCCGCCGATGCTACAGCGCCTGTTCGGCTATGGCGTGATCGATACTGGCGAGGCGCTGATGCCGCGCGGGATCGGCACCCTGATCACGATGCAGCTATCAGGCTGGCTGGTGCGCCGCGGGTTCGATCCGCGCATCCTGATTGCTATCGGCTTCACCATCGCGGCGGTCTCGCTTTGGGAAATGTCACTGTGGTCGCTGCAGACCGATTACAGCCACATCGCCTGGTCGGGCTTTATCCAGGGCGTCGGCATGGGGCTGGTCTTCATGCCAATGAATGCCAGCGCCTTTGCCACGATTACCCCGGCCCTGCGCACCGATGGCTCCAGCCTGCTCAACCTTTCGCGCTCAATCGGCTCGTCAATCGGCATTTCGATTGTCACCGCGATGCTCGCACGCAATCTCCAGGTCAGCCATTCCGACCTGGCTTCGCACATTACGCCTAGCTTCATGCAGATGGTCGATTTCTCGACCCTTGACCGTTTTCAAGACGCTGGGGAAACGGCGCTGCGGCTGGTCGATGCAGAGATCAACCGGCAGGCGGCGATGGTGGCTTACATCGACAATTTCTACATGATGATGTGGATGACCATCTTCACGATTCCGCTGGTCGCCTTGATGCGTCGCACCAACCTGCGGCAGCAACGTCCTGCTGCTGGCAAGCCGATGCCAGCTGCCGACATACCGCACTGATCGGCCGACACACGCCTGGCGGCTCCGGGGCGCTGGCCGAGTAACGCGGTCATTGAACGTTTTCCTACTCCCGCAAATTCAGTTATCTGGTTCGGCTTCTTGCTACCAAAGGAGCCCTCCCATGCCCATTCTCGAAGCCCTGATCGGCCCGGTTGCCGCGCTTATCGACAAAGTGATTCCGGACAAGGGCGCGCGCGACAAGGCCAAGCTTGAGCTCCTGCAACTGCAGGGCTCGCAAGCCCTGGCCGAGATCGAGGCGCGGCTTTCGGCCATCGTCGCCGAGGCCAACTCGCAAGATCCCTGGACCAGCCGGGCCAGGCCCAGCTTCCTCTACGTGATGTACCTGTTGCTGCTGTGGTCGCTGCCGATGGGGCTGGTCGCTGCATTCCGGCCCGAAACCGCCCAGGCCATCGCCGCCGGGATGACCGCCTATCTTTCGGCTTTGCCCGAGGCGCTCTATGCACTCTTCGGCACGGGCTATCTCGGCTACACGGCAGCGCGTCAGTGGGGCAAGGTCGCCGGCACCGACAAATAATCCCCATTGGCATAGTTATTTTCGAGTAAGCTTTTTGCGCTATCGCTCCTGTCCTGCTTGGACAGTTCCATCCGCCCAAAGCAGGACAAGGAGTGATTTTGCGTGTCTGATCGTGTCCCTACCCCCAGAAAATCGCTTGTGCTGGCCGCAACTGCGCTGGCCCTCGTGCTGGCGGGCTGTTCGGGCCGGGATGAGGCTGAAAAGATCGCAAGGGCCGAAGCCGCCGCCGATCGCGCCGAAGACGCCGCCAAGCGCGCCGAAGCTGCCGCCAAGCAGCTGCCGCCGCCGCCCGTCGAACCGGCTGCTGCCGACGAACCCGAAGAGCCTGAACAGCAGGCCGACGAGCCAGCGCCGGAACCTGAACCGGCCTAGCAAACCCTGTGGGTTGCGGCCCCCATGCCTTATCTCTGCTCTTGCCTAGGCTCGCGAGCCCGCGCATAGGCGGTTGCCAAAGCAACCAGTCGAGGATCGCATGGCCGACAGCAAGGCAGGCAGCCGCCCCACCGGAATGAATATCGATACCGCGCTGGTGCGCGAACTGGCGGAAATGCTCGCCGATACGGGCCTGACCGAAATCGAGGTTGAGGACGGCGATCGCAAGATCAAGGTTTCGCGCGGCGGCGGTATCGCCCCGGTGATCCACCACGCACCAGCCCCGGTTGCTGCCCCTGTTGCACCGGCTGCCGCAACTGCACCGGCCGCGCCGGTCGCGCCTGCCGCCGATCCCAATGCAGTCAAGTCGCCGATGGTCGGTACCGTCTACATGGCTCCCGAACCCGGCGCAGCCAACTTCGTGAGCGTCGGCCAGGCCGTGAAGGAAGGTGACACGCTGCTGATCATCGAGGCGATGAAGGTGATGAACCCGATCGCTGCCCCGCGTGGCGGCACGGTAACCGCGATCCTGGTCGACAATGCCCAGCCGGTCGAGTTCGACCAGCCGCTGGTCGTGATCGCGTAAGGCGCAAACTCAATGGGTATCAGCCGAATCCTGATCGCCAACCGCGGCGAGATTGCACTGCGCATCCACCGCGCGGCGCATGAAATGGGGATCGAAACGGTAGCGGTGCACTCGACCGCCGATGCCGATGCCATGCACGTACGGCTGGCCGATCATGCCGTCTGCATTGGCCCGCCGGCAGCCAAAGACAGCTACCTCAACGTCGCGGCGATCATTTCGGCAGCCGAGATCACCCATGCCGATGCGATCCATCCCGGCTATGGCTTCCTTTCGGAAAATGCCAAGTTCGCCGAAATTGTCGAAGCCCACGGCATCACCTGGATCGGCCCCAAGCCGGAGCATATCCGCACCATGGGTGACAAGATCGAGGCCAAGCGCACGGCCGGTGCGCTGGGCCTGCCGCTGGTGCCGGGTTCGGACGGCGCCGTTTCCGATATCGCTGAAGCCAAGGCGATTGCCGAAGCCGCCGGCTATCCGGTTATCATCAAGGCCGCCTCGGGCGGCGGTGGTCGCGGGATGAAGGTCTGCAACGGCCCGGACGAGTTGGAGACGCTGATCCAGCAGGCTGGCAGCGAAGCCAAGGCCGCGTTCGGCGATGCGACCGTCTACATCGAGAAGTACCTTGGCAATCCGCGCCACATCGAATTCCAGGTGTTTGGCGATGGCAACGGCAATGCGATCCACCTGGGTGAGCGCGACTGCTCGCTCCAGCGGCGCCACCAGAAGGTGCTGGAAGAGGCCCCCTCGCCCGTCATCAGCCCCGAAGAGCGCGAGCGGATGGGCGGGATCGTTTCCAAGGCGATGGCCGACATGGGCTATCGCGGGGCCGGCACGATCGAGTTCCTGTGGGAAAACGGCGAGTTCTATTTCATCGAAATGAACACCCGCCTGCAGGTGGAACATCCTGTGACCGAAGCGATCACCGGGGTCGACCTGGTGCGCGAACAGATCCGCATCGCCGATGGCAAGCCGCTGTCGGTCAAGCAGGAAGACATCGAGTTCAACGGCCATTCGATCGAATGCCGGATCAACGCCGAAGATCCCTGGAACTTCGCCCCCTCACCCGGCCTGGTCAGTGCCTATCACCCGGCGGGCGGGATGAATGTTCGCGTCGATTCAGGACTTTACGCCGGTTACAGGATCCCGCCCTACTACGATTCGATGATCGCCAAGCTGATCGTCAAGGGCCGCACCCGCGAAGGCTGCATCATGCGTCTGAAGCGCGCGCTTGAAGAAATGGTGATCAGCGGCGTCAAAACGAGCATCCCGCTCCACCAGGCGCTAATGAGCGAGCCCGACTTCATCCATGGCGATTATACGATCAAGTGGCTGGAGGAGTGGCTGGCGGGACGCCAAAGCTAATACCACCCGACTGAAAAGTCTGGATCACTCCAGCGGGACGCCCGGCATCTGCTTGGCAGTCCGAATCGTCAGCGAGGTCTTCACGCTCGCCACGTTCGGAGCCGGGGTCAGCTTGCTGGTCAGGAATTCCTGGAAGCTCTGCAGATCCTTGCTGACGATCTTCAGGATGAAGTCAATTTCGCCATTCAGCATATGGCATTCGCGCACTTCGGGCAGGCCTTTCATCGCCTCTTCGAACTGGCGCAGCGAATCCTCTGCCTGGCTCTTGAGACTGACCATCGCGAAGACGGTGATCGCAAAGCCCAGCTTCGAAGCATCGAGATCGGCGTGATAGCCGCGGATCACGCCCGATTCTTCCAGGCTGCGGACCCGGCGCAGGCACGGCGGCGCTGTCAGGCCAACGCGCTGCGCCAGCTCGACATTGGTGACGCGCCCTTCGGCTTGCAGTTCGGCGAGCAGACGCCGGTCGATTCCATCCAGATTTGCCATTTCACCCACCTTTTCGCGAGTGCCGCGGCCAGACAATGGTCCGGAACGGCAATATTCACAGTATTCCCTGCGTCTGCGCGATAATTTTATTGTTTCATATCGCAACCGTCCCGCTTTGCAACGCATCAATCGGAACGCTATGGCTGCGGCACCGGTTTGCTATGGCGGGTTGTCACCCGTGCGCCCTTGGGAGCAGAGCACAACCCGATGCATTTTGACGATCGCCTTGCCACGGTCCTGCGCTTGCGCGCAGACGGAGCCGCGCTGGGCCGCATCCAGTATCGTCAGTTGCTTGACCTTCTTGGCACGCAACCCAGTGAGGCGCGCGGCCCGAGCGTAGAGGCGGCCTATGCGCGGCTGGCCGAGCTGTCTGCCGTGATTCCCGCCGCCGATCGCGTTACCATGCTGCGCGATCAGGCGATGCGGTTGCGCTCACCGCGCCTCATCGCCACGCTGGCCGCTGCCGAACCGCAATTGGCCGAAGCCGCGATCGATGCCGCACGGTTGGAGCCGGCCGAATGGGCTGATCTTCTTCCCGCCCTTCCCCCCGCAGCGCGTGCGCGTCTCGGGAGCCGCAGCGATCTGCTGCCGCTGCTGGCCGACCAGCTGGAACGGCTTGGCATCCTGCGCCCGGGCTTGCCAGCATCGGCAAGGACTGTGGAAGTGGCGCCGCCAGCTGCGCCCTTTGTTGCCGCTCCGCCCGCCAAGCCGGCTGAGCCCGCGGAAGATTCGATCGGCGCGATCGTCAAACGCATCGAAGCCTACCGTAAGGCCCGCTCGCCCGACGGCCATGGTGAGGCCCCCCGGCTGCCGCTGGGCGAGGAACACATCCTGCAGGTACCGCAGTCGGCGGCGGCCTTCGATTTCGCCACCAATGCCAATGGGCAGATCGTCTGGGCCGATCCCGGTGTCGCGCCGATGGTAACCGGCCAGATGCTGGCACCGCCCGGCACGTCGGGCACTTTGCTGGCAGCAATCACCCGTCGTCAGCCGATTGCGGCCGGGCGGGTCGAACTGGCTGGTAGCAACTCGATCGCCGGTACCTGGCGCGTTGATGCAGCTCCGCGGTTCGATCCGCTAACCGGCCAGTTCCTGGGCCATCAGGGCCGGATGCGGCGCTGGCCCAGCACGCCAGCGCCGGCCGCGGCAACGCCGGACAGCGAAGCCGATCGGATCCGCCAGCTGCTCCATGAACTACGCACCCCGGTCAATGCGATCCAGGGTTTCGCAGAGGTCATCCAGCAGCAGTTGTTCGGCCCAACTCCGCACGATTACCGCGCGCTCGCCGCGACCATTGCCGGCGATGCGGCGCGGATGCTGGCGGCTTTCGAGGAACTGGAGCGGCTGGCCAAGCTGGAAAGCGCGGCAATGGCCCTGGAATCCGGCGAAACTGACGTCGCCGAAGTGGTCACTTCCACGGTCGCCCAGCTCGCCGCCCACACCGGCCAGCGCGGCAGCGGATTTACCGTTACGGCGACCGGCGGCCCCTGCCCGGTACCGCTTGACCGGCTGGAAGTGGAACGACTGGCCTGGCGACTGCTCGCTACTCTGGCTGGCACGGCTGCCCCAGGCGAGCAGCTGGGCCTGACGATTGTCAACGATCATGGCCAGCCAAAGATCACCTTTGCGTTGCCTGCAGCCCTGCAGGCTCGCTCTGACAAGGAACTGTTCGAGGCGGCACCTGGCGCTATCCCACAGGCAATCGCCGCAGGGGTATTCGGGGTTGGCTTTGCACTGCGCCTGGCACGGGCTGAGGCCGCCGCGGCCGGCGGCAAGCTGGAACGCGATGGCCCGGATCTGGTCCTGACACTCCCGGGCTTGACCAGCGCAGCGGAGCACCATAGCCAAGCGGGCTGAAACCGCAGCAACCTGCGGCAAAAAAGGGGAAAGCCGCACCGTGCCGCAGGTTCGCATTACCGACTTGCCGGCGCCGAAGCAGCATGTGCATTTTCCCGCCGACTTCGGCCAGCGCTTTATCCTGACAGTCGATACCGAAGAGGAGTTTGACTGGGCACAGCCCATTCGGCGCGAAGGCTATACGCTGCACTCGGTCACGCGGCTCGCTCGCTTCCAGGAATTCTGCGAAGGCGTGGGCGTCGTACCGATCTACCTGGTCGATTATCCGATCGCGACTTCACCCGCAGCTTGCGAAGCCCTGCGCCCGGCGATCGCAGCCGGTAAGGCTGAGATCGGGGTCCAGCTGCATCCGTGGGTCAGCCCGCCGCATGACGAAGATGTCAATGAATTCAATTCTTTCGCAGGCAATCTTCCCGCAGCGCTGGAGCGGGAAAAGTTCCGCAGGTTGCGCGATGCGATTGAGCAGGGGTTTGGCGCCATTCCACTGATCTATCGGGCGGGACGGTATGGTCTCGGGCCAGATACTGCCAGCGTCTTGACGGACCATGGCATTGCCATCGACACCTCGGTCCGCTCGCGCTTCGATTACAGCGTTGGTGGCGGACCAAACTATCGCGACCATCCGATCGTCCCTTGGTGGATCGACCCTGTGCGCGGTCTAATGGAACTGCCGCTAACCACCGTCTACTGGGGCCTGCTGCGCCAGTTCGGACCTTGGCTCTATCCCAAGATGTGGCGCGTGCCGCAGTTGCGCGGGCTCTTGGCGCGGATCGGCATGCTAGAACGAATTCCGCTTACCCCGGAAGGTGTTACGCTGGACGAGGTGATCCGCGGCATCGACATTGCGATCGACGAAGGCGTGCCGGTGCTGGTCTTCTCGTTCCACAGTCCTTCGCTCGCGCCCGGATTCACCCCCTACGTCCGGAGTGAAGCGGACCTTGACGCATTCTATGACTGGTGGCGGGCAGTCTTTGCCTACCTCCAGCGACGCCAGATTGCGCCAACCTCGGTTGCCGGGCTGATGCAATCGGTCACCCTTGCCTAAGCCGCAGGCGCGGGCTAACCGGAAATTCGCCATCGCGCAGATGGGCCTGTAGCTCAGTTGGTTAGAGCTGGCCGCTCATAACGGCTAGGTCGCGGGTTCGAGTCCTGCCGGGCCCACCACCCCTTCCACGGCCCATTGCCGACCGGCGGGGAGGGGAATTGAGAATGCGCAAGAAGATCGGGTTGGGAGTTCTGCTGGGCCTTGGCATTGCGGCCGGCGTGGTTGCCTGGAACACCGCGACGTTCAAGCCCGCCGGTCTGGCATCTGCCGATGATATCAAGCTGGCCGATGCGATCGATCCTGATCTCAACGCTGCGGCGAACCGACTGGGCGAAGCAATCCGTTTCCAGACCGTGTCGAACCAGGATCCGGCGCAGAACCGCATGGACCAGTGGAGCGGTTTCCAGTCTTGGCTCCAGACTACCTACCCCGCCGCGCACAAGGCCATGCAGCGAGAAATCGTCGGCAAGGCGACCCTGCTTTACACTTGGCCCGGAAGTGATTCGGCACTCCCGCCGATCATCTTGATGGCGCACCAGGACGTGGTGCCCGTCACCCCCGGCACGGAGAAGGACTGGAAGCACCCGCCGTTCGGCGGCGTAGTCGCCGATGGCGCGGTCTGGGGCCGCGGCGCGATCGATGACAAGGGTTCGCTAATCACCCTGTTTGAAGCGATGGAGCTGCTTGCTGCCAAGGGCTTCAAGCCAAAGCGCACAGTTATCGTAGTGGCCGGGCACGACGAAGAAGTTGGCGGGACGGGCGCTCAGGCAGCGGCCGCTGTCCTCAAGACTCGCGGCGTGAACTCGCTGTTCACGCTCGACGAGGGCAGCGCGATCATCAACGACGCGCCAATTGTCAATGGACCCGCGATCATGATTGCTGTCGCCGAAAAGGGCTATGCCACTTTGCGGGTCACGGCCAAGGCCGCCGGAGGCCACTCTTCGATGCCTCCGGAGGAGATTGGCACGGTCACCCTGGCCAAGGCGATCACCGCGATTCACGCCAAGCAGTTCCCTGCGCGGCTGGAACAACCGGGCTTTGGCACGGTCGAGGCACTGGCCGCCGAGAAAGGCGGGCTGATGAAGGTTGTCGCCGCCAATCCCTGGCTGTTCGGCAGCCTGATCAAGTCGCAGATGGGCAGCACGCCTGCAGGCGCCGCGCAGCTCCACACCACTATCGCTCCAACGATGCTGCAGGGCAGCCCCAAGGAGAACGTCCTGCCGCAGGAAGCTTTCGGCCTGGTCAACTACCGCCTGGCACCCTGGGATCGCTCAGCCGATGTCCTGGCCCGGGTGAAGGAAGCCGTTGGAAACCTGCCGGTCACATTCGCGTGGGAACGCGTGCCGGTTGAAGCCTCACCTGTCTCATCGACCAGTTCGCAAGGCTGGAAACTGATCCGCGCCGCCGCCGAAGCAGAGGCTCCGGGCGCGCCGGTGGCACCTTTCCTGGTCGTCGGCGGCACCGACAGCCGCTATATGAAGGATGTGAGCCAGGACACCTACCGGTTCCAGGCAATGCGGCTCTCCACCACGGAGACCAAGATGATTCACGGCACCAACGAACACATCACCACCGAAAATCTGCGCAGCATGATCCGTTTCTTCACGCGCCTGATTGCCACCAGCGCAAGTTGAGCCTAAGGCGCGCCCCACGGTCGGGGAGTGGCGCAGCCCGGTAGCGCGCTTGCTTTGGGAGCAAGATGTCGCAGGTTCGAATCCTGTCTCCCCGACCAATCTCTTTCCCAGCGACATCCCGATACAATTTGCGGCGTGACAGCGCCGGTCGGTACGGCATTGTATTGCCGATTGTGAGGGAGATCGCCGGTGCGCGACAGCAGCGTTGCACTCAACCGATTTGGCCTGGGCGGCAGAAAAGGCGAAGCACCGCCGCCAGAACCGCGCCGCTGGCTGCTTGAGCAATTCACGCGATTCGAGCCGCGTCCAGCGGCCATCCTGGCCCTGCCGGATAGTCCTGCGCTTGTCACCATGTTCCGCGAAGCGCGTGACAATCAGCGGGAAGCCAAGCGCGAAGCCGAGGCTGGTGACAACAAGCCTGATATCGCCCCCGAACTGCGCCCCTACCGCGCCCTGCGAGATGCCTATGGTGAGGCGGCGATGGTGCGGACCAATCTGGCCCTGAACACCCCCGCCCCGTTTGTCGAACGGCTGGTCCATTTCTGGGCCAATCACTTTGCCGTCTCGATCGACAAGCTGGTCTCCCTGGGGCTGGCCGGGGCGTTCGAGTTCGAGGCAATCCGCCCCAATGTGCTGGGCAAGTTCGGCGATCTGCTGCTGGCCGTAGAGCGCCATCCGGCCATGCTGCTCTATCTCGACCAGGCCCAGTCTATCGGCCCGGATTCGATGCTGGGCCAGATTGCCGCGCGGCGCGGAAACGCGCGCGGGTTGAACGAGAACCTGGCGCGCGAAATCCTGGAGTTGCACACGCTCGGTGTCCGCTCTGGCTACAGCCAGGATGACGTGACCGAATTGGCCCGGGCGCTGACTGGCTGGAGCGTGGGTGGCCTCGCCCAGCAGCCACGGCTGCGCGGCCCGGGCCCCGGATACTGGTTTGCCGACCTGATTCATCAACCGGGCGAGCGCAAGGTTCTGGGCAAGCGCTATGGTCAGCGCGGCGAGGCCCAGGGCGAGGCAATCCTGCGCGACCTGGCCGTCCATCCGGCAACGGCGCGCCATATAGCCACCAAGCTGGCGCGACACTTTGGCGGCGACGAACCACCCCCGTCGCTCATTACCAAGCTGGAGCAGGCGTTCCTCCGCTCGGGCGGCGACTTGCCGACAGTCTATCGTACCTTGATCGAAGCCCCGGAGCCGTGGAGCGGGCCACCGAAGTTCCGCACGCCGTGGGACTGGACGCTCGCCACCTTGCGCGCGGTCGGAACCGAGCGCCTGCCATCGCTGATCAACGCGAATGCGCTCAACCAGCTTGGCCAGCCGACCTGGAAGCCGGGTTCGCCGGCCGGATGGGACGATACGGCGCCAAGCTGGGCCGGTCCGGACGCGCTCTATCGCCGGGTCGAGGTGGCCGAGCGGATCGCCGCCCGCGTCGGCCCGATTGATGCGCGCACACTGGCCGAGCAGCTGTTTCCCGGTGCCCTCTCCGAGCCGACTCGCAAAGCGCTTGCCGGTGCGGAAAGCCCGGCCCAGGCCTTGGCGCTGTTGCTGGCTTCGCCCGAAATGATGCGGAGGTGACTATGATCGACCGGCGTTCCTTGCTGGCCAATGGTGCCCTGCTCTCTGGCGCGCTCTTTGCGCCGCGTATGGCCTGGGCAAGCGCGCCCACGGAGCGGCGGCTGGTCTTCGTGATCCAGCGCGGCGCAGCCGACGGACTTGCCACTCTGGCGCCGACGGGCGACCCGGCCTATGCGGCGCTGCGCGGCGAGCTGGTCGATATTGGCGGTGGCATCAAGCTGGACGGCATGTTCACGCTGCATCCCGCGCTGGCCCAACTTGCCTCGCGCTATCAGGCTGGCGAGGCGCTGTTCGTTCATGCCACCGCCTCGCCGTATCGTGATCGCTCGCACTTTGATGGGCAGAACGTGCTCGAGACTGGCGGCAAGCTGCCCTATGATCGTGACGATGGCTGGATGAACCGGCTGATCGGCTTACTGCCGAACAGCGATGCCAAGGCGCTAGCACTGTCTCCCGCCATCCCGACCGCACTGCGCGGACCAGCCTCCGTTTCGAGTTACGCCCCGACCAACCTGCCCGAAGCTTCAAGCGAGTTCCTGCAACGGGTCGGCAGGCTCTATGCCGAGGATCCCCAGCTTCACGGCCTGTGGAGCGAGGCGGTCCAGACCCGAGCCATGGCCAGCTTGCAGGGCGACGACAATGGCCGCGGTGCGGCGGCGGCAGGCAAGCTTGCCGCCTCGCTGATGACCGGGCCGGAAGGCGCGCGGCTGGTGATGGTCGAATCAAACGGCTGGGACACCCATGCCAATCAGCGCGGGCGGCTGGCCAACCAGCTTGGCGGGCTGGATGCCATGCTGGCCGCGCTGCGCGATGGGCTTGGGCCAGCCTGGGCCGACACCCTGGTGATCGTCGCGACCGAATTCGGCCGGACTGCCGCCGTCAACGGTACCGGAGGAACCGATCACGGCACCGGCGGTCTGGCGCTGCTCCTGGGCGGCACAGTCAAGGGTGGGCGCGTGCTGGCGGATTGGCCCGGCCTTGGGCCGTCAGCACTCTATGAAGGACGCGACCTTAGGCCGACCACGCCGCTAAACAGAGTGCTGGCGGGCGCGCTGGCCGGTCACTTCGGTCTCGACCCGGTCCGCGCAGCCAGCACGCTTTTCCCGGGCGGGACCGGCAAACCGCTGGAAGGATTGATCCGGACTTAGTTGCCGCTCAGCGGCCCGGGCTCGTTAGCCACGATCGCCAGCACGCGCCGCCATGCCTCGACATTCTGGGCAAGCTGCGCCGGGTCGACTTTATCCAGCGTATCGTCCGATGTGTGGTGCAGATCGAAATAGCGGGTGCCATCCTGGCTAAGGTCCACCACGGCGAGCTTCTGCGCCTTGGCAATCGCGCCTACGTCAGCCCCGCCGTTGGCCTTGCCGCCGGCACGGACCACTCCGATCGGCGCAAGCGAAGCCGCGATCCGGTCCGCCAGCGCGGCATTGCCAGGGCCGAAGTCGAACTGGACGCGCCAGACCTTGTCGGCGCCGAAATCGCTTTCCATCGCCAGGCCGTGCGGCTCGTTCTTGTGTGCCTCGGCATAGGCCGCGCCGCCGAACACGCCGACTTCCTCTGCTCCGGCCCAGAGGACGCGGATGGTGCGCAGTGCCTTGCCTTCCTTCTGAGCTGCCAAGGCGGCTTCAGTGATGATCCCGCAGCCCGCGGCATCATCGAAGGCCCCGGTGCCAAGGTCCCAGCTATCGAGGTGGCAAGCAACCAGGATCGGCGGTAGCGAAGGATCGCGGCCCGGCAATTCGGCAATGACATTGCCCGAAGGCAGCTTTGGCACTGGCTTGCCTTCCAACTGCAGCGCCAGGATCATCGGCTTGCCGCCCTTGGCAATGCGGGCGATCAGGTCCGCGTCGGGGTTTGAAACCGCGCCAGCCGGGATAGCTGTGACATCCTTGCTCCAGCTGGTCGCGCCAGTGTGCGGGTTGCGCTGCCAGTCGGTGCCGATCGAACGGATCACCACACCCGCCGCGCCCTTGGCGGCAGCAATCGAGGGGCCTTGCCGTCGGGCAGCGCCATAGGGGCCATAGCCTGCGCCATCCTGCGCCGCGCGCATGGCGTGGTCGATGAAGGCAATCTTGCCATTGAGCGAACCGTCCGGCGCCGCCTTCAGCGCGTCGAGCGTAGGGAAGTAGACCAGCGGCGCGTTGATCCCGCCCTTCGGCGTCGGCGCACTGTAACCCAGCGCGGCAATCGCCAGCTTATGCGGATAGGGCGCAGTCAGGCTGGCGCTTTCGGGGCCGCGGACCCAGCCATCGAACGTGAAAGGTTCGATCCGCACATTGTCAAAGCCCAGCGCTTTCAGCCGGACCACTGCCCAGTCACGCGCGGCCGCCTCACGATCGGAGCCGGCGAGGCGCTGGCCGATCTCGGTCGTCAGGCCGGCGGTGATGTCCCAGGCGGTACCCGAACCTTCGCTGGGCGGGCCGGCATGGGCAGCAGTGGCTAGCAGAAGGGCGGAGAGCGCGGCGGCGCGGGTAAGGGTCTTGAGCATGGACCTGCTTTAGCTCGCCGCCCTGCAAAGGCAATCCGCTTGCCCCGTGCCCTCCCGGCTTGTAGAGGCGCGGCCAAATCCCGTTACTCTTTTAGATTCCAGAGGACCCCTGATGGCCGCCCAATACGCCTATGTCATGAAGGGCATGACCAAGACCTTCCCCGGCGCGCAGAAGCCGGTGCTGAACAACATCAGCCTGCAGTTCTATCAGGGTGCAAAGATCGGCATCGTTGGCCCGAACGGCGCGGGTAAATCGACCCTGATGAAGATCATGGGCGGGATCGACACCGATTTTACCGGCGAAGCCTGGCCGGGTGAGAACATCACGGTCGGCTACCTTCCGCAGGAGCCGGAGCTCGACAAGACCAAGACCGTGCTTGAGAACGTCAAGGACGGCGCGCGCGCCACGGCCGATCTGGTCGATCGCTTCAATGCCATCTCCGCTGAAATGGGCGATCCGCAGGACGATACCGATTTCGACGCGCTGATGGAGGAAATGGGCGACCTGCAGGCCAAGATCGATGCGGTCGATGGCTGGACGCTCGACAACCAGCTCGAAGTCGCGATGGAAGCGCTGCGCTGCCCGCCGGGCGACTGGTCAGTCGAGAACCTGTCGGGCGGTGAAAAGCGCCGGATCGCGCTGACCCGCCTGCTGATCCAAAAGCCGGATATCCTGCTGCTCGACGAACCGACCAACCACCTCGATGCCGAAAGCGTCGAATGGCTGGAAAACCACCTCAAGGAATATGCCGGCGCGGTGCTGATGATCACCCACGACCGCTACTTCCTGGATAACGTCGTCGGCTGGATCCTCGAACTCGATCGTGGCCGCTACTTCCCCTACGAGGGCAACTACTCGACCTACCTGGAAAAGAAGGCCAAGCGCCTGGAACAGGAGGACCGCGAGGAAAGCGGTAAGCAGAAGGCGCTGCAGCGCGAACTGGAGTGGATCCGGCAGACCCCGGCCGCCCGCCAGACCAAGTCCAAGGCGCGTATCCGCAAGTTCGAGGAACTGCAGAACGCCCAGGACAATCGTCCGATCGGCAAGGCCCAGATCGTCATCCAGGTGCCCGAGCGCCTGGGCGGCAAGGTCATCGAGGTGAAGAACATCTCGAAGGCCTATGGCGACAAGTTGCTGTTCGAAGACCTCTCGTTCACCCTGCCGCCGGGCGGCATCGTCGGCGTGATCGGACCGAACGGCGCGGGTAAGTCCACGCTGTTCAAGATCATCACCGGCAAGGAAGTGCCCGACAGCGGCACGATCGAAATCGGCTCGACCGTGCACCTTGGCTACGTCGACCAGAGCCGCGACCATCTCGATCCCAAGCACAACGTCTGGGAGGAAATCTCCGACGGGCTCGATTACATGAAGGTCAACGGCCAGGACATTTCGACCCGGGCCTATGTTGGCGCGTTCAACTTCAAGGGCGCGGACCAGCAGAAGAACGTCGGCAAGCTCTCAGGCGGTGAACGCAACCGCGTGCACATGGCCAAGATGCTGAAGCAGGGCGGCAACGTGCTGCTGCTCGACGAACCGACCAATGACCTTGACGTCGAAACCCTCGCCGCGCTCGAAGACGCGATCGAGAACTTCGCCGGCTGCGCCGTGGTCATCAGCCACGACCGCTTCTTCCTTGACCGTCTGGCCACCCACATCCTGGCCTTCGAAGGCAACAGCCATGTCGAATGGTTCGAAGGCAACTTCGCGGCCTATGAAGAGGACAAGCGCCGCCGCCTGGGCGATGCGGCGGATCGTCCGACCCGCCTGGCCTACAAGAAGCTGACGCGCTGACCCGTCAGGGGATCACCCAGGTCCCCTGCCAGTCCTGACCCGGTCCGCTGCGCGCGAACTGCGCGCGGCGGTGGCCGCCATGCGCCAGGAAGAGCCAGTCAAGCAAAGTCGGTTGAACCAGCAGCACGGCAAAGTTTTCGCGCGCCGGCAGCAGTTGCTCCTCGCTGGGGCGAATGCCCTCGACCTCTACCGGCAGGCCGGAGCGCGGCTGGTCCGTGGGCGATCCCGGTGCGCCCAATGCCAGGTAGCAGCGCCGGGCATATTCGGAGGCCGCCGCCCAGGCTGCGTCGGCTACCGGCCCCGTACTTTCGATCCGGGCAGGACCTTTGACCCGCAACTGAATCTTGGCTTCAGGGTCAAAAGCCAGCACGCTCGCCATGCCATTTGCGCCGATCAATTGCGCCTTGGGACTGCGCGCATCGGTGTGAAACCGGAGCAGGCCGATGCCCGCATCGCAAGCGCGCAGGACCATCATCCTGAGGTCGCCATCGGCCGTTCCCACAACCGGGACATGCATCGGTGACTTCCGGTCGCGCGCGGCGCGAGTCAGGTGAGCAGCGGCATCGGCCAGCACGGCATCAAGCGTCTCGAACATGGCACGCCCCATACATCGCCCCGGCGGAAACCTGAACAGAGAACCCTAACGTCCATTCACCGTGGCGACAGCGCGAATCGCTTACCAAGTCCTGCAAGGTCGCCGCCGATGGTGCGGCGCGAGGATGGAGAACGGCCATGGCCGTCAAGTTCAAGTCAATCACCGGCAGGGTCAGCGCGCTGGCGCTTGCCGTTTCCGCATTGGCCCTGCCAGCTGCTGTGCAGGCCCAGGAACAAGGTGGCCGGTTCCGCGACCGCGAGGCGGCCGGTAATGTCGGTGGAGATAACGAAGCCCGCCGCGCGCCGCGCTCGGCTCCGCAGGGTGACAATGGTGGCGGCTGGTCGCGACCGGCCCGCACGGTCACTCAGGCCGCTCCGGCGGGCGACAACCAGCAAGGCCGTGCTGACCAGGCGCCCGGCTGGAATCGCAGTGCCGAGCGCCGCGAAGGCAATGGTTGGAACGGCAATGGTCGCAGCTGGGAAAACCGCGGCGGCGGTAACTGGCGGGGCGACAATGCCCGCCCGGCACCCGCCCCGCAGCCGCAGGCTGCGCCGGCGCCAACCGCCCAGGGTCGCAACCGGAACCAGGACCGGACGCTCCGTTCGGAGGATCAACGCCGGACTGATCGATCAGGCACCTGGTGGCGCCAGGAGGGCGACCGGACCTATCGCGATGCCGACCGCCGCGGCGATGACAACCGCTGGCGCGACCGCAACCGCGACGAGTACCGGCGCGACAATGACCGCCGCTGGGACAACAATCGCGGCGACCGCCAGCGCTATGGCTACAACCATGATTATCGCCGCTGGGACAATCGGTGGCGCGATAACCGGCGCTATGACTGGTATTCGTATCGCCGGAGCTACCCCAGCACCTTCCGGGTTGGCATCTACTACTCGCCCTACCGGAACTACAGCTATCGGCGCCTGAACATCGGGTTCTTCTTGGATTCGCTGTTCTATTCGAACCGCTACTGGATCAACGATCCCTGGCAGTATCGCCTGCCAGACGTCTACGGACCCTATCGCTGGATCCGTTACTATGACGACGCCTTGTTGGTGAACACCTACACCGGCGAAGTGGTGGACGTGATCTACAGCTTCTTCTGGTAACGGCTCACGAGTGGACGAGCCGTAGGAGGCCCCTGCCCGTAAACGGGTGGGGGTCTTCCCACATTAGCGCAGGAACGGCAGCATCCGCGCCATGGTGCCATCGCGGTCGAGGAACTGATGCTTGAGCGCGGCAGCGACATGCAAGCCGATCAGCAAGAGCATGGCCGTAGCGGTCACCTCATGCAGTTCATGGTACAGGCCGATAGTCGGTTTGTCCGATCCGACCGGGAGCGCGGGAAAATCGAACAGGCCGAACATGCTGACCGGCTTGCCCTTGCCGAAGGCCGAGTGGAGTCCCAGCCCCGCGAGCGGGACGGCCAGCATCAGCAGGTAGAACAGCGCATGGGTGGCCCGTGCCAGCGTCGCTTCCCAGGTCTTGAGCGTGGCGAGCAGTGCAGGCGGGCGATATACGAAGCGCCAGCCGATCCGCACCAGCGTCAGCAGCAGGATCAGCACACCATTGGCCTTGTGATAGCCCATGATGATCATCTTCTGGTCACGCGGCAGGTCTTCGGATGTCCAGGCACCGATGAAATTGCCAACGATCAAGAGGGCAATCAGCCAGTGGAGGATGATCGCTCCGCGCGAATAGCGTGCTGCGCTGTCACTTGTGCTCATGGAACAGCAGGTTGGCGCAAGCCAGGCGCGGCTGCAAGCAGCTTTTGCTTGCCCTGGCGCGCGGCGCGACGATAGGCAGGACAGCATGGAATATCCCCCCTGCCCCAACCCCGACAAGGTGGCGCTGATGCGCACGGGCGCACATGTCCGCCGCCGGCTGGAGGCCGACCCTGCGGTGCATAAAGTGCCGGTTGAACGGGCCGAAATCTGGGCCCTGTCAGAGTTTGTCAGCCCTTCCGAGTGCGAACAGCTTATTTCGATGGTCGATCGCACCGCCAAGCCTTCTGCCGTGCTCGACCATGGCTATGCTAATAACACCTGGCGTACGTCCTATTCCGGCGATGTCGAACGCGACGATCCCTTCGTGAAGATGATCGAACGACGGATCGACGACCTGCTGGGCCTGCCACACGAGTTTGGCGAAACCATGCAGGGGCAACGCTACGCCCCGGGGCAGGAATTCAAGGCCCACCAGGATTGGTTCTGGACCAAGGCCCCCTATTGGAAGATCGAAGCCAAGCGCGGTGGTCAGCGCGCAATCACGGCGATGATCTATCTCAATGATGTCGAGGAAGGCGGGACGACCGATTTTCCCAGGATCGGCGTCTCGATCCCGCCCCAGCGCGGGGCGCTCATCGTCTGGAACAACAGCACTCCGGACGGATCGCTCAACCAGGACACACTCCACGCCGGTACTCCGGTGATCAAGGGCACCAAATACATCATCACCAAGTGGTATCGTACCCGCAAATGGGGCTGACACGCGCGCTCTTGCTGGCGCTGGTGACGGCCGGGCTGCTGGCCCCAGCCGCTGCCCAGCCGATCCCGTCTGTCCCAATCGCGGGGGCACGGCAGGATGAGGACGCACGGCTGCTGGCCTTGCTCAACTCCTTCGCCCGCGCGCAGGAAGCGCTTGATCCGCTTGGTGCCGTCGCGCGCGGCGACAATAGCAATCCGGCGCAACTCCAGCGGCTGTTCAGCGATGAACTTGACGCCGCCAGGCGCGCCGAGCTGCGCCGCGAACTCGCGCTGATCGGTCGGATCAACCGCGCCGGATTGAGTCCTGAGCGGCAACTCTCCTATGATGCCTTTCAGCTGGAAACGCGTGAGGCGCTGGGCTGGCTCTCACCGGATATCCTCGCGCTCACTGCGGTGCGACCGTTCAACCACTTTGGCGGCTTGCATGAGGATTTCCCGGCGCTGATCGGACCGGGCGGCAGCCTGCCTTACCGCGATGAGCGGGAGTACCGCCGCAACCTGGCGTTGCTGCGCGCCTTTCCTGTCGTGCTTGACCGCGCCGTCGTGCGTTTTCGTCAAGGCGTGGACAGCGACGTGGTGGAGACCCGTCTGACCACGGCCAACATGATCGCCCAGCTTGACGAGATTCTTGCGCAGCCAGCGGAAGACTCGGTCTTTGCTGCCCCGTTGGTGGAAATGCCCGAGACAATCCCTTCCGCCCGGCAAGCGCTGATCCGCGCGGACTGGCTGGAAACCGTGCGCGGTGACGTGCTGCCCGCCTACCGCCGCCTGCGCCAGTTCCTGGCCGAGGAATACCTTCCGGCAGCCCGCGCAGAACCGGGCCTGGCCGCGATGAAGGGCGGCGCCGGGCTTTATCGGCGGCTGATCTTGCGCCACACCACGCTGCCGCTTGAACCAGGCACCGTGCACGCCCTGGGCTTGAGCGAAGTGATCCGGATCCAGGCCGAGATGGAGCAGGTAAAGGCAGCCCTCGGGTTCAAGGGCACCCTGTCCGCCTTTTTCAACCACATCCGCACCGATCCGCGCTTTCACCCCAAGACCGCCGAGGAGCTGGCTGAAGGTTACGCGGCCGTAGCCCGCGCGGTCGATGCGCAGCTGCCGCGCTTCTTCACCCGGCAGCCGCGCGGCCAGATGACCATCGCCGCCTATCCCGCCTCGCGCGGCAAGTTCGAGGCCGGTGGTTCCTATTCGCTCGGCTCTGCAGACGGGCGGCGGCCCGGAACGTTCTATTTCAACACCTATGACCTCGAAAGCCGGTTCCGTTCTGGCGTCACCACACTCTACCTGCATGAAGGTATTCCCGGGCACCACTTCCAGACCAGCCTTGCCCAGCAGGACCAGTCCTTGCCGGATTTCCAGCGCTTTGGTGATAACGCCGCCTATGTTGAAGGCTGGGCACTCTATGCCGAAACGCTGGGTTACGAGATGGGCCTCTACAAGGATCAATTGCAGCACTGGGGCACGCTCGATGACGAGATGCTCCGGGCAATGCGGCTGGTCGTGGACACCGGCCTTCACGCCAAGGGCTGGAGCCGCAGCCAAGCCGTTGCCTACATGCTCGCCAATTCCGGCATGGGCCGCAGCGATGCCGAGGCTGAGGTCGATCGCTACATTGCCAATCCCGGCCAGGCGCTGAGCTACAAGATCGGGGCCTTGACGATTCAGCGGCTGCGGCGCGAGGCCGAGACGGCGCTTGGCCCACGTTTCGACCTCAAGGCCTTCCACGAACAGGTTCTGGGTAGCGGAGTGCTGCCCTTGCCTGTGCTTGAAGCAAAGATCCGGCGTTGGATCGACGAAAGTTCACGGGGCTGAATTCGGCAACCAGGGTCGATGCGATTGGCTCCCATCAGGCTGCGCCAGACTGGTCGAAACCCGACCCTGATTCCGCCGACCTAGCTAAGCGCCTCGGCAATCAGTTTGCGGGTGTTGGCGATGCCGTAGAGCGCGATGAAGCTGCCCATGCGCGGCCCCTGGCTTGAGCCAAGCAGGGTTTCGTAAAGGCACTTGAACCAGTCGCGCAGCTGCTCGAACCCGTAATGCGGGTCCTTGCCGATTTCGTAGACCAGGTTCTGTAGCTCTTCCGCCGTGGCATCATCGCTGGTGGCAGCCAGTTCCTCGTCGAGCGCGGCCAGCGCCTGGGCTTCATTGCCCTCAGGTTTGCGGCGCTGCAGCGTCGGGGCGATGAAATCGCGGTTATAGGCCAGCGCATTGGTGACCAGCTTATCGAGCTGCGGGTGCGCCGCCGGATCGGCATTCTCGACATAGTTGCCAAGATAGGACCAGACCTGTTCCCGCGTCGCTCCAGCGCCCAGCACGCCAACCAGGTTCAGCAGCAGGCCATAGGTCACCGGCAGCTTGTCACCCGCCCCGCCCGCATCGCCATTGGCGCGCAGCAGGTGCCAGACCGGGTTGCCGAGTTGCTGCTCGACCGGCTGCTCGGCCAGCTTTTCGCGGAATTGCCAGTATTCGTCGACCGCGCGGGGGATAATGCCGACGTGGAGGCTCTTGGCGCTCTTGGGATCGCGGAACAGGTAAAAACCGAGGCTCTCTTCGCTGCCATAGGTCAACCACTGCTCGATCGTCAGGCCATTGCCCTTGGACTTGGAGATCTTTTCGCCGTTCTCATCAAGGAACAGTTCGTAGATCATGCCCTCCGGCGCGCGGCCGCCCAGCGCGCGGGCGATCTTGCCGCTTTCGCGCACGGAATCGGTCAGGTCCTTGCCGCACATCTCGTAATCGACGCCCAGCGCGACCCAGCGCATCGCCCAGTCGACCTTCCACTGCAGCTTGGAATTGCCGCCCAAGATGCAGCTTTCGACTATCTCGCCGTGATCTTCGAAGCGGACCAGGCCCGCTTCGGCATCGACGACCTCGACCGGCACCTGCAGCACTTGTCCAGTCTTGGGGCTTACTGGCAGGACCGGTGAATAGGTCTGGCGGCGCTCCTCGCGCAGGGTCGGCAGCATGATGTCCATGATCGCCTGCCAGCCCCGCAGAACGCCGCGCAGGGCATCGTCGAACTGGCCCGAATTGTAGCGATCGCTGGCCGAGACGAACTCATACTCGAAGCCGAACTGATCGAGGAATTCCCGCAGCATAGCGTTGTTGTGGTGGGCGAAGCTTTCATACTTGCCAAAGGGATCGGGAATGCGGGTCAGCGGGTGGCCAAGGTAGGCAGCCAGCAGGCCCTTGTTCTCGATATTGTCCGGCACCTTGCGCAAGCCGTCCATGTCATCGCTGAAGGCAACCAGCCGCGTCGGCGCGCCGCCCGTCAGCGTTTCATAGGCACGGCGGACCAGCGTGGTGCGGAGCACCTCCTGAAAAGTGCCGATATGCGGCAGGCCCGATGGACCATAGCCCGTCTCAAACAACACGGGCGTGCCATCGGGTTTCCCATCCGGATACCGCTTCAGCAGCTTGCGCGCTTCTTCAAAGGGCCAAGCCTTGGATACCTGTGCGGCGGAAAGGAGTGCTTCGTCGGTCATGATGCGGCCCTTTCGCGCCAAAGAGCGCGCGTTGCAAGGCGCGATTGCCGCTTGCATCGGGCGATCTGCGGCCCGAAAGTCCGGCCCCAAGAGGACGGGAGGGGCAACAATGCGAATTGCGGGATGGCTGGCGGCAGCCTGTCTGGTGCTGACCGCGCCGGCAACGGCGAAGGATGCAAGTGCCACGCTGTGGCGCGGCGGCACGATCATCACAATGGACGGCGAAACACCCGCAACGGCCGAGGCCGTGGTCGAACGCGATGGCAAGATCGTCTTCGTCGGCCCCGAACTTGGCGCGCGAGAAGCGGCCGGCAAGGATGCCAGGACGCGCGATCTCAACGGCGCGACGCTGTTGCCAGGCTTTGTCGATGCGCATTCGCACTTCGCGATCGGGCTCCAGACAGCAGGCGGTCTCGATCTGGCAGATCCGGCGATTGGCGATACTGCGTCCGTCAGCAAGCTTCTCGCCGCGGTCAAGGCTTATGGCGCCAAAGTGCCGAAGGGTGGCTGGGTCGTGGTCTGGCGCTATGACGATGCGCAATTGGCCGAACGCCGCCATGTTACGCGCGCCGAACTGGATGGCATTATGCCCGATCGCAAGGTCGTGCTGCTGCATATCTCGCTCCACGGTCTCGTCGCTAACAGCGCCGCGCTAAAGGCGGCAAAGCTGCGCGATGGCATGAAGCCGCCCGCTGGCGGAGTCATGCCCAGCGATGAAAAGGGCAGGCTGACCGGCCTGCTGTTCGAAAAGGCCATGCTGCCGATGTCGGCCGTGCTCCCGCAGCCGAGCAACGAGGCCCGACTTGCCGCACTTGACGGGGTCCAGATGCGCTATGCCCGCGAAGGCTTCACTTGGGCGCAGGACGGGGCAACCAACCCAGTCGATCTGGCCTTCCTTACGTCTCCAGCGGCCCAAGCAATGCTGAAGATCGATCTGGCGCTGCTGCCCTTCGCCATGACCGGGATCGATGCCGTGCTGGAGAACCCGGCCATGACCCCAGGCGCGCGGTTTGGGCGGGTCAAGTTGCAAGGCATAAAGTTCACGCTGGACGGCTCGCCACAGGCGCGCACTGCCTTTTTTACCCGTGACTATGCACTGGGATCACCCGATGGCCAGCATCCATGGCATGGCCAGCCGGTGACCAGCGATGCTGCCTTCCAGGCCCTGGCCCGCAAGGTCCATGAACGCGGCTGGCAGATCTTCGTCCACGCCAATGGCGATGCGGCGATCGACATGGCGATCCGCGGCTTCGATGCGCTGGGGATCAAGGCTGCCGACAATCGCCGTCCAGTCGTGATCCATTCGCAATTCATGCGGCCCGACCAGATCCCGGCCTATGTCCGGATCGGGGTCGGCCCCACCTATTTTTCCAACCATACCTTCTACTTCGCGGATACCCACCGGCGAAATTTTCCGGATGAGGTGGTCGATTTCATCAGCCCCTTCACCGCCAGCCGCGCCGCCGGGCTGATCCCGTCAAACCACTCGGACTATCCGGTCACACCGCTTGATACCCGCGCGCAGATGTGGAGTGCGATGGCCCGAACCTCGCGCAGCGGCGTGGTCAGTGGCGATGGCCAGCGCGAAAATGCCTTTCAGGCACTTCAGGCGCTGACCACAGGACCGGCCTGGCAGGTCTTCGAAGAAGACCGGCGCGGGCGGATCAAGGCGGGTCTGCTTGCGGACTTTGTGGTGCTGGATCGCAACCCGCTTACCACCCCAGTTGACCAGATCCGGGCGATCAAGGTGCTCGAAACGGTGAAGGAAGGCGAAACGGTCTGGCGCGCGAACTGACCATCAGCCTTCGCGAAGAATGATGCTCGCACCCGGCTTGTGAGCGCGGATTTCCGCTTCGGTCAAACCGCAGATCTCGTGCGGGAAGACCAGCCATTCCTCCGTTTCATGGACGAAGTAATCGGGCTTCAGCGAGGTCTGGTTGCGGCTGGGTTTATAATAGACCGTCGCGATCCTGACCGTTTCGGGCATGTTGTGCCGGCACCGGGTTTTCAATTCCTTGAGGAAGGCCTCGACCGAGCGGCCCGTGTCGAACACGTCATCGATCACCAGCAGCCGGTTCTCGGGGTCGAGCACGTCGATCAGATAGCCCAGGGCATAGACCCGCACTTCCTTGTCTTGCTTGTCGATCCCTGAATAGCTGGCCGTGCGGATCGCGATGTGATCCGTTTCCACGCCGCGATAGGCCAGCAGTTCCTGCACTGCGATGCCAACCGGTGCCCCGCCCCGCCAGATCCCGACGATATGGGTCGGCACGAAGCCCGAATCGATCACCTGGTTGGCCAGGGCAAAGCTGTCTTCCAGCAGCCGGTCGGCGGTGAGGTAAACCTTATCAACCACCGGCCACCTCGGTTATTTCAGCCAGGTGCTGGATCTGATCGGCCATTGGCAGGAACGAGCCGGTAAAGCTGTTCTCGGCCAGCTTGACGATCTCGGCCTCCGACAGGTCCAGCGCATCGGCAATCGCCCGGAAATTGTCGTTGATGTAGCCACCGAAATAGGCCGGATCGTCCGAATTGACCGTCGCCTTAAGGCCAAGGTCGAGCATCTTGCGCACTGGGCTTTGGCCGATGTCCTTGATCACGCAGAGCCGCAAGTTGGACAGCGGGCAAACCGTCAGCGTCAGGCCTTCGTCCGCGATCCGCCGGACCAGCGCCGCATCCTCCAGCGCGCGGTTGCCATGGTCGATCCGCTCTACCTGCAGCAGGTCCAGGGCCTCATGGACATATTCAGGAGGGCCTTCTTCCCCGGCATGCGCCGTGACGTGAAGGCCGAGTTCGCGCGCCTTGGCAAAGACCTTTTGGAACTTGCTCGGCGGATGGCCAACCTCGGACGAGTCCAGCCCAACGCCGTGAATGCGATCGATGTGCGGCATTGCCTGATCAAGCGTGGCAAAGGCCGCGTCCTCGCTCAAGTGGCGCAGAAAGCACATGATCAGCCGGTAACTGATCCCCAGCTTTACCTCACCGTCCCTCAGCGCCCGCTCGATGCCGTCCAGCACGGTCTCGAAAGCTAAACCGCGCTCAGTGTGCCCCTGCGGATCGAAGAAGATTTCGACATGGCGGACCGTATCTGTGGCCGCCCGCTCCAGATAGGCCCAGGTCAGGTCATAGAAGTCCTGTTCGGTCTGCAGTACAGACATCCCCTGATAGTAGATGTCGAGGAAGTCCTGCAGGTTCGAAAAGGAATAGGCCGCCCGCACAGCCTCGACCGAGGCAAAAGGGATCGACACCCCGTTGCGCTGGGCCAAAGCGAACAGCAATTCAGGCTCGAGCGAACCTTCGATATGGAGGTGGAGCTCGGCCTTGGGCAGGCGGGCGATCAGAGCGTCACGCGATGGATTCGACATGGCGGCATAGCTGGACTGCGCGCCTCGCGGGGTCAACGGGAACTACGGCGGCGCTGCCGCGTTATCCCGCGGCAACAAATGGGGCTTTTGCTATGCTCAACTTGCCTAGCCGTTCGCGCTTTCAGCATCTGCCACTCCACACTCCCCGCAACCTTGATCCGGTGCGGCGTCGCATGATCTTCGGCCCGCTGCGGCCAATGGAGAGCGACCAGCCCTGGTGGGAGCGACTTTTCAGCCGCTGAGGCGCTGCTCTGGCTTTTCCACGTTCCATTTTCGTTCTAGCAAGATCGGGTGACGGCCGCTCTGCCTTTGCCCGCGATTCACGCCAGCCATTCCGGCTGCTGGCTGCGCGACGGCTATGGCAACACCCGTGCGACCGGCAAGGGCGAGGCGATCATCGCCGCGGCCGACACGCCGCTGCTGTTGCTCAATGCCCCGCTCGTGGCGACGCGGCTGGGCTATCCCGACCTGTCCGGCCTCGACCTGCTGGAGCTGTTTGCCTTTGTCCACCCGGCGCGATTCGTGGTGCCGACCCCCAAGGGCTTGGCCCATGCATTGGACCTGCCCGAGCCGACCAGCGACGACGCTGTCCCCGCCCTGCTCCAGGTCGCGGCCGAAGCCTTGCTTTCCACTTGTGCCGACCCGGCCTGGCCAGAACGCGAAGGCGCGTGGAGCGCGCTCCAGAACCTGACCCGGCTGCGCTGGCCCTGGGCGCCCTTGCTGGCAGCGCGGCTGGATGCCCCGGCCAAGGCCGAACGCTGGCTCTTCGCACGCCTGCCAGAGTGGGAGGAGGCGCCAGAACGCCCCCAGCCAGCGCAGGTCTCGCTCCCGCAAGAAGCTATCACCCAGCGGCTGGGCCAGCTCACCGGTAGCGGGGCTGAAGCCCGTCCTGCCCAGGCCGCTTATGCCCGCGAGGCCGGCGAGGTGTTCGCCCCGCGCCGCCGCGAGGGACTGCCGCACTTGGTCCTGGCCCAGGCCGGGACCGGGATTGGCAAAACCCTGGGCTATCTCGCCCCTGCCTCGCTATGGGCCGAGCAATCGGGGGGGACGGTCTGGGTTTCGACCTATACCAAGGCGCTGCAACGCCAGCTCCGCCGCGAAAGCCGGCGCGCCTGGCCCGCGCAGCACGGCAATGGCACTCAGCCCGTTGTCGTGCGCAAGGGCCGCGAAAACTACCTGTGCTTGCTGAATCTCGAAGACGCCTTGCAGGGCGGTTTTGCCGGTCGCGCGGCGATCCTGGCGCAACTCGTAGCGCGCTGGGCAGCCTATAGCCAGGACGGCGACATGATCGGCGGGGACCTACCCGGCTGGCTTGGCACCCTGTTCCGTCAGCGCGGGATCAAGGCGCTGACCGACCAGCGCGGTGAATGCGTCTATGCCGGCTGTCCGCATTACCGGAAATGCTTCATCGAACGCGCCGCCCGCGCCTCAGCGCAAGCTGACCTCGTGATCGCCAACCACGCGCTGGTCATGGTCAACGCCGCGCGCGGCCGCGACCACGCCCAACGCCCGACCCGGCTGGTCTTTGACGAAGGCCATCACGTGTTCGAAGCGGCGGATTCTACCTTCGCCGCCGCGCTGACCGGTGCCGAGACAATCGAATTGCGCCGATGGGTGATCGGCCCGGAACGCGGCTCCAAGGGGCGGCGGCGCGGTCTGTCCGCTCGCCTTGCCGATGTTGCCAGCTATGATGAGGCCGGGGGCAAGGCCATTGCCGCCGCCCGCTATGCCGCCGAAGCCCTTCCCGGCGATGGCTGGCTCCAGCGTCTGGGGGAGAATGCGCCGTCAGGACCGCTTGAAGAGCTGCTCGCCGCAGTGCGCGCTACCGTCTATGCCCGCGACGAAAGCGGCGGACAGGACGCTGGCTATGGCCTCGAGACCGAGGCGGCGCAACTCGATGGCGCTTTCGTCGAGCGTGCCCAGGCGGCACAGGAAGCTCTGGCCGAACTGCGGGTGCCGCTGGTCCGGCTCGGTGTGCGGCTGGAGGCGATCCTGGCGGAGCCGCCCGACTGGCTCGACGGCGCGGGCCGCGCCCGGATCGAAGGGGCGCGTCATTCCCTGTCTTGGCGGATCGACCTGCTTGCGGCCTGGGAGGCCCTGCTCGACCGGCTCGGCGGTCCGGCCGATCCCGAATTCGTCGACTGGCTGGCGGTGGAACGCAGCGAGGCGCGCGAATTTGACGTCGGCATCCACCGCCGCTGGCTCGATCCAATGAAGCCGTTCGCCCGCACCGTGCTCGAAGGTGCGCACGGGGTCATGATCACTTCCGCCACCCTGCGCGACGGGCCGGATTGGGACACCGCAATTGCTCGCAGCGGCGCGGCTTCGCTCGAAATTGCTCCACGCCTGTCCAGCTTTGACAGCCCGTTTGACTACGCTGGTCAGGCCGAAGTGCTGATCGTGACCGACGTAGCCAAGGGCGATGTCGCTGCGCTGGCCGGAGCCTATGGCCGTCTGATCGAGGCCTCAGGCGGCGGTGTCCTTGGCCTGTTCACCGCGATCCGACGGTTGCGCGCGGTCCATGGCCGGATTGCCGACCGGCTCGCCCGCACCGGCCTGCCGCTTTATGCCCAGCACGTCGATCCAATCGATACTGGCACGCTGGTCGATATCTTCCGTGACGATCCGCGCTCCTCGCTGCTGGGCACCGATGCCCTGCGTGACGGGGTCGATGTGCCCGGCCATTCGCTGCGACTGGTGGTGATGGAACAGGTGCCCTGGCCCAAGCCTTCGATCCTGCACCGCGCGCGGCGGCTGGCGGGGGGCGGATCGGCCTATGACGACCAGATCATCCGCGCGCGCCTGGCCCAGGCCTTTGGCCGGCTGATCCGCAGCAAGGAAGACCGCGGCCATTTTGTTGTGCTCTCCTCGGCCTTTCCTTCGCGCCTGCTCTCGGCCTTTCCGGGCGGCACTCCGATTACACGGGTGACTTTGGACGAGGCTTTACAACGCGTCGGCACCGGTGTTTCTGGGCGCACCATTCCTAACGAGAGCCCTGCGTGAAAATCCTCGGTCTGTTCCGCCATGCCAAGTCCGACTGGGGCGATCCGCGCGCGCGCGATTTCGACCGGCCGCTGAATGAGCGTGGGCGCGCCGGTGCCGCCATAATGGGAAGGCACATTCGCGATCATGGGGTGCAATGGAACCGGGTTCTGTCCTCTCCCGCGATCCGCTGCGCCGAAACGATTGAACTTGCCTGCCACGCCAGCGGACAGCCAGTGAAGGTCAATTGGGACCGCCGCATTTACCTCGCCAGCAGCGTCACCCTGGCTGACGTGCTGCGTGAGCAGGATGACGATCCGTCCGCGATCCTGATGGTCGGACACAACCCTGGGCTGGAAGACCTGATTTTTGACCTGGTCCCGGACGATGGCACCAGCTCGCTGCGCGACGCGGTCGAGGAAAAGTTTCCCACTGCCTGTTATGCCGTGCTTGAGCTGGACATCGACCGCTGGGCCGACCTGCGCGATCGCTGCGCGCGCCTGGTCCACCTGACCCGCCCGCGCGATCTCGACCCCGCGCTGGGGCCCGCCTTCTAGACTACGCCCAGCCGCACATGGTCGGCCGGCACGTGTTCCAGGGCGACGACATCCCCAACTGAAACCATGCCGCTCGCCACCACGATCGCCATGATCCCGCACTTGCGGATAAGGCTGCCATCGGCCGCACGGTCAAGCACGGCGTCCATCAAACCGAGGGCAATCCCGTTGATCTGATGGCAGGGGTTGCGCAGGCCCGTCACTTCAATGACCGCATCCGGACCGAGCCGCAGACGCGTGCCGACCGATAGTTGCAGCAAGCCAATTCCTCGTGTGGTCACATTCTCGCCCAGCTGACCTGGCGCGACCTGGAACCCCTTGCCGGCCAGTTCTTCGAGCAGTTCGGTGTGGATCAGGTGAACCTGGCGCAGGTTTGGCAGGTGCGGATCCTTGGCCACCCGTGAACGGTGTTTCACTGTAATCCCCGCGTGGGCATCGCCCTCAACGCCGAAACCAGTGATCAGATGCAGCCGCTCTGCCGCCGCTTTCGAGAAATTGTGCGCGCCATCGCGCCCCAATGCAATGATCGTCCCCATGAGCAGACCGGAATAGCCCGCGATTGTGGCGGCAAGATGCCAAGCGCATCATTTTGCGCTCCTAGTTTTGGCAGGGTTCCCCCTCTCGACAGTGGCTTGGCCTCTGCTATGAGCGTCTTTAACCGTACGATTAAGCTATCGGAGAATGCCACCCATGCCGCTGCCCGCCCCGTTTGACCGCCTGCGCCTGCCCGTCATCGGTTCGCCGCTGTTCATCGTTTCGGGCCCCGAACTGGTGATTGCCCAGTGCAAAGCCGGGATCATCGGCAGCTTTCCGGCGCTCAACGCCCGCCCCTCGGGTATGCTGGATGAGTGGCTGCACCGCATCACCGAGGAACTGGCCGCGCACAACCGTGACAACCCGGATCGCCCGGCCGCGCCCTATGCCGTCAACCAGATCGTCCACAAGACCAACAACCGGCTTGAGGAAGACATGGAAGTCTGCGCCAAGTGGCAGGTGCCGATGACCATAACCTCGCTCGGTGCGCGCGAGGACATCAACAACGCGGTTCACGCCTGGGGCGGGATCGTGCTGCACGATGTGATCAACGATCGCTTTGCCCGCAAGGCAATCGAGAAGGGTGCCGATGGCCTGATCCCGGTCGCCGCAGGTGCGGGCGGCCATGCCGGCACATTGTCACCCTTCGCGCTGATGCAAGAAATCCGCGAGTGGTTCGATGGCCTTGTGGCACTTTCGGGCTCGATCGCCTGCGGCCATTCGATCCTCGCGGCGCAGGCCATGGGCGCGGACTTCGCCTATATCGGCACACCGTGGATCGCCACCAAGGAAGCCAATGCGGTTGACGGCTACAAGAACAGCATCGTCGAAGGCCGCGCTGACGACATTGTCTATTCGAACCTCTTCACCGGGGTACACGGCAATTACCTGCGCCCCTCGATCGTCGCTGCTGGCCTTGATCCGGACAATCTGCCGCAGAGCGATCCGAGCAAGATGAACTTCGGTTCGGGCGGCAATACCGAAGCCAAGGCATGGAAGGACATCTGGGGCTCCGGCCAGGGGATCAACGCGGTCAAGGCTGTCGAAAGCGTGGCTGACCGGGTTGATCGGATGGAAAGCGAATACAACCGCGCCCGCGCCGAACTGGCCGAAAAGGCCCGGATGGCGCTCGCCTGATCCTATGGCCCGCTGAGGTCAGTCGCAGGCCACAGGTCATCCACCAGGGCATCCAGTTCAGCAAAGTCAATACCGCTCCCTAGCGGGTCCTTGCGGCTGAGCAGCAGGCGCCGCCTTTGATCAAGCAAACGCCGCCGCAGGGCGCGTTGCAGCAGTTCGAGCCGGCCCAAGGCATCGATAACTGCTGCTTCCGGCGTCTGCGGGCGGGTGCGGGCCCAGCTGGCTTCGATCTGTCCAACCCGCTCGCTGACCAGTTCATTATAGGTGCGGTGCGGCCCACGGTGGAGCGGCAGACCGATCCGCAGCGCAGCTTGATCGGTTGCCGGCAGCAGCAGGCCATTGTGACGAAAATCCTCAAACCGCAGTCGATCCCGTCCGATCGCGCGCAGCAGGTTGGCCGTGCCATCCTGGCGAAGCAACTGCCGGGGCAAAAGATGGTGGCGCTGCAATCCGGGATCGAAGCTAGGCAAATCACGACGATTGACGGCGCGGAACGGCAACCAGGTCCGATCGCCCCTGCCGTGCGGCATTATTGCTCGCTATCCAGGCCGCTGACCAGAATACGTAGCTCGGTCCCGTCGCGCACGGGGACGGCCAGCAGGCGCTCCCCCCCCGGACCCGTGAAGTCGCGCTCTCGCTGCAAGGGGCCAATTTGGACCAGTTCGTGGATCAGCCGTACCGCCAGCCGGGCCAAAGTGGCGGCGGGCAGGCGCTTGTCAGGCTCAAAATACAGTTCCTGGCCGATCAGAAGCTGCAGCCCGCGCGAGGCAATCGCTCCGTTGGCCTTCTGCTCCAGCGCCGTCAGGATCAGGCCAGGAAAGGCGCCGCCATCAAGCCAAACCGCGATCGCGCGGCGGAACAGGTCCGGCGCCACCCATGATCCTGCCGGGGTCCATGTCACGGCCAGGACCCCAGAGAGTGCGGCCAAGTTGGCTCCCAGCTCGGCAATAACTTGCAGGACCGGGATCAGCCCCGCCCCACCCGCCAGATGCGGTGCTGGCGCAAGGCTGATAACTTCACCGGCCGGCATCGAGCGCAGGCCAACCGGCGGACCCGCCGGCGGTTGGGCATCGCCATCACCCGGTGCAAGGCCAGTGCAATCGAACGTCAGCCCATGCAGCAACAGTTCCGCCCAGGTGCCATCCGGGCTGCGATGGCTTAAGGAAAAGCTTGTGGCAGCCGAGGAGCCGCTGGCAGTGTCGGATGGCGAGACGGCAAGCGCATCCAACGCGGCGAGGTCGGGCCGGGAACCGGGCGCAAAGACAAAGCACAACCGTGGCGCTGCCCCCCAGCCCTGACTGATCTCGACCATATCGATCGCCGGTCCTCGTAAACTTTCGGAATGTCTCGCATTTTTAACAGCGCTTAGTCGAGTCCCTGCGGGCAAGTTGCGTCGGGTTTGGACCGAATAGTTGGAGCAAGCACCAAATCTAGCCCATCAAAAGACACCGCTGGCCAATCCTTCCGCGAGCGCGGCGCCAAGATCGGCAGCGCTCTCCAATGCGGCGGTCGGAACGACTTTTGGTGCAAGGATCGCCTCGGGCGTCTGCGCAGCCAGATTGACAATCAGCCGTTCAGCCACCCGCCGCAACCGCCAGCCGGTCACGATCCGGTCAAGTTGGGCCTGGGCACCATGGCCGTCGCTGCCTGCTGCGATAATGGAGGCGTATGCCCGCCCCTCGATCTGCCCCAGCAGCGGGTAGTAGCTGCGATCGAAGAACTCTTTCATCGCCCCGGTCATGCTGCCGAGATTCTCGGGAAAGGCGAAGAGATAGCCTTGCGCCGCCAAAAGATCGTCGGGCCTGGCCCGCTCGGCGGGAAGCAGAACGGCGCGCCCCTCCGCCGCTGTGAAGGCAGCTTCGGCCAAAGCGCGGGCGGCGCCAGTGCGGCTGTGCCAGATGATTGCCAGCATCGCGCAATCATGGCCCAGCGCAGCGTCGCTGCAAAGCCGTGAAAAGCAGCACCTCGCCCCTTCTCAGCGCGGACCGGTTCGGGTAGCCGGAATGCGATGGCCGCTGCCCCCTCCTCCATTCTCGGTATCGAGCGTTCACTGACCGGGCGCGCCTGGCGCTGGCGCGGTGGCAACATGGATCTTTCGACGAGCCCCGCCTCGCTCGATCACGATCTGGTCACCCAGCTTCTGCTGGCTCGCGGCGTGCCGCAGGATGATGTCGAGCGCCACCGCAACCCCTCGCTTCGCGCCTTTCTGCCCGACCCCTCAATCTTCCGCGACATGGACCTGGCGGCCGAACGGCTCGCCAGAGCAGTGCTGACAAACGAAACGCTGACCGTCTTTGGCGACTATGACGTCGATGGCGCGACAAGCGCCGCGTTGCTGATCCGGCTGCTGCGGATGCTTGGCCACCCAGCACGCTATTATATCCCCGACCGCTTGCTTGAAGGCTATGGCCCCTCGGGCGAAGCCCTGGTCCGGCTCGGCGAGGAAGGCTCAAGCCTGATCGTCACAGTCGATTGCGGGGCCATGGCCTATGAAGCGCTCGAAATGGCGCAGACCGCCGGGATCGACGTAATCGTGGTCGATCACCACAAATGCGCGCCCGAACTGCCCCGCGCACTGGCTCTGGTGAACCCCAACCGGCTTGACGAGGACGAACTCGCCGCCGCGCATGGCCATCTCGCTGCAGTCGGCGTCGCTTTCCTGCTGGCGGTAGCGACCGTTCGTCTGTTGCGCCAGCGCGGCTACTTCGAGAGCCGGCCTGAACCGGACCTGTTCTCGCTGCTCGATCTCGTTGCGCTGGGGACCGTGGCCGATGTTGCTGCACTCCATGGCCTCAACCGGGCGATGGTCGCCCAGGGGCTGAAAGTCATGGCGCGGCGCGAGAATGTTGGCATGGCCGCGCTGATTGACGCCAGCCGTCTCAACCGGGCCCCAACCTGCAGCGATCTGGGCTTTGCACTCGGGCCGCGCATCAATGCCGGAGGGCGCGTTGGCGAGGCAACGCTTGGCGTGCGCCTATTGACCACGGAAGACCCAGACGAGGCCCGTGCCATCGCCGCCCAGCTCTCACAGCTTAACGAGGAACGCCGCGCGATCGAGGCGGCGGTGCAGGAAGCAGCAGAGGCCCAGCTCGAAAGCCAGCACAATCGCGCGGTCGTGCTGCTGGCCGGTTCCGGTTGGCACCCGGGGGTGATCGGAATTGTCGCTGGGCGGATCAAGGAAAAGTCGGGCCGTCCCGCCATCGTCATCGCACTCGACGCAGATGAGCATGGCCACGGCAAAGGTTCGGGCCGATCAATCGCCGGGGTGGACCTGGGCGCTGCGATCATCGCCGCGCGCGAGGCCGGACTGCTGGTCGCTGGCGGCGGCCATGCCATGGCGGCGGGGCTGACTGTCGATCCTGCGCGGCTGAGCGCCCTGGCTGAGTTCCTCGACGAGCGGCTTGGTGCAGCCGTTGTTGCAGCCCAGGCCGGCCAATCGCTGCAACTCGACCTTGCGGTTGCACCCGGCGGGCTGGTGCCGCCGCTGGTCGAGACGCTGGAAAGCGCCGGCCCCTATGGCATGGGCTGGCCGGGACCACGGGTAGCGGTCGGTCCCGTGCGGCTGATCAAAGCCGATCTTGTCGGCAAGGACCATGTCCGGCTTATCGTGCGAGGCGACGACGGCGCGAGTTTCAAGGCGGTCGCCTTCCGTCAGGCCGAGACCGAGCTTGGCCAGGCGCTGCTCAACCGCGCACAAGGCCGGCGTTTCTGGCTCGCTGGCCGGGCCAAGATCGACGACTGGGGTAGCCGTCCGGCCGCAGAATTGCATGTTGACGATGCCGCCTGGGCCGATTGAAATATTCTTGCAAAAAGCGGCTTGACCCTCTCCCCCGGCTTCCCTAAACGCCCGGCCTGCCTGACGGCCTCAAGCCGGTTTGGCCCCTTCGTCTAGCGGTCTAGGACGCGGCCCTTTCACGGCTGAAACACGGGTTCGAGTCCCGTAGGGGTCACCACCAGCTTCCGGCAGGTGCCAGCGCAAAACGCTGCTGGCATGGCTTGCCCGGACAGACTAATCATCCCACCCGCATGACCGGCAAGCTCCCGCTCCCAGGATTGTTCCTTGCCGCACTTGGCGCGTTCGGACTTGCCGTCGCCGGCGTGAGCCTGTGGCTGGTGGCTGCCGTGCTGCTGATCTGGGGCGGTTCGCTGTGGCTGACCCTACCCGAACCCGAAGTGGCTGAAGCCCGCGTCGACAAGGCCGTGGTTACGCGCGATGCCGTGCGCGAAGCGATCGAATCGCTTGGTGCGCCGTTGCTGGTGCTGGAAGGCACGCGGATTGTCATGGCCAATGCCGCCGCCCGCGCCGCGCTCGGGGCCCATGTTCAGGGTCAGGACGCGCGAATCGGCCTGCGCCATCCAGATGCCATGCGACTGCTCGACATGGGCGATGGTGATAGCGTCACCATCCCCGGTTTCACCGGCACCCGCAGCCTGTGGCAGCTGACCCGTCGCCAGATCGACAAGCAGCGCTGGTTGATCGAGCTGGCCGACCGCACCACCGAGGCGGATGTCAGCCGCGCCCATACCGATTTCGTCGCCAATGCCAGCCACGAACTGCGCACGCCGCTCGCCTCGATCATCGGCTATGTCGAAACGCTGGAGGAAGGCGGCCCGGCGGTCGATGCCGAGGCGCAAAAGCGGTTCCTAAGCATTGTCCTGCGCGAAGCACGGCGGATGCTCTCGCTGGTCGAAGACCTGCTCTCGCTGAGCCATGCCGAGGCCGAAAAGCACGATCACCCCACCGAACCGCTCGATCTGGGCAAGCTCGCCGCCCGCGTGGTGGGAGAGGTCGCCTCGCTGCGCGGTAAGGAACAGGTCAAGCTCGTCGCTGCTGCGGACGGCGCGGTGGTGGCGGGCGATGCGACCCAGCTAGAACAGCTGCTCCGCAACCTGATCGACAACGCGCTTAAGTATGGCGGCGCAGATTCGCCGGTCGAAGTGAGCGTGGCAGCACAGCAAGCGAACACGATTGAGCTGATCGTAACCGACCACGGTCCAGGTATCGCACCCGAGCACTTGCCGCACCTGACCCGGCGCTTTTATCGCACCGATCCGGGCCGCAGCCGCGCATCGGGCGGCACCGGTCTGGGGCTGGCGATCGTCAAGCATATTGTGGAGCGTCACCGCGGGAAGCTGGACATTACCAGCACCCTCGGCGAAGGAACGCGGGTCGCTGTTTCGCTACCGAAAACCGAGCCGGCGGCGTTGTCATAAACTTGTCATGGAACTACTCCAGAGCGCTCTGGATCATGCTGATCGGAGGTTGATTCCATGAACAAGACCAAGCTGCTTATCGCCGCCGGTGCTGCCACCCTGCTGGCCGCCTGTGGCACCCAGTCCACTTCGCGTGACCAGATCCGTGCTGTTGGTTCCTCGACCGTCTATCCCTTTGCCAAGGCGATTTCGGACTCGCTCGCCAAGTCGAACGCCGAGATCAAGTCGCCAATCATCGAATCGACCGGCACGGGCGCCGGGATGAAGCTGTTCTGCGCCGGTGTCGGCGTGCAGCATCCCGACATCGTCAACGCCTCGCGCCGGATGAAGAAGTCGGAGTTTGAAGACTGCCAGAAGAACGGCGTGAAGGACATCATCGAAGTCCAGGTCGGCCTTGACGGGATCGCCTTCGCCGAAGCCAAGAATGGCCCTGACATCAAGCTGACCCAGGCCGATGTCTACGAGGCGCTGGCCGCCAACCCGTTCGGCAAGCCCAACACTGCCAAGACCTGGGCCGACGTGAACCCCGCCCTGCCGGCGATTCCGATCCTGGTCTATGGCCCGCCGTCGACTTCGGGCACGCGCGATGCGCTTAAGGAGCTGGTCCTGATGAAGGGCTGCGACACCGATCCGGCGATGAAGGCGCTTAAGGACAGCGACAAGGAAAAGCACGAGAAGATCTGCACCGAAGTGCGCAACGACGGGGCCTATGTCGACGCGGGCGAGAACGACAACCTGATCGTCCAGAAGCTGGAAGCCAATCCCAAGGCGCTGGGCGTGTTCGGCTTCTCCTACCTTGAGGAAAACGCCGACAAGCTGAAGGGCTCGCCGATGAACGGTGTCGACCCGACCTATGCCTCGATTTCGGACTTCAGCTATCCGGGTGCGCGGCCGCTTTACATCTACGTCAAGGCCGCCCACGTCAGCGCCATCAAGGGCCTGAAGGAATTCGTTGCCGAATGGGCCAAGAACTGGAGCAAGGGCGGTCTGCTCGCGCGCCAGGGCATGGTTGTCTCGCCGGATGACGTGCAGGCCAAGAATGCCAAGGTTGCCAGTGACCTGACCGTCATGGATGCCAGCGGCCTCAAGTAAGCCGTTACAACAGGGACCAGTACGAACGATGTCGCCAGCCATTCCTCTCCTGCTCGCCATTGGGCTGGGCTTGATTGCATGGCTGGCGGCACGTTCGAAAGCCTGGACCTTTAAGCGCGCGGCCCCGCCGGGGACCCGCGCGCCGCTGCATTCACTTCCCAATTATCATGGCTGGTACGTTGCCCTGTGGGCCGTCGTGCCAGCCATAGCCTTTGCTGCGGTCTGGGCGGCGATCAGCCCCAATCTGATTGTCACGCAAGCGCTATCCAACCCCGCTGCCGCCAGCCTGCCAGCGTTCGGCGTCGAACGCGATGCGATCATTGCCGAGGCTTATGCCACGGCTTCCGGATCGGCGGCTGCAGCCTTCAACCCCGCCGCGAACGCACTGGTCGAGCCTTTTGCCAGCGCCATTCGCCAGTTCGGAACAATCGGCCTGGCCGTTACCCTGCTGCTGGGCTTTGCAGGCGGCGCTTATGCCTTCCTCAAGCTGCGCCCGGATTTTACCGCCCGGACCCGGGTCGAACGTGCGGTGATGCTCGGTCTGTTGCTGGCCTCGCTGGTCGCCATCCTGACCACGTTCGGCATTGTCGCCTCGCTGCTGTTTGAGACGATCCGCTTCTTCGGCTTTGTCAGCCCGGCCGAATTCCTGCTTGGCACGCACTGGGGCCCAGACCCAATGGCGGCACCGGGTCCCAACCTGGGCGAGAACTATGGCGCCATTCCGCTGTTCTGGGGCACAATCTTTATCGGCGCTATCATTGCCATGATCGTGGCCATTCCCCTTGGCCTGATGAGCGCAATATACCTGACGCAATATGCCAGCGCCAATGTCCGCAAGTGGATGAAGCCGCTGCTCGAGATCCTCGCTGGGGTCCCGACTGTGGTCTACGGCTATTTCGCCGCGCTGACCGTCGCCCCGCTGGTGCGCGACGCGGCGCAAGGCATCGGCATCGCCAGCGCCTCGAGCGAGAGCGCCATGGCGGCAGGCCTGGTCATGGGCATCATGATTATTCCTTTCGTTTCCTCGATGGCCGATGACAGCATCGCCGCCGTGCCGCAGGCGATGCGCGATGGCAGCCTGGCCATGGGTGCGACCACCTCTGAAACGATCAAGAAGGTGCTGATCCCGGCTGCGCTCCCGGGCATCGTTGCCGGCGTCATGCTGGCCGTCAGCCGCGCGATCGGCGAGACTATGATCGTTGTCATGGCCGCGGGTGCGACCGCGCGGTTGACCGCCAACCCGTTCGAGACGATGACCACGGTGACCTTCCAAATCGTCGCCATGCTGACCGGCGAAGGCAGCTTCGATCACCCCGCGACCCTTTCGGCCTTTGCCCTGGGGTTCGTGCTGTTTTGCGTCACTCTCGCCCTCAACTTTATCGCCCTGCGCGTCGTCAAGCGGTTCCGCGAAGCTTATGAGTAACGTCTCCTCCGCCCGCCTGAAGGCCCGCTACGCGGCTGAGCGCCGGTTCCGCATGCTCGGACTGGCCGCCGTGGTGTTTTCGGCCCTGGTCCTGGCCTTCCTGCTCGTCACGATGACCGCCAACGCGGTCGGCGGGTTCAAGCGCGCCGAGCTGCGCTTCCCGGTCGATCTCGCGGCCAGCGGAATGACGGTCGATCCGGCCAGCCTGTCTGCCGACAATGCGATTGCGCAGCTGGAAGCGGCTGGCCTGCCCGACATTGTCGCAATGGCCGCCACCAAGGCTCTTGGTGCCGAAGCGGCTGCGGAAGTCGATCCGCAGGCCTGGCGCGAGCTGGCCAAGCGAATTGCCGCCGATCCGCAACTGCTACGCGGCACGGTGGAAGCCGAGCTGCCCGCCAGCGACGATCTCGCCTCGGCGCTGCGCGGCGATGGCGCGTCGGAAAGCCTCAAGACGATCGCCGCCAAGCTTCAGTCTGAAGGCAAGCTGGCCCAGGCCTGGGATCCCGGCTTCCTGAGCCGCGCCGACGCGACTGGCCCACAGGCCGTCGGCATTTGGGGGGCGCTCAAGGGCTCGATGCTGACCATGCTGATCACGCTCGCTCTGGCCTTCCCGGTCGGCGTACTGGCAGCAGTCTATCTTGAGGAATACGCCCCCAAGAACCGCTGGACCGAAGTGATCGAGGTTTCGATCAACAATCTGGCAGCCGTGCCTTCAATCATCTTCGGCCTGCTTGGTCTGGCGGTGTTCCTCTGGATCTTCCCCAATTACCGCTCGGCCCCGCTGATCGGGGGGATGACCCTGGCGCTGATGACCATGCCGGTGATCGTTATCTCCGGTCGCAACGCGATCAAGGCGGTGCCGCCCTCGATCCGTGACGCTGCGCTGGCAGTCGGAGCCAGCCGCGTCCAGACCGTATTCCACCACGTGCTGCCGCTGGCGCTGCCTGGCATCCTCACCGGTACGATCATCGGCATGGCTCGCGCGCTGGGTGAAACCGCGCCGCTGCTGATGATCGGGATGCGTGCCTTTGTCGCCACCCCGCCCGAAGGCTTTACCTCGCCGGCTTCGGTCCTTCCGGTCCAGATCTTCCTCTGGTCCGACGAGATTGATCGTGGCTTCGTCGAACGCACTTCCGCCGCGATCATCGTCCTGCTGGCCTTCCTGCTGGTGATGAACGGCCTCGCCATCTACCTTCGCAACCGTTTCGAGAAACGCTGGTAATGACCACGACCCACTCCCTTGATCCCGTGAACGCCAAGATCAGTGCGCGCGACGTCTCCATTTACTATGGGGACAAGCGCGCAATCGATGAGGTGTCGATCGACATCCCGACCGAATATGTCACGGCCTTCATTGGACCGTCGGGCTGCGGCAAGTCGACCTTCCTGCGCGCGCTCAACCGGATGAATGACACGATCGCCGGCGCCCGCGTCGAAGGCGAAATCACGCTCGACGGCGAAGACATCTACAAGTCCGGCATGGACGTGGTGCAGCTGCGCGCGCGGGTTGGCATGGTATTCCAGAAGCCCAACCCCTTCCCCAAATCGATCTATGAGAACATCGCCTATGGGCCGCGCATCCATGGCCTGGCCGGGAGCAAGGCCGATCTGGACGGCATCGTCGAGAAATCGCTCAAGCGCGCCGGCCTGTGGGAAGAGGTGAAGGACCGTCTGACCGAAAGCGGCACAGCCCTATCGGGCGGCCAGCAGCAGCGCCTGTGCATTGCCCGCGCAATCGCGGTTGATCCCGAGGTAATCCTGATGGACGAGCCCTGCTCGGCGCTCGATCCGATCGCCACGGCCCGCATCGAGGAGCTGATCCACGAGCTCAAGGGTCGTTACGCCATCGTTATCGTCACCCACTCGATGCAGCAGGCCGCGCGCGTCTCGCAGCGCACCGCCTTCTTCCACCTCGGCAAGATGGTGGAATACGGCAAGACCAGCGATATCTTCACCAATCCCCGCGAAGAGCGGACCAAGGATTACATCACAGGACGGTACGGCTGATGGCACAGGAACACACCGTAAAGGCCTTCGACGAGGACATCACTCGGCTGCGCGGCCTGATCGCCGAAATGGGCGGCCTGGCCGAAGTCTCGTTGGCCGAGGCAATGGAAGCCCTGGTCAAGGGCAACAGTGAGCTGGCCAAGGGCGTGATTGCCCGTGACAAGCGGATTGATGCCCTTGAAGCCGAAGTCGACCGTCTGGCCATCCGCGTGATCGCCCTGCGTGCACCGATGGCCGATGACCTGCGCGAAGTGATCGCCGCGCTGAAGATCGCCGGCGTGGTCGAACGCATCGGCGACTATGCCAAGAACATAGCCAAGAGCACCGACAAGATCGAGGGCCGCAAGAAGTTCGAGCCCCTGACTCTGATCCCGGCGATGGCCGAGGTCGCGGGCGAGATGGTCCACGATGTGATGACCGCCTTTGCCGCGCGCGATGCCGCGCTGGCAGCGGAGATCGTGGAACGCGATGACAAGGTCGATGCCTTCTACAACTCGATTTTCCGCAACCTCGTCAGCCACATGATCGAAAACCCGTCATCGATCAGCAGCGCCGCTGAACTGCTGTTTGTCGCCCGCAATATCGAGCGGATCGGCGACCATGCGACCAATGTGGCCGAAATGGTCCACTATGCGGCGACTGGCGCCTATCTGACCGACCGGGAAGACCTGGCAGGAGCCTGACATGAGCAAACCACGCCTGCTGCTGGTCGAAGACGATCCGGCGCTGGCGGAACTGCTGGAATTCCGCTTCACTGCGGAAGGCTATGCCGTGTCCGTCACCCCCGATGGCGATGAAGCCCTGCTGCTTGCCCAGGAGGAAGCACCCGACCTCGTCGTGCTCGACTGGATGGTCGAAGGGACCAGCGGGATCGAGGTCTGCCGCCGCCTGCGCCGCGACAAGGCCACGGCCCACGTGCCGATCATCATGTTGACCGCGCGCGGGGCCGAAGATGACAAGATCCGCGGGCTCGAAACCGGGGCGGACGATTACCTGACCAAGCCCTTTTCTCCGCGCGAGCTGATTGCCCGCGTCGGCGCGATCATGCGCCGGATTCGACCTGCCCTGGCCGGCGAAACGATCAGCGTGGGCGATCTCTCGCTTGACGCCACCGCCCACAAGGTAACCCGGCGCGGCCAGGTGGTTCAGCTTGGCCCAACGGAATTCCGGCTGCTCAAGTTCTTCATGGAACACCCCGGCCGCGTGTTCAGCCGCGGGCAGCTGCTCGATGCGGTTTGGGGCACCGAGAGCGAGATCGAACTGCGCACGGTCGATGTCCACATCCGCCGCCTGCGCAAGGGGATCGAGATCGATGGCGCGCCCGATCCGGTGCGGACCGTGCGTTCGGCGGGCTATGCGCTTGAGGCGGTTTGACGCTTCAATGAAAATCCCGCGATTTCGGAATAACGCGAGCATCGCGGGGATGGCCAGCACGGTGATAGGCTGGCATCCGGCCTTCGATCGGACGGCGCACTTCATCGGCGCGGTCTAGTGTTTCCGGCAGCAGGTCATCCGATAGTGCGTGGAGCGCTGGGGTGGCATCCGTCAGGTGGGTGGCGATGACGTGGATCACCTCGTCATCGTATTCGACCCGGCCCTTCACCTCGATCAGCCGGGCAGCCATGATCACCTTGCGCTGCTTTTCCATCAGGTCTGGCCAGATCACCAGGTTCACTACCCCCGTCTCGTCCTCCAGCGTGATGAAGCAGACGCCCTTGGCGCTACCCGGACGCTGACGGATCAGCACCACGCCCGCCACCTGCACGGCTGAGCGGTACTTGCGTTCCCTGAGTTCGCTCGCCCGGACAAATCCCCGGTCGGCCAGGCTGGCGCGCAGGAAGGCCAGCGGATGGGCCTTCAGGCTGAGCCGCTGGGTTTGGTAATCGGCGACCACTTCTTCGGACAAGGGCATGGCCGGCAGGCGGGTCAGCGCAGCCTCTGCCCCCTCGTCGCGCGCCGCCATGGCGGCGAACAGCGGCAGATCGGGTGCCGCGACCAGGCTGCGCGCATCCCACAAGGCTTGCCGCCGCGTGAGGCCGAGCGAGTTGAAGCAATCGGCCGCCGCCAGCCGCTCGATCAGCGCCGGGGATAGCCCGGCCCGCTCCTTCAGCTCACGCACATCGCGAAACGGCCCGGTTTCCCGCGCTGCAACGATCCGGGCGGCAGCAGCTTCGGGGAAGCCATCGACCTGACGCAAGCCGAGGCGCAAGGCACCGTCCTCCAGCCCATTGTCCCACCCGCTAGCATTCACATCGACCGGCAGCACCGCCACCCCATGCTCGCGCGCATCGCGCACGATCTGGGCCGGGGCATAGAAGCCCATCGGCTGCGAATTGAGCAGCGCGCAGGCGAAAGCCGCCGGGTAATGGCACTTCAACCAGGACGAGACATAGACCAGCAGGGCAAAGCTGGCGGCGTGGCTTTCCGGGAAGCCGTATTCGCCAAAGCCCTTGATCTGGCTGAAGCAGCGCACGGCAAAGTCCGGGTCATAACCGCGCGCCACCATCCGCCCGACCATCAGCTCTTCCAGTTCGTGGACCATGCCGCGGCTGCGGAAAGTCGCCATTGCCTTGCGCAGGCGGTTGGCCTCAAGGCTGGAGAACTTGGCGGCATCGAGCGCGATCTTCATCGCCTGTTCCTGGAAGATCGGCACTCCCAGCGTCCGGCCGAGGATCGCGGTCAGTTCATCCGGTGGCCCGTGTGCCGGACCGGGCGCCGGAATCTCCACCGCCTCGGCCCCGCGCCGCCGCTTGAGGTAGGGATGGACCATGTCGCCCTGGATCGGCCCGGGACGGACAATCGCCACCTCGATCACCAGGTCATAGAAGCAGCGGGGCCTGAGGCGCGGCAGCATGTTCATCTGCGCCCGGCTTTCGACCTGGAACACGCCGAGCGAATCCCCTTTGCACAGCATGTCGTAAACCGCCGGATCCTCACGCGGGACCGTGGCAAGCGTCAGGTCCTGCCCGTGAGACCCTCGCAGCAGATCAAGGCACTTGCGGATACAGGTCAACATACCCAGCGCCAGCACATCGACCTTGAGGATCCCGAGCGCGTCGATATCGTCTTTGTCCCATTCGATGAAACTGCGATCGGCCATGGCACCGTTGCCGATCGGCACGGTCTCGGTAAGCGCGCCTTCGGTGAGGATGAACCCGCCGACGTGCTGCGACAAATGCCGCGGCATTCCAATCATCTGTTCGGTCAAAGTCAGAACACGCCGCAAGTGCGGATCGGTGAGGTCCAGCCCGGTTTCCTGCGCGACATGGGCCTCCTTGATCGAGCGCCCGTGTCCGCCCCAGACCGTTTTTGCCAGCACAGAGGTGACATCCTCGGACAGGCCCATCGCCTTGCCGACCTCGCGGATCGCCATGCGCGGGCGATAGTGGATCACCGTGGCGCAGAGGCCGGCGCGGTGGCGACCGTACTTTTCGTAGATGTGCTGGATCACCTCCTCGCGCCGCTCGTGCTCGAAATCGACATCGATATCGGGCGGCTCGTCACGGTCCTCGGAAATGAAGCGTTCGAACAGCAGCGCGTGCTCAACTGGGTTGACCGAGGTGATCCCCAGGCAGAAGCACACGGCCGAATTGGCTGCCGAGCCGCGCCCCTGGCACAGGATCGGCGGCTCGCGGCTGCGCGCGAAATCGACGATCTCCTTGATGGTCAGGAAATACTGCGCAAGGCGCTTCTTGCCGATCAGCGCCAGTTCCTTGTGCAGCGTTTCGGCCACGCTTTCCGGCACACCGGTGGGGTAATGCAGCGCCGCCCCTTCCCAGGTCAGCCGCGCAAGATAGGCCTGGGCATCGAGCCCGTCAGGATAGGACTGGCGCGGATATTCATAGCGCAGTTCGTCCAGGCTGAACCGGCAAGCATCGGCAAGGTCCCGCGCCGCCGCGATTGCATGGGGCCAGCGCGCAAACAGCCGCTGCATCTCCTCAGGCGATTTGAGGTGCCGCTCGGCATTGGGCTCCAGCAGGTGCCCGGCTGCGGCGACCGTGGTCTTGTGGCGGATGGCCGTCATCACATCGTGCAGCGGGCGGCGCTGCGGGGCATGATAAAGAACCTGGTTGGTGGCGAGCAGCGAGAGGCCATGCGCCCTGGCCAGGGCATCGAGCCGCTCGATCCGGGCCAGGTCATCGCCGATGTAGAGATAGCTCGCGGCAAGGTGGCCCAGCGTTGGCAGCCGGGCGACCAGTTGGGGGAGCAGGTCCGGGAACGGGGCGGTAAGCAAACTCCCCCTCCTCTTTAAAGGAGGGGGTCGGGGGGTGGTGAATGTCCTGTTCGCTGCGCGAGCGCTGCCTGCGGCATCGCCACCACCCCCTTGCCCCTCCTCTAAAGAGGGGGGGGGGAAATGGATGATGTTACTCTCCACCGCCACCGTCAGTTCCGCATCGAGCTGCTCCGGCGGCACCAGTACCAGATGTACCCCTTCACTGTGCTCCGCTAGCAGGGCGAGGTCGATCTCGCAGGCGCCCTTGTCCTGCCATTCGCCATCCAGCTTAGTCATCCGCCCGGCCGAAATCAGGCGGCAGAGCCGGCCATAGGCCGCGCGGTCGGCCGGATAGGCAAGGAACACCAGCCCCTCGACCGTCTCGATCCGGCAGCCGATCACCGGCTTCAGGCCCAGCGCCTTCGCTTCGGCATGGATCCGCACCACCCCGGCCATGGTGTTGGCATCGGCGATCCCCACCGCGTCATAGCCCAGCGCTCGCGCCGTGGTGACCAGATCGACCGCATCGGACGCGCCGCGCAGGAAGGAAAAGCAGCTGACCAGCCCCAGTTCGACGAACGACGCCCGCGGCGGCGGTCCAAGGCCGGGAACGGGATCGACCCGCCGCCGCTCAGGGGTAAGCGGAGCCTCGGGCACGGGTCATCCCGCCAGTTCGGCCAGCCGCGCCGCAACCGCCCGCAGATCGCCGGCAAAGCGGCCTTCTTCCTGCGCACGCGGGCCGTCGTTAAGCCGCAACAGATAGGACGGGTGGGTAGTGATCCACAGCTCGCTGCCGTCATCCAAGGGCATGGGCTGGCCGCGCACCTGCTGGACGCTGACGGTTTTCCCCAGCAGGCTGCGCGCCGCACTCGCCCCCAGCGCCAGGACCAGGCGCGGGCGCAGCAAGGCGCGCTCACCCTCCAGCCACCAGCGGCAGATGTCGATTTCCTTGGCGGTAGGGTTCTGGTGGAGCCGCCGCTTGCCGCCCCCCCTCATTGGCTTGGGCACGAATTTGAAATGCTTGACCGCATTGGTCAGCCAGGCCCTCGACAGGTCCAGCCCGGCATCCTCCAGATGCGCGCGCAGCAGCCGTCCGGCCGGGCCGACGAAGGGCCGGCCCTGCTCTTCCTCGCTATCCCCCGGCTGTTCGCCGACGATTATCAGGCCGCCAAACCGGGCGGGATCGCTCTGCCCCTCGCCCGGCACGGCGCGGGTTCCATTGCAGCCGATCGGGCAGCGGCGACAGGCCATGATCGCCTGGGCAATTTCGGGCAGCGAACCAGGGCGCTCCTCGCCAAACATGGTGCCACCTTGATCGACCATCGCCGCCTCGCGTGCCTGGGCCCCGGCGATCAGCTCGGGGATGAGCGCCGCTTCGGGCAGGTTCTTCCAGTACCGGCGGGGCATCTCCTTGAGCATGGCCCCAACCTTCAACCGCGCCGGATTGAAGATCGATCCATAGTAGCGCCGCCACAGCTCTTCGGCGGCATCTTGAGCCGGGGCATCGGCGCGGGACGCGGGCGGACCTTCGGACAGCACCGCGCCATCCCAGTGGAGCGAACCCTGCGGGGTCAGGATCGCCCACCGCATCCCGGCAAAGCGGTTCACGAAGAACTCCGCATTGGCGCGCAGGATGTGATGCTCAGGCTCGAACCAGGCGATGTACCGTTCATCCTCCCCGCTGCCGATCTGCCGAAAACGGACGAAGGCGCGCATCTTGTGCATGTCACGCCGCACGGTTCGGGTCAGGCGGTGGAGCTGGCGGACATCGGCATCCGCCTCGTCCTCCATCAGCCCAGGGCGCTGCTGCAACCGCCAGAGCAAGCGGTAAAGCAAGGCAAAGCGCCCCTCGTCGCGGTGCAGCGCGGCCTTGGCGGCAAGGTCCAGGAAGGCCCGCGGCACCCGCGGCTGCGGCGCGTCGGCACGCGGCACGGGCAGACGTCGGCCGCTGGCAAAGAGATCACCCCCGCCCTCGCCCGGCATGTGCCAGGTTACCCGGTCCGGCGGGACATCGGCCATCAGCAACCGCCGCGCCTGCCCCCGCCAGCCGGCAAAATCGTCAGGCGCGGCCAGCGGCACGGCAAAGGCATCGGCGATCCGGGCGTCGCGGAAGGGAGTCATGCCGCGAACAGTTCAAGCTGCTGCGCCTTCGGCGGGGCGATCAGGGTCTTAAGGTCGGCCCGCTCGGTCAGCAGGGTCGGCCGCCAGTCCGCAGTGACGATAAAGGGGCGCAGCTTGGCGATCGAAACGGTCAGCCGCGCCACGTCATCAAGCCGCAAGGTGCGGTGGCGACGGGCAGAGAGGATCGCACCGACCGCCCGCGTGCCCAGCCCCGGCACACGCAGCAGCGTCTCGCGCGGGGCGCGGTTGACGTCGACCGGGAACTGGTCGCGAAACTTCAGCGCCCAGGCCAGCTTGGGGTCGATATCGAGCGGCAGCATCCCGTCGGTGCCCGCGGCCTGCTGCACCTCCTCTGGCGCGAAGCCATAGAACCGCATCAGCCAATCCGACTGGTAGAGCCGGTGTTCGCGAATCAAAGGCGGGCGCTGGAGTGGCAAGACCGCGCTGGCATCAGGGATCGGGCTGAAAGCCGAATAATAGACCCGGCGCAGGCGATAATCGCCATAAAGTCGGCTGGCCTTGCCGACGATGTCGGCATCGCTCGCGCCATCGGCGCCGACGATCATCTGGGTCGATTGCCCGGCCGGGGCAAAGCGCGGGGCCGACTTGAACCTTTTGCACGCGTCTTTCGCCTCGACAATCGCGGCCTTGACCGTGTCCATTGCACCTTCGATCGTCGCGGCGTTCTTGTCTGGCGCCAGCCGGGTCAGGCCGGCAAGGGTCGGCAGTTCGACATTGATTGAAACGCGATCGGCATAGAGCCCGGCGCGGGTAACCAGTTCGGAATCGGCCTCGGGAATGGTCTTGAGGTGGATATAACCGCGAAACTCATGCTCCTCGCGCAGGATCCGCGCCGCCTCGATCAGCTGTTCCATCGTGTGGCTGGAGCTTTTGACGATGCCCGAGGATAGGAACAGCCCCTCGATGTAATTGCGCTTGTAGAAGGCCATGGTCAGGTCGGCCACTTCCTGCGGCGTGAAGCGGGCACGGCGAACGTTCGAGCTCTTGCGGTTGATGCAGTAATGGCAATCGAACACGCAGTGGTTGGTCAGCAGGATCTTGAGCAGCGAGATGCAACGGCCATCGGGGGCATAGGCATGGCAGATGCCCATCCCCTCAGTCGATCCGATTGCCTTGCCGCCTCCTTTCGCGCCGTCCTTGCTGGTGCGGCGCGTGGTCCCCGAAGAGGCACAGGAAGCGTCATACTTGGCGGCATCGGCCAGGATGCCAAGGCGTTCGATCAGACTCGGTTGCGACATATGTTCTACATATGTTCTTATTGATCACCTGACCAGTCCCTTCAGGCGCAAAGGCCTTGCAAGAACCATTCAGGTACGCCCCCGCGCCCATCATCGGGCAGGCCGTTGCGGTAGATCCAGTAGCGTCGCCCTTCCCCGTCCTCGATCCGGTAATAATCGCGCAGTCGCACGGTCGAGCGTTCGCGCCACCATTCGGGGGCGATCCGCTCCGGCCCTTCGGCGCGGGTGATCTCGTGCACCTGTCCGCGCCAGCGGAACCGGCGTGGCAGGCCATCGGGGCTGGCATAGAGCACCGCGATCGGTTCGGCCCGGTCGAGCAGCTTCAGGGGCCGGGTATGGAACGGCAGATCGCCTTGGCTGACGCTCTCGCCCGCCAGCGGCGGCACCCAGCGCTGCGCGCGTTCGGGCACATGGCTGGCGCGCGGGACGGGACGGCGCACGGCATCCGGGCCAAGCCGGATCGAGAGCCGGTCGATACAGGCAGCGAGCGAGGTGCCGTGCATTTCCGCCGCCGCCTCGAAATCGCGCTGGCTAAGTGGTAGCGGCTCGGTCCAGGGCGCGCGCAGGCGGGCGAGTTCGATCCCGAACCCGGCGTCGAGATCGTCGAGCTTGCGGCCGAACAAGGCGGCAATATGGGTCGGATCGCGGCTGGCAGCGGCGAGTTCGAGGCGGCACTGCAGCACCTCGCCATCGACCTTCCACAGCGCCAGTTCCAGCCGCCGTGCGCCCAGTGCCCGCCCTTCCAGCACCCGCACCAGGTCGGCGCAGAGATCGCCCAGTACCTGATCGAGCAGGCTGCGGTGGCGGATCGGCTCCATCAGCCGCCGCTGGACCAGCGGCACGTCGACCGGCAGCACCGGCAGCAAGGGTTCCGGCACCCGCCCCCGCAACTGGTCGAGCCGGATCAGCGGATTGGCAGCAGGCGCCTTGTGGTTGCGGAACCGCCGCGCCAGCGCATCGCGCGCAACGCCTGAAAGTTCGCCGATCCGCTTGAGGCCAAGCCGGCGCAGCACCAGCACCGTTGCCGGATCGAGCCGCAGTGCGGCTACGGGGAGGTCGTCGAGGCTATCCTCCGGCTGGAGAATCGCTCCCTCCGGCCCATAATGCGCCAGCGCCCAGGCCGCGCCGGCCGTGGGAGCAATCGCCACCCGGGCCTTAAATCCACGCCGGGCAAGCAACTGAGTGGCATCGGCGATCAAGCCAGCCTCTCCCCCAAACAGGTGCGCCACTCCGGTTACGTCGATCACCAACCCGTCGGGCAGGTCAAGCGCAGACCATGGCCCCCAGCGCTGCGCCCACAGCGCCAGGGCCTCCAGCGCGGCGCGGTCGCCCGCCGGATCGGCCTGGGCCACGGCCAGGGAGGGGCACAAGGCCCGGGCATCGGTCAGCATGGTGCCGACCTGCACCCCCGCCTCCTGCGCAGCCGCATTGGTCGCGGTAAGCCGCGGGCCGTGGGCAGTATCGCTGATCAGGGCATGGGGAGCGGCATCGGCACCTTCCCCCGCACGCAGCCCTTCAGCCAGCCGCCAGCGGTCGATCGCCAGCCGCGCCAGCCAGATCGACATTATCCGTCGATTGCTGGGCTGGCTGGGCGACGAGAGCCTGTCCGTCATCGCGCAGGATCCATTCTCCGGGCGGGTGGTTGCGGGCGCGGAACAGTTCGGCGTGCCAGGCAGCAGTGCCGGGGGCCTGCGCGTTCCAACGCGGCGGAAGCGAGGCGGCCGGGCGCAAGGCCCAGCGCTGGCGGGCGGAGGACAGGTCGCGCTGTGCCCCCACGCGCACCAGCCACAGCGGTACGCCATGCTTTTCCGCCGCCAGACTGAGCCGGCGCTGGGCAGTGAGCGAGAGCGCGCGCGGGTTGCCAGCCATTTCCCCCACCACGAAAGCCAGGTCGCGGCAGCGCAGCCCCTCTTCCAGTGCAAACAGCGCATCCTCGGGAGTGGCGGTGACGACATGGATCAGCCGGTGGCGCAGCGCAGGCGGCAAGCCGGGGCGATAGGGCCGCCCGGTCTGCCGCAGGCTGGCGCGATCCTGCACCCACAGCCAGGGGCGCTCATCTTCCGGCGCCGCACGCTGGCTTTCCAGCGCCAGGGCAAAGGCCGCCCCGGCACAGTCCTGCGCGCTGGCAAACAGCTCGGCATGGGTCGCCCCGCCCCGGGCAGGAACAAGCGCGGCAGGCAGCGCAGGAGCGGTGAATGGGGCGGCGGCAATCATGCGAATCGAACCTTTTCTGTTCTTATTATGTTCTGTTTCGTAAAAGTGGCAAGGGGAACCCTGCCCGACCTCGCCCTCTTTCCCTCCTGCCTCATCAACAAGGAGACAAACCAATGCACTACGATCAGGGCGACCCCGAAGAGCTCAAGGAAAAGTTCTGGAAGGCGCTTGCCGCCTCCCCCTTCCTGATGCTCCAGCTCGATGCCGAACCGGACAGCGCCGCACCGATGACCGCCCAACTCGACAAGGATGCCAATTCGGCGATCTGGTTCTTCACCGCACCCGGCAACCGCTTTGCCACCGGTGGTCCGGCCACTGGGCACTTCAGCAGCAAGGGGCACGATGCCTTCGCCCGGATCACCGGCAAACTGACAGAGGAAACCAGCCGCGAGCGCAAGGATGTGCTGTGGTCCAACATGGTCGAGGCCTGGTTCCCCGAGGGCAAGGACAGCGCGATGCTGCTGCGGATGGACCTGGGCGATGCCGCGATCTGGGCCGGGGAACTAGGCGCGATCAATACTGCCAAGATGTTCCTGGGGATGGATGTCACCGACAGCATCAAGGGCGGCTATACCGAAACCAAGCTCTAGCACCGAAAAGGGCCGCTTCCTTTGCCAGGAAGCGGCCCCCTCTCCCCACCCATCCGGGTGAACTGGTTTGACTTAGTCGATGCTGGCGCCCGGCAGCGGCGGAACCGGCTGCGGCGGAATGCCGGCATCCTGTTCGTGCACTTCAACCAGGCCCCGGCCAACGTGGCTCTTGCGGCGGCCATAGGAGAAGTAGACCACCAGGCCTACCGCCGCCCAGCCCAGGAACATCAGTTCCGTGTAGCCCGACAGGTTGAAGAACAGGTAGGCGCAGCCCAGCACGGCCGCCGGCCCAACCAGCCAGATCGCCGGCGTGCGGAACGGGCGATGACGATCCGCCGCAGTGCGGCGCAGGATCAGCACCCCGATCGCAACGGTCATAAAGGCGAACAGCGTGCCCGAGTTCGAGATGTCAGCCAGCTGTCCAACCGGGAAGAAGGCCGCCGCCGCCGTCACGAAGACGCCGGTAATCATGGTCACCACGTGCGGGGTCTTGAACTTGGGGTGCACCTTGGCCAGCCCTTCGGGCAGCAGGCCATCACGTGCCATCACGAAGAAGATGCGGGTCTGGCCGAACAGCATCATCAGCACCACCGACGGCAGCGCCAGGAAGGCCGCGAGGCCGATCAGGTTGCCGACGTTGACGTAACCGATTTCACGCAGGACGTGGGCCAGGGCTTCGTCCGAGCAAACCAGCGGGGTATTACCTGCACCAGCCAGTGCAGCGCACTGTGCCTGCAGTTCCTTGCTGCCCGTGGCCAGCGCCTGTCCGGCCGAATCCATCACCGGCTGCGCGCCCATGGCGCCAATCGCGCCCGAGGCGACCAGCAGGTAGAAGATCGTGCAGATCACGAGGCTGCCGATCAGCCCGATCGGCATGTTGCGCTGCGGGTTCTTGGTTTCCTCCGCCGCGGTCGAAACCGCATCGAAGCCCACGTAAGCGAAGAAGATCGAGGCGGCAGCGGCCGAAATCCCGCCGAAGCCCAGCGGCGCAAACGGCTCGAAGTTCTCCATCTTCATCACCGGCACGGCCAGGATGATGAAGGCCGTGAGCGCGATCACCTTGATTACCACCAGCACGGCGTTGAACATCGCCGACTCCTTGGTGCCGATCACCAGCAGCGCGGTGACCAGCAGCGCGATCACCACGGCTGGCAGGTTGATCCCGCCGCCCACGGCCGCAAAGGCGCCCTTGGTGAAGAACGTTGGCAACTCTACGCCCAGGCCGGATTGGACCAGCCCGACGAAGTAGTTGGACCACCCGACCGAGACCGCCGAGGCCGCAATCGCATACTCCAAAATCAGCGCCCAGCCGACGATCCAGGCGACGATTTCGCCCATCGAGGCATAGGAATAGGTATATGCAGAGCCAGAAACCGGCACCATCGAGGCCATTTCCGCATAGCACAGCGCCGCCACCGCGCAGACGAAGCCGGCGATGATGAAGCTGATCAGCATACCCGGACCGGCCTTTTGCGCGGCTTCCGCAGTCAGCACGAAAATCCCGGTGCCGATGATGGCGCCCACACCAAGCATGGTCAGCTGGAAGGCACCGAGCGAGCGGTGGAGCGATTTCTTTTCGGCGGTAGCCAGAATGGCGTCTAGTGATTTGACGCGACCGAACAACATGCAATTCCCCTAGAATTAACGAGGCCGGTTACGCATCGCGCCCGGCCTTCCTGTCCCTGGCGTGGAAGCTAACGCCAACCCGGCCATTGGCAAGCGCAAACTCGCAGACTTCCCCAGCTTTGCCAGACAGTCTAAAGCCCCATCATGTCCACGACCTTCCAGCTCGACACGGCCACCAGCCGCGCCAATCCCACCCCCGCGCCGATGAAGCGCCTGACCATCCCGGCGATCCGTAAGCGCAAGGTGAATGGCATCACAGTCGAGCCGGTCGTAATGCTGACCGCCTATACCGCGCGGCAGGCACAATTGCTTGATGCGCATTGTGATCTGCTGCTGGTCGGGGATTCGCTCGGCCAGGTCATTTACGGCCTGCCCTCCTCGGTCCCGGTGACGCTTGACATGATGGCGGCGCACGGCGCGGCGGTGGTACGCGGATCCTACCATGCCGCCGTGGTGGTCGACATGCCCTTTGGCGCCTACGAAGCATCGCCCCAACAGGCCTTTGAAAGCGCCGCCCGGCTGCTCAAGGAAACCGGCTGCGCAGCGGTAAAGCTCGAAGGCGGCGCGGCCATGGCCGATACGGTCGCTTTCCTGACCCAGCGCGGGATCCCGGTGATGGGCCATGTTGGCCTGACCCCGCAGGCGGTCAACGTGCTGGGCGGCTACAATGCCCGCGGCCGGAGCGATGCCGAAGCCGCCAAGATCGTCGCCGATGCCAAGGCGCTGGATGATGCCGGGGCCTTTGCGATCGTCGTCGAGGGCGTGGTTGAACCGATCGCCATCGACGTCACCAAGGCAGTTAGCTGCCCGACCATCGGCATCGGCGCTTCGGCCCAATGCGACGGGCAGGTCCTGGTAACCGAGGACATGCTCGGCATGTTCGAACGCGTGCCCCGGTTCGTGAAACGCTATGAGGAAATCGCCGAGACGATCTCTGCAGCGGCGGCGCGCTATGCAACCGAAGTGCGGGAAAGGACTTTCCCTGGGGTTGAACAGACTTACCAGCCGAAATAGGGGCCCCTAATGCTGATGCGTTTCTACAAGGGCTCGATCCTTTTCACCCTCGTCTGCCTGGCGCTGGGCGCATGGTACGGCTGGGCCATGACCGGCAATGTTGCGGCGACAGCCTCGATGCTGTGGATCATCTTCGTCCTCTCGATCCTTGAGGTGTCGCTTTCATTCGACAATGCCGTGGTCAATGCGGCGGTGCTGAAGGACATGGACGACGTTTGGCAGCGCCGCTTCCTGACCTGGGGTATGGTCATCGCCGTGTTCGGGATGCGGATCGTGTTCCCGCTGGCAATCGTTGCCATTGCCGCCGGCCTTGGCCCGATCGATGCGCTCAACCTCTCGCTCAATAATCCGGCGGAGTATGAGCGGATCGTCAACAGCGCCCACGTCGGCATTGCCGGATTCGGCGGGGCATTCCTCGCCATGGTCGGTCTGTCGTTCTTTTTCGATGGCGAAAAGGACGTCCACTGGATCACCTGGATCGAGGAAAAGCTCTCGCTCGTATCGAACATCAAGGCCGCCGAGATCGCCCTCCTGCTACTGGTGCTCTATGCCATTTCGGGCATACTGCCGGCGGATGAGGCACTGACCTTCTTGGTCTCTGGGGTCCTGGGCCTGGTGACCTTTATCGCAGTGGAAGCGATCAGCACGATTCTGGAGATGCGCGAGGAAGCCATGAAGCTGCAGGGCGCCGTCGTTCGCTCAGGCCTTGGTGGATTCCTCTACCTCAACATCCTCGACGCATCTTTCAGCTTTGATGGCGTGATTGGGGCCTTTGCGCTGTCCAACAACATGGTGATCATCGCGCTGGGCCTGTCAATCGGGGCGATGTTCGTCCGCTCGATGACGATCCACTTGGTGAAACAGGGCACTCTCGCCGAGTATCGCTATCTTGAACATGGGGCATTCTGGGCGATCATTGCGCTGGGCGCGATCATGCTGCTTTCGGCAAGATTCCACATTCCGGAGACAGTTACCGGGCTGATCGGCGCAGTGCTGATCGGGCTGTCGCTGTGGTGGTCGATCCGCCACAATCGGCGCAATCCCGATGGTGAACTTGAGGCTGCTATTCGGGCGGATTGAGCCGTCCGGCAATCGGCGCAGCGATCACCAGCTGGACCAGGTGATAGAGCAAGATCGGCAGCAGCACGATGCCGGCGGCTGCGGGCGGGAACAGCACGGTCGCCAGCGGCGCACCCATCGCCACGCTTTTCTGCGCTCCGGCGAATAGGAAGGTGATCCGATTGGGCCGGTCCAGCCCGACTGTGCCGCCGACCAGCCAGGCGCCAAGGTGACCAAACACCAGGAACAAAGCTGTCCCACCCGCAAGCCACAGCCAACCCGCCGGGTCAATCAGCTGCCAGAACCGCTGCTCGACCGCGCCTGAGAAGGCAACATAGACCGCGATCGCAATCGAGGTCCGGTCCATCCGCGTGACCAGCTGACGATGCCCCGCGACCCAGCCGCCGAGCCGGCCCTGCAGGGCTTGCCCCAAGAGGAAGGGGATCAGCAGGATCGTTACCACCTTGATCAGCCCCTGGGCATGAAACTCCGCTGCCCCGCTCCCGGCGAGCAGCGAGAAGAGCGGTGCCGTGATAAAGACGCCAAGGATGTTAAGCAGCGCCGCTGCGACCACTGAACTGGCCACATTTCCGCCCGCGAGTGAGGAATAGGCCGTCGCCGACTGGACCGTGGAAGGCAGGCAACCCAGATAGAGAAAGCCCAGCGCCAGCAGCGGTGGCATCCAGTCTTGCCCGCCCCGCCATAGCACCCAGCCAGCCAGGGTCATGGCCCCGAACACCCATGCGTTCAGCGGCCAGAGGAGGCGATGATTGCTCATGCCCGCCAGTACTTCATGGCGCGGCAGGCGCAGGCCATTGAGGAAGAACAGCAGGAACACCGCCGCATTGGCAATGAACTGGGCGATGTCTCGCGCCGCGCCGTGGACCGGCAGGACCAGCGCCAGCCCGATCGCCAGCGCGAGCAGCCGCACCATCGGGTCGATGCGGCTCAGCAAAGGATCAGCGCCCAGCCAGTTTTACTGGCGGTGCTGGCGTGGCCGAGAAGCGCGGCGCCGGGGCCGGCTGGATCATTCCGCCATCTTCCACAAAGGTGCTGCGCGCCACGTTATGGGGGTGCTGCGGAGCTTCCTTGAGGCTGAGTACCGGGGCAAAACAGATGTCGGTGCCGTCCATGATCGCGCACCATTCGTCGCGGGTTTTGGTCAGGATCAGCGCAGTCATCCGCTCTTTCAGCTCATCCCATTTCATCGGGTTCATCTGCTGCACGAAGTCCGGGTCGCCAGCCAGGCCAGTCTTCTCCATTAGGATCGCGTAGAACTGTGGCTCGATCGAACCGAGCGAGATGTATTTGCCGTCCTTGGTTTCATAGGTGTCGTAGAAGTGCGTGCCGCTGTCGAGCAGGTTGACCCCGCGCTCGTCACGCCATTGGCCATTGCCGAGGAAAGTATAGGTCATCGCCGAAAGAATCGCCGCCCCATCGACCATCGCACAGTCGACCACCTGCCCCGCGCCGCCCGAGCGGGCATGGAGCACGCCGGCTACCACGCCAAAGGCCAGCATCATCCCGCCGCCGCCGAAATCACCCACGGCGTTGACCGGGAAAGTCGGCTTCTCACCCTTGCGGCCATAGGAATGGAGCGCGCCCGAAAGTGCGATGTAGTTGATGTCATGGCCGGCCAACGGCGCCATCGGCCCGTCCTGACCCCAGCCCGTCATCCGCCCGATAACCAGCTTGGGATTGATCCCAAGCAGCACGTCGGGCCCGATCCCCATCCGCTCGATCACTCCGGGACGATAGCCTTCGATCAGCGCGTCGGCTGTCTTCACCAGATCCTTGAGCTGCTCGATCGCGGCGGGGTCTTTAAGGTCGAGTTCGATCCGTTCGCGATTTCGATTGAGGATGTCACGGTTGCCGCCATCGCCAAAACGGCTGGAGGTGCCGGGGCGTTCGACCCGGATCACTCGCGCGCCGTGGTCGGCCAGCATCATGCCGCAAAAGGGTCCTGGGCCGATCCCCGCCAGTTCGATCACGGTAACCCCAGCCAGAACCCCTGCCATATCGCATCCTCCAAAATTTAATCGCGCGATTAGTTTTGGCGGGAGAGGCCCGGCTTGTCGAGAGGAAAGGCGTCAGCGCCGCAATTGCGCGCGGGCTTCCTGCAGCAGCGGATTACTGCCGCCCATCCGTTCGGCCTTGTCGAGTAGCGTAGCCGCCAGGTCCTGATTGCGGCGCAGTTTGGCCAAAGCCATCCCCTTGGCCAGAGCGGCAACGGGGCTGGCGCGTTGCAGGGCATAGGCCTTGTCCGCCGAAAGCAGCGCCGCCTCGGCATCGCCGCTGCGGAGCTGGGCGAGCGACAGTTCGGCCAGCAGCCGCGCATCACCGTGGCCAAGCCGTAGGTCAGCCTTCTCCAGCAAAAGACGGGCTCGCGCCCATGCCCCTGCCTGCGCCGCGCCGCCTGCCACAAGCCGCGGGGCGAGCAGACTTGCCGGATAGGCTGCGAGATAGCGTTCAGCCAGGGCCAACCCGTTGGCACTGCCAGCAGCGTAGGCTGCGCGCAGCATCAGCCATTCGGGAAAACGTATCTGCGCAGCGCGGCTATAGGACGCCAGCGCATCGCCGTTGGCGCGCTTCAGCAGGGCACTGTCCCCGGCCAGGACGAAGCTTTCGAACGAGCCAGGCCGCGCACCGCCAGCGCGCTCGCGTACCGCGAAGGGCAAAGCGCCCGCCGTCGCGGCACGATCGAGCAGCGCTGCCGCAGCGGCGCGATCACCCGTGTGTTCGTAAGACCGGGCGAGGACCGTCAGCAAGTAGGGCGAGGCATCCGGCCGGGCCGCATCAGGTCCAAACCGCTGCCGCAGCCGCGCGTGGTCCTCCACGGCCAGCAGCGCGCGGGCAAACAGCAGTTGCACCCGGTTGTTGAACGGCTGGCGCCGATCCAGCCGTTCCAGCATGTCGACCGCTATCGCGCTGTTCCCGGCTTCCAGCTCCAAGGCAGCCTGGAGCAGCTGCGCTGCCGGAACCTCGCCCAACTGGTTGCCGTTGCGATTGAGCAGATTCCGGGCCAGGTCGACCCGGCCCGCGCGCGCAGCAAGCACGGCTTGAAAATAGTACGGCATGGGGCTGCGCGGATTGAGTTCGGTAAAGCGCCGGACAATCGCCAACATCTCCACGGCGCGTCCGGCTTCGCCCAGTGCCGCAGCATAACCGATCAGCAGCGGCAAGTCGTTTGGCGCTGTCTCGAGTCCGCGTTCGAACAGCGGGATAGCAGCTACTGGTCCGGCGGCATCGTTGAGCAGTTGAGCGCGCAGTTCGATTGCGCGGGGACTGTCTGGCCCGGCCTGCATGGCCCGTTCTGCTGCCTCGATCGCCAGCAGATGTTCACCGCCGACGTAGCGCAGCCGGGCGATATCGACCCATAGCAAGGGATCGTTCGGGGTCAATGCCAGGGCCTTGTCAAAAGCCAGCCCGGCTTCCGGCAGCCTGCCTTCCAGCCGCAACAGCCGACCGGTCATTCGCCAACCGAGCGCCTGATCGGCCTTCGCGAACGCGCCCGGCTCCAGCCATTCACGGGCCTTGCGCAGATCACCCTGCAGCAGCTGCGCCTCGCCCATCCGAGCGGCGACATCGGCGCGGGTTGCCCCAGCGGCCAGGGCCTTGCGCAGTTCGACTTCGGCCGTGATCCCCTCGCCGCGTTTGGCCGCATCGGCAGCGGCACTCAGCGCTACTTCGACCGCTTCGGGCCGCGCGCCGAGCGGGCTGGTCAGCGCCAGCAGCGCTGCCGCAACCAACCCGAAGCGCCTGTCAGGCATGGAGATCGTATTGCTTGAGCAGGTCGTAGAGCGTCGGGCGGCTGATCCCGAGCAACTTGGCGGTGTTCGAGATATTTCCCTCGCACCGCGCCAGGGCGTGGCGGATCACCCGGCGATCGGTCTCTTCCCGTGCCGACTTGAGGTTGAGCACGTCATCGTCCTCAAGCTCCTTGTCAGCCAGATCGAGATCAGCCGCTCCGACCAGCTTGCCTTCGCTCATGATGACAGCGCGCTTCACCCGGTTTTCCAGCTCGCGCACATTACCTGGCCAATGCCAGGCATCGATCGCGGCAAGCGCGTCCGCGGCGAAGCCCTTGACCTGCGGGTTCATCTCGCGGGCGAACCGAGCGAGGAACGCTTTGGCGAGCAAGCCCGCGTCGCCCGGCCGTTCGGCCAGGCTGGGAATCTTCACGACGATTTCGGCAAGGCGATAGAACAGGTCTTCGCGGAAGCTGCCGGCCGCGATCATGGCTTCCAGGTCCTGGTGCGTGGCGCAAACGATCCGCGTATCGACCGGGATCGACTTTCTCGATCCAATCCGCTCGATCACCCGCTCCTGCAGGAAGCGCAGCAATTTGACCTGCAAGGGCAGCGGGATGTCACCAACTTCATCCAGGAACAGCGTGCCGCCCTGGGCCTGCTCGATCTTGCCCTCGGTAGTCTTCACCGCGCCGGTGAAGGCGCCCTTCTCGTGACCGAACAGTTCACTTTCAAGGAGATTTTCCGGAATCGCAGCGCAGTTGATCGCCACGAACGCCCCGCCCGCGCGGTCGCTCGCTTCGTGCAGGCCGCGGGCGAGCAGTTCCTTGCCGGTCCCGCTCGCGCCGAGCAGCATGACCGAGACATTGGTGTTGGCCACGCGCTCAATCGTGCGAGCCACCTTGACCATTTCCGGCGCTCCGGTGATCAGCCGGCCGAGTACCTGGTTGCCATGGTCGCTCTTGCTTGCGAGTTGGCGGTTCTCGGCCTCGATCTGGTGGAGCCGGTAAGCACGCTGGACGATCAGGCCCAGCGTCTCGATGTCGACCGGCTTCTGGTAAAAGTCATAGGCCCCGCGCGCGATCGCCTGGAGCGCAGATTCCCGCGCGCCATGGCCCGAGGCTACGATCACCTTGGTATCTGGCTTCAATGCCATGATCTCATCGAGCACGGCAAAGCCCTCGCTGGTGCCGTCGGGGTCAGGCGGCAAGCCAAGGTCGAGCGTAACGACGGGCGGCATTTCAGCCCGCAGCGCGGCCAGGGCCGAGGCCCGATCGCCGGCAATGATCACCGAGAAATCCGGATAGGCCCATTTGAGCTGGGCCTGCAGACCGGGATCGTCCTCGACGATCAGCAACTTGGGTTTGTAGTCGTTCATCAGGCTACCTTCGCGGCAAAATTGTTCAGCAGTTCGGCCGCCTCGGCCAAGGGCAGGCGGATCGTGAAGCGCGAGCCGAGCCCCTCGCGGCTTTCGACCGCCAGTTGCCCGCCCATCGCCTTGACCAGTTCGCGCGCCTCATAGGCGCCAATCCCGAAGCCACCCGCCTTGGTCGAGACGAAGGGCTTAAACAGCCCGGTGCGGACAAATTCGGCGCTCATACCCGCACCAGAATCGACCACTTCGATAAGGCCGTGAAACTGTTCGACCCCAACCTGGATATAGATGGGGCTGTCCGGTGCGCTGGCATCGATCGCATTCTGGATCAGGTGAACCAGCACCTGTTCGATCACTTCTTCGCGCCCGGCAACCAGGCAGGGCGCGGCCCGGACCAGTTCGACCGGGTGGCTCGCCTTGAACTGCGCAGCAACTCGTTTGGCCACCTGGTCAGCGGCAACCGGCGAGAGGCCCTCAACCGTAGTCGTTCCATAGCGCGACAGCCGCGCAAGCAGCGCGTTGAGCTTGTCGGCCGCATTGCGCAGCGTCACCAGCATGTCGGCCCGGAAATCCGGGTTCTCGGCGTGTGCCTCGGCGTTGCGGGCTAGGAGGCTCAACTGGCTGGCCAAGTTCTTGATGTCGTGCATCACGAAAGCAATGCGGCGATTGAAATCGTCAAAGCGCCCGGCCTCGGCCAGCGCTTCCTGACCGGACTGCTCCGCAAGGTAGCTGGCGAGTTGTTGCCCAGCGACGCGCAGCAGGTCGAAGTCTTCCCAATCGAGCCGGCGGGTCAGCGCCGGTCGCGCCAGCACCACCATGCCGACAAGCCGGTCAAAATGATGCAGCGGAACCAGCGCCCAGGCCCGCGGCTCGGCCAGCAACCAGTCCGGAACCGCGAGCTGCGGCGGCGCTCGGTCACCACTTGGCAATGACTCACCCCCGCGGAGTTCGTCGAGATCGACAATGAACCCGCCCGAACGATCTGCTTCAAAGCTCCGGACCGCCGCCATTGGCAGGGCAATGGCGGGCACGTCGGCCGTCGGCCATTGCCAGCGGCTGGCCAAGGCAAGGTCGCCCTGCTCGTTGGGCGTCAGCAGCAAGCCGGCGGGGCTGTCGGTCATGTCGGCGACGGCGCGGATGACGCGTTCGTGCAGCGGTCCGCCCTCGGGCCCGACGTGGGCCATGGTGCGGGTAAAGCGCAGCCATTCCTGCCGATAGTCATAGCGATGCTGGAACAGGTGTTTGGCCAGGGTAACCCGCAGCTTGGCGCGCAGTACGCGCGACGAAGCGAGGGTCGCCAGCATGATCGCCGCTGTCCCGGCGAACGCCAGCTGCAGTTCGGCGGTCAGCTCTTGTCCGGCCCATGCCAGCCAGCGTGCAATTGCCACCATGAAGACCAGGTATGCCCCGATGATCATCAGCGAGGCCGACTGGAACATCACGGCGCGCGACGGACTGAAGCGCAGCGCCTCGCTGCCGCGGCGCAGACCAAGCGCAATCAGTGCGCCAATAGCGAGTGCCGCAAGCCCGCGCAGTGCGACCAGGCCTTCACTGGTGCCGGCGAGGAGGTAGGAAACCGTATAGTGATTGAGGTCAAAACCCCACTGCGCGGCCAGCGCGAGCGCGGGCCAGCGCAACAATAGCCGGGCATTGGTCGATGCACCGCCATAAAGGTTGTGCACCAGCATCAGCCCGCCGGTCGCAACCAGCAGTCGGAACAACGTGACCGTGTGGAACGCCAGTTCGGCGAAGTGCCCCCCAAACGGGCTGGCGATCAGCAGGAGCTCGATCGCCAGCTGCAACAACTCGACAAACCCGACGGCCACCAGCAGCGGCCGAACCGGGGCCAGGCTGGCATGACGGCCATCGATTCCGAACAGACGGTAAAGTGCAAAGAGCCAGGCCAGGTTTCGCAGGCTGTCGGCCAGCTCGGCGCCAAGCGCGGCTGGTCCGGCCAGCGCGCCAATCAGCGCCCACAGCCCGGTCACTGCAACCGCAATGGTCAGCGCGGGTCGGGCCGTGCCGAATTTGCCTGGCCCAGCATGGAGCTGGCCAGCCGCGACCAGGCAGACGAAAGCCCCGGTCCCCCAGGCGACCGAGCCAACAATTGGCCACAGACCCGAAGTCACGCTCATCTCAGCGCGCCCCCTCGTTCCACAGCACCACCCGCAGGGTCTGCAAGAGGATCAATAGGTCAAGGAACGGGCTGTAGTTCTTGGCGTAATACAGATCGTATTCAAGCTTGTGCCGGGCGTCCTCGATCGAGGCTCCATAGGGGTAATTGATCTGCGCCCAGCCGGTGATGCCGGGCTTCACCATGTGACGCTCGGCATAATATGGCAGGTGCTGTTCCAGATCGGCGACGAATTCCGGCCGCTCCGGGCGAGGGCCAACGAAGCTCATCTCCCCCTTCAGCACGGTCCAGAGCTGGGGCAGTTCGTCGATCCTGGTCTTGCGGATAAGATTGCCGACGCGGGTAACGCGCGGATCGTCTTTCGCCGCCCACTGAGCTCCGGATGCTTCGGCATCGGTGCACATCGAACGCAACTTGATGACGCTGAACGGCTGGCCATAAAGCCCAACGCGGGTCTGGCGATAGAAGGCCGGGCCCCTGCTATCGAGACAGACCAAAAGCGCGAACAGCAGGATCACTGGTGCGGTTACGAGCAGAACCAGCCCGCTCGCGACAATATCGAAAAGTCGCTTGAGCGCGCGCGAGACCATTTGGCCCGATGAAAAGCCGTCGTTGAAGATGAGCCACGAGGGATTGACTGTCTCCAGATCGACCCGGCCGGTCTCGCGCTCGATGAAGCTGGAAAAGTCGTTGACGTGGACCCCAGTGGTCTTGATCCGCAGCAAGTCGGCCAGCGGCAGGGCATTGCGCCGCTCTTCCAGCGCCAGCACCACTTCGCTGATGCCCAGCCCTTCGACATGGTCGGTCAGGTTGTCAATTTCGTCGCGCAGAACCGGACTTGGAACGACTGGCTGAGCCCGGGTCATGGCGATGAAGCCGGCAATACGAAAGCCGCTTTCGGGACGCAGCGACAGCTGACGCAGGCGTTCGGCCCGCTGGCCAGCACCCAGCACGAGGATCTGGCGGCGAAAGGCATCGGCGCCCACTGCGGCCCCAACCAGAAGGCGATTGAGAACCAACGCGAAGACCGATCCAAGCATCGCGTAGGCCAGCGTGGAGCGCCAGAAGTTGCCCCCACCGGCGATAAAGTCGAGGAAGGCGAGGCCGATGATCCCGAACGAGATCGCTACCATCAGCCGCGCGGCGGCATAGCGCATCGACCGCAGCGCTTCGGGGCCATAGACGCCCACAGCGATCATCGCGGTCAGCATGACGATCGAATGCCCGCCCAGCTGCCAGAACCGATCCGACGTCGCGCCCGGATCCATCCCGATCTGCGCGGCCCGCAGCCGCCATGACAGATCACCTGCCAGATAGAGCAGGATCAGATCGATCACCCCGACCAGAATGACGGCATGAGGGATATAATGTTTGAACAGCCGGATCATTGGTCCCTGCGAGCCCGAGAACGTCGAACATGCCTAACGGGGACTTATGAAATGTCGGTAAACTTTACAGACGCGTCAGTCGGCAATGGTAAATGGCGTAAGCCCGCGGGAACGCTCGTCAAAGGCCAGCGCAGCGCCGCGCGGCGGGAGGGAACGTTGGCCGCAATCCTTGCGGTGACAGCCCGCACAGCCCGGCCCGATCGGCACGGCATGCGGCGCCTCGAACGAAACTCCGCGGGCCTGGGCCAGCGTGCCGGCCAGGCCCGCATCGATCCCCAATGCCACCACAAATCGCGGGCCCTGACCGCCCGGTGCGCCGCTACCCTCCACCGTCCGGGCAATCGTCAGCCAGAAACTCTCGGCCCCGCTCGGTTCGACGAAGCTGGCAAGCTGGACGCAGAGCTGCCCGGCCCGTTCGAACGCACGGTGTGCCACCCACAACGGGCAGCCGGTATCGCTGTCGAGCAAGGCGGTGCCACTGGCCCCGGCATAGCGCTTGGAGAACTGCCCCGCCCGGTCGACCCTCGCCATGAAGAACGGAAGCCCGCGCTGCCCGACGCGCTGGAGAGTGGTGAGCCGGTGAGCCAGCTGCTCGAACCCGACACCAAAGCGGCGTTGCAGGATCGGCAGGTCATAGCCAGTCGCCTCGCAGGCACGGATGAACCGGCCATAGGGCATCAGCACCGCTGCAGCGAAATAGGCCGTCAGGTGACGCCGGAACAGGCGCCACGCGGCGCGATCGGAGAATTGCGCGCCATTGGCCAGCGCGGTGATCTCGTCGCGCTGCTCAAGCAGGGCGAGTTGCAGCGCGATCTGGAAATTGCGCGACGAGGTGTCGAGCAGCTCCGACAATTGAAGCTGGCGGGCATGCAGATCGAGCCGGCGCAGCGCATCGGGCATGACTTCGACCGGCAGGATCCGCACCGCAATCTGGTGCTTTTGGCGCAGCCGCTCGGCCAGGGCAGCGCCTGTATCGGCATTGGAGAGGCGCAGCTCGTCGGCCATGGCCTCGGCCGCGCTGTCCAGATCGGGGAAATGGTTGCGCCAGCGCTCGATTTCGCGCCGAACCAGCTCCATCGGTTCGTCCGCCGCCGCGAGCCCGCCCCCGCCGCTGGCATCGAACAGGCGGGCGAAAGCGATCGCCGCCTGCGGGGCGGCGCTCAGCCATTCAGCGATTTCGTCACGATCGATTGCCAGGTCGGCAAACCGCGCATCGGCCAGTCGGCGGCGCAGGCCATCAATCCCGCCAACCGCCTCATCCTGGCGCAGGCTGCGCGGATCAAAGTCATACGCTTCCGCCAGCCGGACTAGCAGGCGGGCCGAGAGTGGTCGCTGGTTGCGTTCAACCAAGTTGAGGTAGCTGGGCGAAATGCCAAGCTGCGCGGCCATGGCCGATTGGGTCAGCCCCTCCCGCTTGCGCAGACGGCGGATTGCGGGTCCGGCAAGAAGCAGGGTGTCTGGCATCACCGCAATTTGTAACTTTATTTACAACTTTGCAAGCCAAGTCTTGTTTTGAAGCGCATCAAGACAAGAATTTTTGTAATTTGTTGGACAGCGACTCACCTCGCTCGGGTTAAGCAGGCGGTGTTCAAGCCCCTGGAGGTTCCCCGTGTCCTATTCCGATACCATCGCCGCCGCTGACAGCCAGATCAGCCGTTTCAACAACTGGGACGGGATCGACGCTGAATCGGTCGCTCGCATGCAGTTGCAGAACCGCTTCAAGACCGGGCTGGATATCGCCAAGTACACCGCCAAGATCATGCGGGCCGACATGGCCGCCTATGATGCCGATCCAGCCAACTACACCCAATCGCTGGGCTGCTGGCACGGTTTCATCGGGCAGCAGAAGCTGATCTCGATCAAGAAGCATTTCGGCAGCACCAAGGGCCGTTACCTTTATCTGTCGGGCTGGATGATCGCCGCGCTGCGCAGCGAGTTTGGCCCGCTGCCCGACCAGTCGATGCACGAGAAGACCAGCGTTCCGGCGCTGATCGAGGAACTCTACACTTTCCTGCGCCAGGCCGACGCCCGCGAGCTGGGCATGATCTTCCGCGAGCTGGACGAAGCCCGCAAGGCCGGTGACGCGGTCAAGGCCAAGGCGATCCAGAGCAGGATCGACAGCTACGAAACGCATGTCGTGCCGATCATCGCCGACATCGACGCTGGCTTCGGTAATGCCGAGGCGACCTATCTGCTCGCCAAGAAGATGATCGAGGCCGGTGCCTGCGCAATCCAGATCGAAAACCAGGTCTCGGACGAAAAGCAGTGCGGCCACCAGGACGGCAAGGTCACCGTCCCGCACGAAGACTTCCTCGCGAAGATTCGCGCAGTCCGTTACGCCTTCATGGAACTGGGCGTTGAGGACGGCATCATCGTTGCCCGCACTGACTCGCTTGGCGCAGGCCTGACCAAGCAGATCGCCTTCACCCGCGAAGCCGGTGACATCGGCGATCAGTACAACAGCTTCCTCGATTGCGAGGAAGTGACCGAGATCGGCCACGGCGATGTCCTGATCAGCCGCGACGGCAAGTTGCTGAAACCCAAGCGCCTGCCCAGCAACCTCTACCAGTTCCGCACCGGCACCGGTGAGGACCGCTGCGTGCTCGACTGCATCACCAGCCTCCAGAACGGCGCGGACCTGCTGTGGATCGAAACCGAAAAGCCGCACATCGGCCAGATCGGCGGGATGGTCAGCCGCATCCGCGAAGTCATTCCGAACGCCAAGCTGGTCTACAATAACTCGCCCAGCTTCAACTGGACGCTGAACTTCCGCCAGCAAGTGTTCGATGCTTGGACCGCAGAGGGCAAGGACCTGTCGGCCTATGACCGCGCCAAGCTGATGAGCGTGGACTACGACGGCACCGAGCTCGCCGCCGAAGCCGATGAGCGCATCCGCACCTTCCAGCGCGATGCCGCGGCCCAAGCCGGGATCTTCCACCACCTGATCACCCTGCCGACCTATCACACCGCGGCGCTCAGCACTGATAACCTGGCTCGCGAATACTTCGGCGAACAGGGCATGCTGGGCTACGTCAAGAACGTCCAGCGCCAGGAAATCCGCCAGGGTATCGCCTGCGTGAAGCACCAGAACATGTCCGGTTCGGACATCGGTGACGATCACAAGGAATACTTCGCCGGTGAAGCCGCGCTCAAGGCCGGCGGCGAGCACAACACGATGAATCAGTTTGCGGCATAAAGCCGCAGCAGGAACCAGTTCGCGGCATAAGGCCGGGAAACAAGACTAGCAGCAAGGAGTAAGGTGCGATGACCGATACGACCGCTACCGAAACCCGCGAACCGCAGCGCGCCCGCGCCCTGCTTTCGACGGCCGATTTCCAGCTGCTCCGGGCAGCCCTGGCCAGCCACGCGCGGGCCGTAGACGCCCCCGAAGAAATTGCGCGGATTAACGCGCTCTACCATCGGCTTGGCACCTATAGCTAAGCCCTAAGGCCTCCTGGGGAGGAGAAACGACGGTCGTCGGGGTGCCCCTTTCACCCCGGCGACCGTCAACGTTTTTGCAGCCACCTGGGAAATGCAGGGCAATTGGCCCTCGCCCGCTATAGTAGCGGCCAGGCGACGCGGCGTACCTACCGTGCCGCTTTTACCGCGTTTGCTGAAGCATTTCGCAGCGGCGCGGCATCGCTCAACGCGTTCAGCCGAAGCATTCCCGGCCGAGGTATTCGCGGCTGTCAGCACTGATGATCGCGGCGTGACCGTAGTTCGGGTGGTCGATCACGAGCATCGCGCTGCCCTCGCCCGACTGCCAAGCAGCAATCGCCGCATCATCGAAATCGAAGTGCAGGAAATGCACCGCGCTGGCCTTGCCGTCGCTCTCTCGCGTGCGTTCGACATCGCCCTCGGGCCGGGCCTTGATGACCTGACCGCCGACCTGGATCGCAATGTGGTCTTCCACCCCGCCGATCGTGCGCAGGAAGGCATCGCGGCGGACCGGATCCTCGATCTCGAACAGCAAAGTGCAGGTCAACTCGCGACCCTTGGGGACCATCGGGTCATAGGCCGACAGTTCGTCAACCAGCTGGTCCGCCCCGCCCTTTTCGATTCGCAGCATTTCCTGGACCTGCAGCCACATCGAATCCCAGGTCTCAAACAACGCGGTCGCATGGGGGCCAACGCCCATGCGGGTCAGCTTCTTGCGCAGCAGGGCTTCCTGCTTCTTGTCGTTCCGAATCAGCTCATAGCGATCGAGCGGCAGGATATCGTCGGCAGTGATGGTGCGGGCGTTTCTGGGCATGATCTTACAATCCATAAGCCTGGGCCATTACCTCAATCGGATGGCCAATACGGTCAGGGGCCACAGCCCCAGTGGTTTCGATCACCTGCTTCAGATGCGGGCCGGCCAGCGGGCATTCGCTGACGATCACATCGGGCTCGCTCTTCAGCAGGTTGCGCGCGGCGGGCTTGCCCACCTTCACGGCGCGGTCGAAGTTGTCCTTGAAGATCCCCCACTTGCCGCCGTGGCCCGAACAGCGCTCGGTCAGCGCGGGCTTGGCTTCGGGGATCAGCTTCAGCATCTCCATCGCCTTGGGACCCATGTTCTGGGCGCGGGCGTGGCAGGCAAAGTGCACCGCGATCGACGACGGCATGGCTTCGATCGGGGCAAGGCCAGTCTCTTTCGACAGCGCCACGACATATTCGGACACGTCGAAGGTGTGCTTGCTGAGCAGCTTCACCGCCTCGTTCTCCGGCTCGATCAGCGGCCATTCGAACTTGAGCATCAGCGCGCAGGAGGTGGTCAGCGGGACAATGTCCCAACCCTGCTCGATCAGCGGCTGGAAGAAGGCGGAGATGCGCGTGGCGGCACTGGCCACGGCGGGCAGATCGCCATTCTCGAACTTGGGCATGGCGCAGCAGTCAGGGTATTCAACCCGCACCTGCACACCGTTATGCGCCAGCACCTTGATCGCGGCCTCACCGGGGGTGCCATCGTTGAAGTTGTCGTGGCAGCCGGCATAGAGCACAACCTTCTTGCCGAAGGCCGGACCATCCGGATTGGGTGGCGGCGTGATGCCCACGGCCTTGTTGACGAGCGGCACCTCGGCAAAGGTCGGCACGTGGGCACGGCGATCGATCCCAAGGGTCGATTCCATCAGGCCGCGGGTAAAGTCATTGTCCGGATCTGTCGCCCAGTTGGCGATCCCGGCCACAGCCGAGCCCAGCTTGCCGTTGCGCGTCATCTTGGCGAGTTCGCGGTCGGCCAGCTTGGTTTCGCCCTTGCGATGCTCGATCGCGCGGGCGCGCAGCATCAGGTGCGGGAAATCGAGATCAAAGCTGTGCGGCGGCACATAGGGGCACTTCGTCATGAAGCACATGTCGCACAGCGTGCAGGCATCAACGACGGCCTGAAGCTGCGGCTTGGTCAGGTCCTCGACTTCCTCGTTCGGCGCCTCGTCGATCGCGTCGAACAGGATCGGGAAGCTGTCGCACAGGTTGAAGCACCGCCGGCAACCATGACAGATGTCATAGACGCGGCGCAGCTCGGCATCGAGCGCGGCTTCATCGTACCAGGCCTCATCCTGCCACGGAATAACGTGGCGGGTCGGCGCCTCCAGGCTGCCTTCCATGTCGGGAACCCCTGTATCTGGAATCAAACGCCGCCCCGGGACGGTCCCGGGACGGCGTAGATGGATCACGCGTCGGCGAGCAGGCCGTCGAGCGTCTTCTGGAACTTACCGGCGTGGCTCTTTTCAGCCTTCGCCAGGGTTTCGAACCAGTCGGCGATTTCATCGAAACCTTCGTCGCGGGCGGTCTTGGCCATGCCCGGGTACATATCGGTGTACTCGTGGGTTTCGCCGGCGATCGAAGCCTTCAGGTTGGCAACGGTGTCACCGATCGGTTCGCCGGTGGCCGGATCGCCGCACTCTTCGAGGTATTCAAGGTGGCCGTGCGCGTGGCCGGTTTCGCCTTCCGCGGTCGAGCGGAACACGGCGGCAACGTCGTTGTGGCCTTCGATGTCAGCCTTCTGTGCGAAGTACAGGTAACGGCGGTTCGCCTGGCTTTCACCAGCGAAGGCAGCCTTGAGGTTTTCCTCGGTCTTCGAGCCCTTAAGTCCCATGTTGTGTCTCCTTTGGCGGGGATTCGTGACTTTTGCGCAATGGGCAAAAGGTTCCCGCAATTCCAAAGGAAATTTCCGCGCTCGCTGATCGACAAAAGCGATCAATTTAATGCGAATAATTCGCAAAATCGGTTCATCGCAGAAGCGCTACTTTCGCGGCATCAACTCCAGGGTCGAGGCAACAAGCGCCTCGGTGCCGGCAGCGATCACCTTGTCCGCCTCGGGTGACCAGAACGGGCTGTGCAGCCCGGGGAGCTGGCGCCCCTCCTTTGCCGCCGCCTCTAGCTCAGCCGCTGGCCGTCCGCCGATCCAGAGGATCAGCGACTGCGTCTTGGGACCGGCCGCACGGGCGATTTCGCCAAAATCCTCGCCCGCCATCGAGGGGGGCGGGCTGGCGATGCGGTCCGCGCCGAACCGCTTGGTCAGCACGCCGCGCATCCGCTCGGCCAGTTCGGGCGTGTTCCAGGTCGCCTTGGCATAGGGCTCCATGATCGAGACGGCGGGCATGCGATCTTCGGGGACGCCCGATGCCATGGCCTCGGCCTTGGCAATCCGCTTGATCCCGTCGAGCAGCAGCTTGCGCGAGGCATCGGAATAGGAGCGGACCGTGATCTGCAGTTTCGCTTCGTCCGAAATGATGTTGTGTTTGGCCCCGGCATGGAAGGCACCGACCGTGACCACGCTGGGATCAAGCGGGTTGCTTTCGCGGCTGACCAGGGTCTGAAGCCGCATCACGATCGCGCTGGCGAGCACGATCGGGTCCTTGGTGGTGTGCGGATAGGCGCCGTGGCCGCCCAGGCCCTTGACCGTGATGTCGACGCTATCGACGTTGGCGAGGGCGAAGCCCGCTTTCACGCCAACCGTGCCCGAAGGCAGTTCGGCGGTGTCATGAAAGGCGATGGAATAGTCCGGCTTTGGAAACCGGGTCAGCAGACCGTCCTTGATCATCTCCAACGCGCCGAGGTTGATCTCCTCGGCCGGCTGGCCAACCATCACGAGCGTCCCTGACCACTTCGCCTTGTTGGCCGCCAGTACCCGTGCGGCCCCAATCCACCCCGCCATGTGGGTATCGTGTCCGCAGGCATGCATGATGCCGCTTTCGACGCCAGCAGTCGAAACCCCCCGCGCCTTCGAGGCATAGGGGAGGCCCGTCTGCTCGATCACCGGCAGTGCGTCCATGTCCGCCCGCACCAGCACCACCGGACCGGGACCGTTGCGCAGCACCGCGACCACGCCGGTCCGGCCCACGCCTTCCGTCACCTCGAACCCGGCCTTGCGCGCCGCATCGGCCATGATCTTGGCCGAGCGGACTTCCTGAAAGCTCAGTTCCGGGTGCTGGTGGAGATCGCGATAGATCTCCATCAGGCTGGGCAGCTCGGCCGCAACCTGGTCACGAATCGGATCGGCCTGCGCCGGCGCAGCGGAGGCAAGCAGAAGGGCGGCGAACGGGAGGATGTACTTCATGCGGCAAGGCTAGGCGGCAGAGCCGGCTCTAGCAATCCCGCAAATGGTGCCCCTGGCCCGACTCGAACGGGCACGTCTTGCGACAAACGATTTTGAGTCGTTCGCGTCTACCATTCCGCCACAGGGGCTCCTGCAACGCCGCGCGGCTTAGCCGCGCGGCCGCGCGGGTTCAAGTCATGCCTTACGCCTTCAGGCCGCCGACCAGCGACTTGTGCAGCCTTGAATGCAGCACATCGTTGGCGGCAAGGACCTGGGCATCGCAAACAGGCTGGGACACACCGCGCCAGTCAGACACGAAACCACCGGCCTCGCGCACCAGCAAGCACCCTGCAGCCGTGTCCCACGGCGATAGGCCGCTTTCCCAAAAGCCGTCAAAGCGGCCGGCCGCCACCCAGGCAAGATCCAGCGAAGCGGCGCCGAAGCGGCGGATGCCGGCAACCTGTGGTGCAAGCGCGGCATAGATCTTGGTCCATTCCACGCTGTCCCCACGCCCGGCAAAAGGAATGCCGGTGGCGATCAGGCTTTCGTCCATGTGGCGGCGCGAGGAGACCCGCAGGCGGCGATCCTGCAACCAGGCACCGCGGGTCTTTTCGGCCCAGAAGCTCTCGTCGGTGACCGGCTGGTAGACCAGGGCGGCGGTGATCTCGCCCCAGCCCTTCCCGTCAAGCCGCGGTTCCTGCACCGCGATCGAGATCGCGAAATGCGGGATGCCGTGGAGGAAATTGCTGGTGCCGTCGAGTGGATCGATGATGAAGCGGGGCTTGCCTTCTTCACCGGCGATCTCGCCGCCTTCTTCCATCAGGAAGCCCCAGCCCGGACGCGCCGCGCGCAGCTCGTCCCACAAAGTGCGCTCGGCGTGCTGATCGGCCTTGGACACGAAATCGGCCGGCCCCTTGCGGCTGACCTGAAGGTGCTCGACCTCGCCAAAGTCACGGCGCAAGCGGCCACCCGCCTTGCGGGCGGCCTTTTCCATCACGCGAATGAGGCCCGAAATGGCTGTCATGAGTGGTTTAGCCCGCCTTGCCGACGTAGGAACGCTCGTAAACGTCAACCACAATGCGGGTGCCGCTTTCGATATGCGGCGGCACCATCACGCGCACACCATTATCGAGGATCGCCGGCTTGTAGCTGGACGAGGCGGTCTGCCCCTTCACCACGGCGTCGGCCTCGACGATCGTCGCTTCGACCTGTTCGGGCAGCTGGACCGAAATCGGACGCTCGTCATACATTTCCAGCAGCACGGTCATGCCGTCCTGCAGGAAAGCCGCAGCATCGCCGAGCAGGTCGGACGGCAAGGTGATCTGGTCGTAGGTCTCGACATCCATGAACACCAGGTCATCGCCCTCGGCATAGAGGAACTGGAAGTCCTTGGTGTCGAGCCGGACGCGCTCGATCGTGTCCTGGCTGCGGAAGCGGACGTTGGTCTTGCGGCCGTCGATCAGGTTCTTCATCTCGACCTGCATGAAGGCCCCGCCCTTGCCCGGCTGGGTGTGCTGGGTCTTGGCAACCTTCCAGATGCCCTTTTCGTATTCGAGAATGTTACCGGGACGAATGTCCACGCCGCTGATCTTGGCCATAACGCCTGCCTTGCTGGATTGAGAAAGAGCCCCCCGCCAGTGGCGGGTGAAGGCGCGCCCTTAGCGCTTGGCGGCGCATCGGGCAAGGTGCGGACGCTAGGTGGCTGGCATGGCCGCGCCGGTGCTGCTAGGCGTTAGGACATGACCCGCGCCCTGTTCCTGCTTGCCGGCCTAGCGGCCTGCGCCCCGGCCCAGCCGATCAAGCCCGTTCCCGGCGGCGAAATCGGCGTCCTGCAGCAAGGCTTCTACGTTTGTGAGCTGCCCGGCGACGCAACCGGCCCGGCCGGCATTCGGCAGGATGCGCAGGACTTTTCGGTCCATAACGGTTCACGCTATTCGACTTCGGAAGGGCGCGGGACCTACTTGTTGACCGGGGACTTCGTGGTCATGACCAGCGGCCCCAAAAAGGGCCAGCAATTCCGGCAGCTGTCGAACAATTTCCTGCGAGAGCTTAACGCAAACGGCAAGGAAACCGATCTGCGCTGCGTCCGCCGGGTGCAGAACAACCGCTAGGCGGCTGCCAACACCTTCGCAAAGGCACGGACCGCCTCTGCCTCGTCGCCATTCCAGACCGCGCCGGACACGGCAATGAAGTCTGCCCCGGCTGCAACCAGCGGCGCACAATTGTCCGGCGTGATCCCGCCGATCGCGACGCAGGGGATTTCCATGATCGCCTGCCACCACTCGAGCAGGTCAGTGCCGGCCTGGTGCTTCACCTCCTTGGTGGTGGTCGGGAAGAAGGCCCCGAAGGCCACATAGTCGGCCCCGGCCTCACCGGCTTCCATCGCGAGATGACGGCTGTCGTGGCAGGTCACGCCAATCTGCGCCTCGCGCCCGAGCCGCTGGCGAGCTTCCTCGACCGTGCCGTCGTCCTGACCGAGGTGCACGCCATCGGCACCAATCCGCTTGGCCAGGCTAATCGAATCGTTGACGATAAAGGCCACTTCGCGCGTTGCGCAGATTGCCTGGAGCGGCGCAGCCAGTCGGACCGCCTCGTGCTCATCAATGCCTTTGACGCGAAACTGGAAGGCCGCGACCGGACCCGCATCGAGGGCGCGGGCAAGCCGCTCGGGGAAAGTGCCGCCCACATCGAGCGGTGAGATCAGGTAAAGCTGGCAATTGCTCATAGCCTTGCGCCCTAGGTCAGGCCGGCGTCACCGGCAAGTCTTGCCGCCGCCGCAGCTCACCCACCACGCCGGTGCAGATCAGGAACTGCCCGAAATAGTAGAGCGGCCAGATCAGCAGGTCAGGCAACGGGCTGTCCGCCATCACGCCTAACCGAGCAAAAATCAGCAGGTCCGAAGCGACAAACATCAGGGCGCCAACGCCAACGCGGTAGCGGCTGAAGCTGCTCAGCCAGGCACTTGCTGCCATGCCGCCCAGGCCCACGGCATAGAGCGCCACCATCGCCCCGCCGAGCTGGAACGAGATCAACGGGGTCAGCACCAGCAGCGCCAGCGCTGCCGCCTGCTGCGTGCCGGAAGGACGGGTGCGGCGATGCTGCCAGTAAAGCCGGATGGCGATTAGGTGGCCAATCAGGAAGGCGACTGCCCCTGCCTCCAGCTTGAACTCGATCAATACGTCGCCCAGGGCACCAAAGGCCATGACCGCGGCAATCGTGTTGGCATCGTGCCCCTTGTGCCGCGCCAGGGCATAGACCGCGAGCAGCGCCACCCCCGCGCCCTTGAGCGCGATCTGATAGAGTCCCGGCAGGCCGGTGTCCTTCAGCAGCCAGAAGCCGATCCCCGCGGCCAGGCTGGCCAGCAGCCAGGGTCGTTTCTCGATCAGGGCACGATGCGGCATTTGGTCTCCCCTTCCCTCGTGCGCAGGCTTGCCGCTGGATTGTCGGCCTTGCAAGCGTTAGGGGCGCGGGCATGGCATACGACGTTCACATCATCGGCGGCGGCATGGCCGGCAGCGAAGCCGCCTGGCAGCTCGCCAAGCGCGGGCTGAAAGTGCGCCTTTCAGAAATGCGCGGGGGCGGCGAGATGACCCCGGCGCACCAGACCGCGGGCCTGGCCGAACTGGTCTGTTCCAACTCGTTCCGCTCTGACGATGACGAGAAGAACGCCGTTGGCCTGCTGCATTACGAGATGCGCCAGCTCGATTCGCTGATCATGGCGGCGGCGGCCAAGGCGCGGGTGCCGGCGGGTTCGGCGCTGGCAGTTGACCGCGATGTCTTTTCGGCCGAGGTCGAGGCAGCCCTTGCTGCCCAGCCGACCCTGGAAGTGGTGCGCGAGCGGATCGACGTGCTGCCCTCGGCCGGCCTTACCATCGTCGCGACCGGGCCGCTGACGGCCGAGGCGCTGGCGCATTCGATCGGCGCGGCGACGGGGGCGGACAGCCTGGCCTTCTTCGATGCGATCGCCCCGATCGTCTACCGCGAATCCATCAACATGGACGTCGCCTGGATGGCCAGCCGCTGGGACAAGGGCGCCGAAGCCTCGCTCGAGATGGGCGGTGACGGGCGCGACTATATCAACTGCCCGATGACCAAGGACCAGTACCTGGCCTTCCGCGAAGAGCTGCTGGCCGGACAGAAGACCGAGTTCAAGGAATGGGAAGCGAGCACCCCCTATTTCGACGGCTGTATGCCGATCGAGGTGATGGCCGAGCGCGGGGTTGAAACGCTGCGGTTCGGGCCGATGAAACCGGTCGGGCTAGACAATCCGCACTGGGCCACGCCCGAGCATCCCAATGGCCGCTGGCCCTATGCCGTGGTCCAGCTGCGCCAGGACAACAAGCTGGGCACGCTGTGGAACATGGTCGGCTTCCAGACCAAGCTGAAGCACGCCGAACAGGTCCGCGTGTTCCGCACCATCCCGGGGCTGGAGCAGGCGGAGTTTGCGCGGCTGGGCGGGCTGCACCGCAATACCTTCCTCAATTCGCCCACCCTGCTCGACCGGCAACTGCGGCTGAAGAAGGCACCGCACATCCGCTTTGCCGGGCAGATCACCGGCTGCGAAGGCTATGTCGAAAGCGCTGCCGTCGGCCTGCTGGCGGGCCTGATGGCGGGCGCCGAAGCAAGCGGGCAGAACTGGTCACCGCCGCCCCGCACAACCGCGCTGGGCGCGCTGCTGGCGCACATCACCGGCGATGCCGAGGCCGAATGCTACCAGCCGATGAACGTGAACTTCGGGCTGTTCCCGCCGGTCGCGCCCGACGTGAAGAAGAAGGTTCGCAAGGAAGCCTATACCGCCCGCGCCAAGGCCGATCTGGCCGGCTGGATCGCCTAGCAGCGACAGCCGGGCCGCTGGGCCTGCTTGGGCTTCGTGGTGGCAAACTCCGCGCGGGTCAGCTGGCCATCGCCATTGGCATCGCCGCCCTTAAAGCGGTTTGAAGTGGCGACGGCCCACTCCTCAAAGCTCAGCAGGTTGTTGCCATCCTTGTCGAGCTTGCGGAACATGGCGACGCGCGGCTGAAGCGCTTCGCTGCGGTTGATCAGGTTGTCGCGGTTGCGGTCGAGCCGGTTGAAGCGGCGCTCTTCCCGCGTCTCCTCGTCCACCTCGGGCAAGGCCGCCCCCATGATCCCCTCGCCGTCTTCGGTCGGTATCGCTTCCAGATCGCCCTCGTTCGGAATCTCCGCCAGGGTTGGCGGCGGCGGGGCGGCGCTTTCCACCGCAGCGCGGCCCTGCCACCAGAACAGACCGGTGGCCGCAAGTAACAAGGCCCCGACAGCACCCAGCACGGTCCGGTTCATCGCCAAGCCTTTCCTCGTGTAGTTTCAGCGCCCTATCATGCCGATCCGGATCGCGGCTGCCAAGGCCAATGGCCCTTCCAGAAGCGGCAGCTGCCCTTTGCGCCGCCGGGCCAGGCCGTGGAGCACCGCGAGCGCCCGCAATTCGGGCGGGAGGCTGAGCTTGGGGAGTTCCCCGCCTGCCTCAGAAGAGGCAAGGCTCCATCCGTGCAGGGCCGCGCCCGCTGCTTGTGCCGACGCGGGCAGGCCCGCCTGTTCAGCCAGACCACGCCCCAGCGCCGCGCGGGCCTCTGCCAGGGCCTGCAGGTCGGGCTGATCCGGATCGAGCATGGCCTCCCACCCATCGACCAGAGCCTGCAAGGGTTCGGTCGAGCCGCGCCACGTTGCCAGCGCCACCAACAGTGGCTGCCCCCTAGGACGAGACGCTGGCTCCTCCGCCAGCCGTTCGCGCCACCAGGCCAGCTTGATCTGCGCCAACAGCACCTCACGCGCGCCAGCAACAATGTCCGCCAGCTTCGCATCCAGCGCAAAGGCGGCGAGCTGGGTTTGACGGTGCGCGGCCGGCGCATAGGCCAGCGCCAGGCGGACTTCGGGGGGCAGGGTCGCTTCGAACAGGGGATCAGCTCCGGATCAGGCCCGCGCCCTCTGCGCGCGCCGGGCCGATGAGGCAAGCCCCGGATCGCGTCAGCCTAACGCCATGTTAACCCGCTTCCTTCAAAGAGTGCAAACCAGCGTTGGGCTAGAACCAGCGTGCAATAGACCGATTCCACTCGCGGGGGCGCCATGATCGCTTCGATTCGTCGTACCATGCGCAAGTTAAAGCGCAGCACCAGTGGCAATGCCACGATGCTCGTCGCGCTCGGCATGCCGGCGCTGATCGGCAGCTCGGGCCTCGCGGTCGATTTTGCGCAGTGGTACATGTGGAAACGCGAGATTCAGTTCGCAGTTGACCAGGCCGCACTGGCCGGGGCCTGGGCGCGTAGCTCCACTACCAGCTCAAGCACCTATGTATCGCGTGCAAGGCAGGAGTTTACCGCAAACCTGGCCGCCACCCGTGGTGTGACATCGACCCCCACTGTGACGCTTGGCAATTACAATGGCGGTACCAACAATGCTGTCCAGGTAACGGCCACGGCCAGCAAATCGCTGCCCTTTACCACCTTCATTACGGGCGGCGATACCGTGGTAGCGGCCAGCGCCACTGCAACATTCTCACAAAGCCAGACCTTCAGAACCTGCATCTTGTCGGTGAACCCGACCGAGAACCGCTCGGCCATCTTCGGGAACGCGATCACCGGCGGATCGAACTGCGGGGTTGGCGCGCTTTCCACCGGCACGCAGGCGATCGTCGAAACAGGCGATTCCGAGGTCCAGCTAGGGGATATCGTCTCGGCGGGCGGGATCGAGGATACCTTCTCGAACAACGGCACGATCCATGAATTTGTGACCGGCCTGTCCAACCCCTACGCCGGCCTAGATGCGCCAAGCTCAGCCGGACAGCCTTCGCGCACCTATAGCTGCCCGACATTCTCGACCGGCACGACCAGCTGGACCGCACCTGTGACCGTCCGCACCGTAATCACGTATGAGTATCGGCGCGGCGCGAACAGCAATGGCACCAACATTACGGTCACTTCTGGCCAGGCCGGTTACATGGCCCCGTCCGATTCGACCACCGGCCCGTCGACCACGACCTATTACACTGCCCCGACACCTGGTACTACTACGGTTGGCCCAACCAACGGTACTTGGGAAAACGTGAGCGGATCCGGCCAGAACCGGATCTGGCGGCGTCCAGTAACCACCACCACCACCACGATCGGTACGGTGACGGGTCCGGTCACGACGGGCGCCAGCGATGGCATCGCCCGCCCGCTGCCTGGCGTCTACACCGGTATCAACATCACTTGTGACACCCAGTTCCAGCCCGGCATCTACTGGATCAGCGGCTCGATCGATTTCGGCAACAACCGGGCGGTATCAGGTTCAAACGTGATGTTCGTGATGACGGGCAGCTCGAACGACATTCGCATCAATTCCACCTCGATCGTCACGCTTTCGGGCATCAGCGAAGCGACATTGACGGGAACTTATGGCGTCAGCGCCAGCGATGCAGCGAAAATGAAGAACATGCTGTTCTTCGACAAAAACAATACCAGCGACTTCGATATCAACGGTAACGCCACGCTTGACTTGAACGGTATTCTTTACATGCCGTCCCGCGAAGTCAAAATTAACGGCAACATGAGCAGCGGCAGCCGCTGCATCATGCTGGTTTCCGACACGTTCTGGATCACCGGCTCGGCCAACCTGACCAATTTCTGCGCCCCCGATAGCGACGGCGGCATGCAAATCGGTGAGCGCCCGGCATCGGTGCGACTGGTGGCATGATGCGGGCCTTGCATTCCCTTCGCCAGCTCGCCCGCAACCAGCGCGGCGCAGTTATGATCGAGACAGCGATCGTGGCACCCGTGCTGATCCTGATGAGCCTGGGCGCGTTCCAGGTATCGGAGATTGTCGCCCGCCAGACCGAACTGCAGGAAGCTGCCGCGCAGGCGGCATCGATTGCCATGGCAGCGCCCCCCGATACGGCAGACAAGCGCGCTGTCCTTAAGGACGTAATCGTGGCCCAGACCGGGCTTGACTCATCGCAGGTGACGGTCACCCAGAAGTTCCGCTGCGGCACTGCCTCGAGCTTCGTCAACAGCGCTAGTTCCTGTGTCGGGGTCAAGGTCGCCAACTTCGTTCTCATCCAGCTGGACGATACCTATAACCCGGTCTGGACCCAGTTTGGCGTTGGTAGCGCGCTTCTTTTCAATGTTGATCGCTATGTCCTGGTGAATCAGACATGAGCTACAAATCCACCTTCTTGCCGGCAATTCGCCGCGATTCGAAAGGATCGGTTGCGGTCGAGTTCGCCCTGATCGGACCGGCGATGCTGGCAATGCTGCTGGGCGTGCTCCAGTTCGGCATTGGCATGCAGAACTATAATGCATTGCGTTCGGTTGCTGGCGAAGTCGCGCGCTATGCCGTTACCGATGCCCAAGATGCCGCGGCCCGTTCGAACATGACCTTGCGCGATACGAATACCCAGCTTGAGCAATATGCCCGGGAAGTCGCCACCGACTCGCCCTATGGCTTGCAGGGCAGCCGCCTGACAGCCACCGTTACCTCGGTTCCGACCCGCGTAGACGGCGCGAGCGAGCGCACGATCCAGCTGCAGTACAGCATCCCATCGATGCTGGGCATCATCGGGATCGACGCGATTCCGATTACCTACACCCAGACGGTATTTATCGCCTGACAGCGCCTGCGCGCGGGACGACTGCGACATTTCGCAGCCCTTCCCGCGCTAGCGCGGATAACGGTATGATGGCACTCAGCCATCCGGGGCAGATGAACTGATCACCCGCCCTGCCCGGCCTCAGCGATAGCAGACCTTGCGCACCGCAGCGGCAATCCGCGGCGCATCGATGATCGCGGCCTTCTCGAGGTTCGCGGCATAGGGCAGCGGCACGTCCTCATCGCAAACGCGCAGGACCGGGGCATCGAGGTGGTCGAAGCCGTCTTCCATGCAGATCGCCATGATTTCGGACGAGATCGAGCACTGCGGCCAGCCTTCTTCGGCCACGACCAGCCGGTTGGTCTTGGCCAGCGAGGTCAGCACCGCGTCCTTGTCGAGCGGGCGCAGCGTGCGCAGGTCGAGCACTTCGGCATCAATCCCTTCACCCGCCAGCACTTCGGCCGCTTCAAGCGCCAGGCCGACGCCGATCGAATAGGACACGATCGTCACATCCTTGCCTTCGCGCATGATCCGCGCCTTGCCGATCGGCAAGACGTGGTCATCCAGTTCTGGCAGCTCGAAGCTGCGGCCGTAGACCAGTTCGTTTTCGAGGAAGACCACCGGGTCATCGCAGCGGATCGCGGCCTTGAGCAGGCCCTTCGCGTCGGCCGCGTCATAAGGCGCGATCACGACCAGGCCAGGGACATTGGAGTACCACGGGCCATAGTTCTGGCTGTGCTGCGCCCCCACGCGGCTGGCGGCGCCATTGGGCCCGCGGAACACCACCGGGCAGCGCATCTGCCCACCCGACATGTAGTTGGTCTTGGCGGCAGAGTTGATGATGTGGTCAATCGCCTGCATGGCGAAGTTGAAGGTCATGAATTCGATAACCGGGCGCAGGCCGCCCATCGCCGCGCCAGCACCGATCCCGGCAAAGCCATATTCGGTGATCGGGGTGTCGATCACCCGGCGCGGCCCGAATTCCTCGAGCAGACCCTGGGTGACTTTGTAGGCGCCCTGGTACTCGGCCACTTCCTCGCCCATCACGAAGACGCGGTCGTCGCGGCGCATTTCCTCAGCCATGGCATCGCGGAGTGCTTCGCGGACGGTCGAGACCTGCATGTTGGTGCCGGCCGGGATCGCCGGATCGGCCTTGCGCGGCGTCGGCGCCGGACGTTCAGCTGCCTCGACCGGTGCAGCCGCTTCAACCGGAGCGGCAGCGGCGGGAGCTGCCGGAGCGGGGGCAGGAGCTGCTTCACCCTCTTCCCCAATCACAGCGATGACTGCGCCGACCTTGACCCCTTCGGTCCCTTCCGGAACCAGTATCTGGCCAATCACGCCTTCATCGACGGCTTCGAATTCCATCGTCGCCTTGTCGGTCTCGATCTCGGCCAGGATATCGCCCGACTTGACGGTATCGCCTTCCTTGACCAGCCACTTGGCGAGCGTCCCCTCTTCCATGGTCGGGGACAGGGCGGGCATCTTGAGTTCGATCGCCATCAGTAGCTCTCCACCAGCACATCGGTGTAGAGTTCGGTCATTTCAGGCTCCGGTGAATTCTCTGCAAAATCAGCGGATTCGGCAACGATGCTGCGAATCCGCTTGTCGATATCCTTAATGCGCTCCTCGGCAATCCCGCGCGCCAGCAGTTCGGCCTTGGCAGCTTCGATCGGGTCGTGCTTGTCGCGCATTTCCTGCACTTCCTCGCGGCTGCGATACTTGGCCGGATCGGACATGGAGTGGCCGCGATAGCGATAGGTGTTGAGCTCCATCAGCACCGGACCATTGCCGGCGCGGACATAGTCGAGCGCGATTTCGGCAGCGGCGCGCACTTCCAGCACGTCCATGCCGTTCACATCCATACCCGGGATGCGGAAGGCCGTGCCGCGGCGGTAGAACTCAGTCTCCGCCGAGCCGCGTTTGACCGCGGTGCCCATGGCATAGCCGTTGTTCTCAACCACGAAGACGATCGGCAGCTTCCACAGCGCCGCCATGTTGAAGGCTTCGTAGACCTGGCCCTGGTTGGCCGCACCATCGCCGAAATAGGCCATGCAGACGCCGCCATCGCCCCGATACTTGTGCGCGAAGGCCAGCCCCGCGCCCAGCGGCACCTGGGCACCGACAATGCCGTGACCGCCGTAGAACTTGTGATCGACGCTGAACATGTGCATCGACCCGCCCTTGCCCTTTGAAATGCCGGCGGCGCGTCCGGTCAGCTCGGCCATGATCACCTTGGGGTCGATGCCATAGGCCAGCATGTGGCCGTGGTCGCGATAGCCGGTGATCACGCTGTCCTTTTCGCCATCGAGCGCCGATTGCAGCCCCACCGCGACGGCTTCCTGGCCGATGTAGAGATGGCAGAAGCCGCCAATCAGGCCTAGGCCGTAAAGCTGGCCGGCGCGCTCTTCAAAGCGGCGGATCAGCACCATCTGTTCATAGAAGGTCAGCAGCTCTTCATCGCTGGCGGCATAGCGCTTGTTGGCGGCATGCGCTTCTTGCAGGCTGCGCAGCGCAAAGCCTTCATCGGCAGCGGCGGATGCAGCCTTCGCGGCAGTCGGTTTCTTGGCCAATTGTGGTCCCCTGGGGTGGAATCCTCTTCAGCCGCCTATAGGGCGGGAGTGCCGTAAGGGAAACCGGTGCATTCGTATTTTTGAGCAGGCCGCCGCGCCATGGCGGCGCAGCTGCAGATCAGTTGAGCAGGATCACCATCTCGTCGGGGTGGACGACGTTGAGATCCTTGCGCAGCAATTCGCCGGCCATGTCAGGATCGACATTGTCGGGATTGAGCAGGGCAACGCGGTTCTTGAGCACATCCCGTTCGGCCTTCAACTTTTCGAGCTGGGCGTGCTTTTCCGCCAGAGTGCGGTTGTATTCGCTCCAGGCCAGGATGCCGCTGGGTCCGGCCAGGGCCAGGCCGAGCAGGAACAGCAGGGCAAACAGGGGGGATGCCTGCCGAAGGTTCTGACTGATTATGTTCGGTTCGTTTCGCCCACCCATGGTTAACTTAGAATCATATTCGATTCAGCGATTCAAGTGGAAAGTATGAGGATTCGTCCTAATTTCCGGGCGCAGCAGAAAAATGAATCAATATCAACAAGTTGCCCTTGGTACGAAATCAACCCCGCTACAGAATGACTTCGGCTGGATTTGTTGAGAGCATCAAGCGCCGATTGTTCCGGGTGAACTACCGTAAATCCTGAGCGATCCGTCGCACAATCGATTGGCAGCACGCTGCGAAGCGGCCAGCAGTCCCCATCGGCGAAAGCGGGTCGCCATAACTGCGGGGGCGCAGGGATCGCAAGAATGCCAGTCGGGAGCCTAAGGTCATGGCGGTGAGCATGACCTGGCCGCAATATCTGCGGAGTGAATGCACGGTTACAGGATTTACCGTCAAACTTACCGAGTACGAAGCCGAGGCGCTGCTGCTGTTGATGCTGCGCTGCCCCAACCCAGTCAGCAAGCAAGAGATGATCGAATGGCTCTGGCCCGATCCTTCGCTTGAGCCGGAGTTTACCGAGAACATGGTCTACCACACCATGCGTCGCCTGCGCGCCAAGGTGGGGGAGTTCCACATCACCTCACGCGTGACCTTTGGCTACCGCATGATGCAGAAGCCTGAGCCAGAGCGCGGACGCGAGCGTGGGAAACGGGGGCCGGCGCGCAGTCTGCAGATGGCCGCCTAAGTGGTGCGCCTGACGGGATTCGAACCCATGGCCCCCAGATTAGGAATCTGGTGCTCTATCCTGCTGAGCTACAGGCGCCCGCGCCTCCCTTAGGGCGCGGCGCCGGGGCTGGCAATCAGTTCGCCTGATCGGGCGGGACTACGGGGAACGGCAGCGGCATTACGGCCACGCCTTCTTCCAGGAGTTCCGTGGCCTGTTCCAGCGTCGCCTGTCCGTGGATCGCTTCGGCTTCGCGCTCGCCATAGTGAATGGCACGGCTCGTTTCAGCGAAATCCTTGCCCACCCAGCGCGATTGCTTGAGCGCTTCGGCCTGCATTTTTGCCAGCTTTTCCATGACTGCCAAGGCTTCTGGCGGGAGGCCCGAAGCGACTTGGGCGGCCTGGGCGGGCTGTGCGGGGACAGACACCTGATTGCCCTTTCTTGGCACAGCCGGGGCCATAGGCGCCTTGGCAACCGAACTGGAACCGCAATGCGGACAATCGACCAGCCCGCGCCGCTGCTGTTCGACAAAGGCTTCGGATGAAGCGAACCAGCCTTCGAAGCGATGCCCGGCTGGCTGACAGATCAGGTCAAACACGATCATGGCGCGGCCTATGTGTGTATCGGCCGGCGATTGGCAAGACTGGGGAGCTGCGCGCGCACTTCGGCGATGCGCGCTGGATCGATCTCCGCAAAGCCGAGGCCGGGTTCCTCACCGCCCAGGTCGAGCAGCACCTCACCCCACGGGTCGATCACCAGGCTGTGGCCATAGGTCTCGCGCCCATCCTCATGCTTGCCCACCTGCGCAGCGGCGATGACATAGGCGCTGGCCTCAATCGCGCGTGCGCGTTGCAGCACGTGCCAGTGCGCCGCGCCGGTTGGCCGGGTGAAGGCAGCGGGAATGGCAATCGCATCGCAATGCGCCTGGCCCAGCGCCTCGAACAGCGCCGGAAAGCGCAGGTCATAACAGATCGTCAGGCCGAGCCGGCCGAGCGGCGTGTGATCGGCCGTCACCACCTGTTCACCAGGGGCATAGGCGCTGGATTCGCGCCAGCTCTCGCCCGTCGCCAGATCGACATCGAACATGTGGATCTTGTCGTACCGCTCCGCGATCACCCCGTTTGGATCGATCGTGAAGCTGCGGTTGGCCCAGCGCCCATCCGCGCGCGCGACGGCCAGACTGCCCAGCGCAACCCAGATCCCTGCCCCGGCGGCCGCTTCACGCACCGCTGCAAGGACCGGGTTCTGGCCTTCCGGCACGATATGCTGGCTGCCGCGCGCCCGGTCGCGGTCGAGCAGGCCGGACATCTCGGGCGTGAACAGCATGCTGGCCCCGCCGCTCGCCGCCGCGCCGATCGCGCTGACCAGGGTCTGTGCATTGGCCGCCGGGTCGATCCCGGTGGTCGTCTGCAAGACAGCGATACGGGTCATCGGGCGCGCTTACAGGCCTAGCAGCGCGTCAAGCTTGCCCGCGGAATCGAGCGCCATGATGTCATCGCAGCCGCCCAGCGCCTGATCGTCCACCAGCACCTGGGGCACTGTGCTGGCCCCGGGCACACGGCGCAGCATCTCATCCCGATCCTTGCCGCCGAAGGTAATGTCGATCTCGTTGTAAGAGACACCCTTGGCATCGAGCAGCGCCTTGGCGCGCACGCAAAAGGGGCAGCCCCACTTGGTGTAGATATCGACTTTCGGCGCGGACATGCGGGCTCCTCTTGAAACAGGCTGCGGCTAGCATACATCGGTGGCGGTGTCATGGTCCGCAAGGGGATGATGCCAAGCGGCAGGGCGCCACAACGGGTCCTGCCTTGAACCAGAATTGCTCATTGGAGGATTTTGCCATGAACCGTTTTGACTTTACCCCCTATCGCCGCACCATGGTTGGGTTTGATCGGCTGTTCGATCTGCTGGAAAACCACAACCGTCTGAACAGCGGTGACAATTACCCCCCGTTCAACATCGAGCGCCGCGGCGAGGAAAGCTATCGCATCACCCTGGCGGTGGCAGGATTCAAGCCCGCGGATATCGAGATTACCGCTCAGCAGAACCTGCTGGTGATCCAGGGCCGCAAGGGTGAAGAGCCCCAGGCCGGGCAGTTCCTGCATGTCGGCATCGCCCAGCGCGGGTTTGAGCGCCGCTTCGAACTGGCCGACTATGTCCGGGTTGAAGCCGCCAATCTTGAGGACGGCCTGCTGATCATCGATCTGGTCCGCGAAGTGCCGGAGGCGATGAAGCCGAAGAAGATCCCGGTTGGCACCCTGAAGGCACTGAGCGTGGTGAGCGACACAGCTGACGAAAGCAGTGTTGCCGCCTGATTTCCAACGATTTTAATGAATTGGGGGTGGGGCCTGGCGGCTCCACCCCCGCGACGCTTTCGCGCCGCCTCGTCGCGTCTTTGATCGTCCGGGTCGCAATAGACGATCAGACCATCGACAAGCCCTGAATTTCGCTGCGGCCCCCTTGGTCCCGGCTAAGGGAAACGACCGGACCATTGCAAGCGCAATCTTTGCAATTGCCTACGTTGCGTTAGCCAGACCTATCAAACCAGTCGCGCCTGCTGGACTGCCGCAGCGATGAACCCGGCGAACAGCGGGTGCGGATCGAACGGCCGGCTCTTCAGTTCCGGGTGAAACTGGACGCCGATAAACCAGGGATGGTCCGGCCGTTCGACGATTTCGGGCAGCAGCCCGTCGGGCGACATCCCCGAAAAAACCAGCCCACCCTGCTCAAGCGCATCGCGATAGGCTGAGTTGACTTCGTAGCGGTGGCGGTGGCGTTCCGAAATGGTCGTCGCGCCGCCATAAACGGAGGACACGTGGCTATTGGCGCCAAGCTTCGCCTCATAGGCCCCCAGCCGCATGGTGCCGCCAAGGTCGGTATTGGCACCACGCTTTTGCAGGCCTTCGGCGCTCATCCATTCGGTGATGATGCCAACCACCGGCTCGGCCGGCTCGCCAAACTCGGTCGAGCCCGCCCCGGCAATCCCAGCCGTATTGCGTGCGCCCTCGATGCACGCCATCTGCATGCCAAGGCAGATGCCGAAGAACGGCACCTTGCGTTCCCGGGCGAAGCGGACCGAGGCAATCTTGCCTTCCGAGCCGCGCACCCCGAAGCCGCCCGGCACCAGGATGCCGTGCATCGGCTCAAGCCGGTTGACGATCTCGTCGTCGCCCGCCTCGAACAGTTCGGCATCGATCCACTTGATGTTGACCTTGACCCGGTTGGCCATGCCGCCGTGCACCAGCGCCTCGTTGAGGCTCTTGTAGGCGTCCGGCAGACCGACATACTTGCCGACCACGCCGATCGTCACTTCGCCTTCCGGATGCTGATAGCGGTCGACAATATCGACCCAGCGCGACAGATCCGGCGCCGCACTCGTCATGCCGAAATGGTGCAGCACTTCCGCGTCGAGGCCCTCTGCATGGTACTGCAGCGGCACGGCGTAGATGCTGCTGGCATCAAGCGCCTGGATCACGGCTTCCTTGCGGACGTTGCAGAACAGCGCGATCTTGGCGCGCTCGTTTTCGGGCAAAGGATGCTCGCAGCGGCACAGCAGCAGATCTGGCTGGACGCCCAGGCTGGTCAGTTCGCGGACTGAGTGCTGGGTCGGCTTGGTCTTGAGCTCACCGGCGGCCGAAACATAGGGCACCAGCGTGACGTGGACCGAACAGAACTTGTCACGCCCCAGCTCGTTGCGCAGCTGGCGGATCGCTTCGATGAAGGGCAGGCCTTCGATATCGCCGACCGTGCCGCCAATTTCGCACAGCACGAAATCGAGGTCGTCGGTATCGGCCAGGGCGAAGCGCTTGATCTCGTCGGTTACGTGCGGGACGACCTGGACCGTCGCGCCCAGGTAATCGCCACGGCGCTCCTTCGTGATGATGTCGCGATAGATCCGGCCTGACGTGATGTTGTCCGCCTGGCGCGCCGAAACGCCGGTAAAGCGTTCGTAGTGGCCCAGGTCGAGATCGGTCTCCGCGCCATCGTCGGTCACGAAGACTTCGCCGTGCTGATAGGGGCTCATCGTGCCCGGATCGACGTTCAGATAGGGATCGAACTTGCGGATGCGGACCTTGAATCCGCGAGCCTGCAGCAGCGCTGCAAGGCTTGCCGCCATAAGACCTTTGCCAAGCGAGGAGACCACGCCGCCGGTAATGAAAATGAACCGCGCCATGGGAGTCGGGCCTTAAGCAATAAAGGTGGTCGCGGGCAAGCACTGCCTGCCGCAATCCACAAGTTCGGAGAAACGGCCCGCCGCAAAGCGGGCCAGACTTTTACTGCTTGGCCGGACCTTCCGGAGCAGTTGCCGGGGCCGAAGCGCCCGCAGCCGGAGCCGCCGGGCTGGCAGCCGGGACGGCCAGCGGATCGGCGCTGACCGGCGGGCCAGCCGGAGCGACGGTGCGATTGAGCGAGGTATCAAGCCCGCTGCCCGACGCGGTGCTGGCCGCGATTGCCGCCAGGGCAATGCTCAGCACCACAAACAGCGTGGCCAGAACTGCGGTCGAGCGAGTCAGGAAATCCGCCGCCCCGCGCGCTGACATCAGCCCGGCCGGGCTACCACCCACGCCCAGGCCGCCACCTTCCGACTTCTGCATCAGGATCACGGCGACCAGCATGGCGGCAACAATGGCCTGCACAACGGTAAGGAAGATAAAGAGCGACATGGGCGGCTTTCCGCTGAAGAGATTAAGTTGCCCGCGCATCTAGGCGCACGGAGGCCCGGTTGCAAGCTTGGCGCTATTCTTCGCCGGGACCGCCGGCAGCGAGAACAATCGCCAGGAAGCTGTCCGCCTGCAGGCTGGCGCCGCCAACCAGAGCCCCGCCCACTTCGTCGGCCGCGAGCAGTTCCGCCGCATTCGCGGCGTTGACTGAACCGCCGTAGAGGATCGACACACCCGCGCCGTCCTCGCCATAGATCGTAACCAGCCGCGCGCGGATCGCGCGGTGGATCGCGCCGATGTCTTCAACCGAGGGCACCCGACCGGTGCCGATGGCCCAGACAGGTTCATAGGCGACGGTTACGCGCCCGGCGACGCCTTCACCCACCGGCAGCGAGCAGTCGAGCTGGCCGCAGACAACAGCTTCAGCCTGGCCAGCGTCCCGCTGGGCCTCGGTTTCGCCAACGCAGACAATCACTTCGAGCCCGGCAGCCAGCGCCGCTTCCGCTTTGGCGCGAACGATTTCATCGGTCTCGCCATGCATCGCCCGGCGTTCGCTATGGCCCAGGATCGTGAAGCTGGCGCCGCTGTCCGCCAGCATCGCCGCCGAAACATCGCCGGTATAGGCGCCGCTGGCAGCGGCGTGGCAATCCTGTCCGCCGATTGCCATGGTCTCGGCATTCTCGGCCAAGGCCTGGATCAGGGTGAACGGCGGGGCGACCGCAACCCGCACGCCGGCATGCCGCGCCGCGCCGCGATCGATCGCGCGGGCTTCGGCCAACATTGCCCGCGTGCCGTTCATCTTCCAGTTGCCGACAATGAAAGGCCGATTAGCCATGCCCGTTATCCTGCTTTACGATTTTGGCCCCGGATTTGCCCCGGTGAAGCCCCGCGCCTAGGCCAGGGGAGCCCCGCTTGTCAAAGCAGGTTGTGGATCATCACTGGCTTTGTCCGTTCGGTGACCAAGCAGCATTGCCCGCACGGCAAATGGTGCCTAAAGCCGCGCCTCGGGCCTGTATTCGCAGGCCATCAACTGATCTTGGCGAGTTGGCATGCTGCAGTTCTTCCGCAAGTCCTTCAATTCAAAGTTCGGTCTGGCCCTGGTCATGGGTTTCCTCCTGCTGCTGGGCCTGGCCTTTGCCGCGGGTGACATTGCCGGCAACAAGTCGTTCGGCGGTGTCGCCGGGGGTGATCGCGCTGCGACCGTTGGCAAGGGCCGGGTCGATACGTCTGAAGTCGAACGCGCGGTAACCCGCACGGTTGAGAACCTGCGACGCGAACAGCCGACAGTCACGCTCAGGGATTTTATTGCCCAGGGCGGGTTCGACCAGGTCCTGCGCAATGTGATCGATCTCGCCGCGATCCATGAATTCGGCAAGAAGCATGGGCTGTTCATCGGTGATCGGCTGATCGACAGCGAGATCGCCAAGCTGCCCGATGTCCAGGGGCCCGATGGCAAGGTTAGCGATCAGCTTTACCAGGCTTTCCTGCGTCAGCGCGGGCTGACGGACGCGCAGCTGCGCCGAGAGCTGGGCAATTCGCTGATGGCCCGCCAGCTTCTTGCGAATGCTGACCTGGGCGTTGCCGTGCCTTCTGCCGTGGTGCAGCGCTATGCCGCTGTCGTGACAGAGCGGCGCACCGGCCAGATCGGCCTGCTGCCGTCTGCCGCATTCGCGCCGAAGACGGTGCCCAGCGACAGCGAACTGGGCACCTGGTACGCAGCCAACCATAAGACCTTCGTCCGCCCCGAGCGCCGCGTGATCCGCTATGCGACTTTCACCGATGCCGTGCTGAAGACTGTGCCGGCGCCGACCGAAGCGGAAATCGCCGCCGCCTACAACGCCAACAAAGCCAAGTATGAAGCCAGCGAAAACCGCAAGGTCAGCCAGCTGATCTTGCCGACCGAAGCAGCCGCCAAGGCCGCGCTAGCCGAAGCTGCCGGTAAATCGCTTGAAGCCGTTGCCGCTGGCAAGGGCCTCAGCGTTGCCACGCTGGCTCCGCTCGGCAAGTCGCAGCTGGCGATCCAGACGTCGCAGGCCGCCGCCAATGCCGCTTTCGATGCGCCCAAGGGCAAGGTCCTGGGTCCGATCAAGGCGCCGCTGGGCTGGGTGCTGCTGCGGGTCGATGCGATCGAGGGCAAGGCCGGGAAGACGCTGGACCAGGCCCGCGCCGAACTGCTGCCTGAGCTGACCACCCAAAAGCGCCGCGCCGCGCTGACCGACTTTTCGGCCCGGATTGAGGAAGAGTTCGACAACGGTTCGACCCTGACCGACGTGGCCAAGGAACTGGGCCTGACGCTTACCGAAACTCAGCCGCTGCTCGCCAATGGCCAGGTTTTCGGCCAGGACGGCAAGACGGCGCCGGCCGAACTTGCCCGCGTCTTCACCACCGCTTTTGCGATGGAAAGCGAAGGCCAGCCGCAACTCGCCGAAGTCGAACCCGGAAAGCAGTTCATCGTTTTTGACGTCGCCCAGATCCAGCCTGCGGCACCGCCGCCGCTGGCCGAGGTCAAGCAGCAGGCGATTGCCGAATACCAGCTGGCCAAGGGGGCAATCGCCGCCCGCGCAGCCGCGCTGAAAATCGAAGCTCAGGTCAAACAAGGCAAGGATCTGGGCGCAGCCCTCGCCGTGCTTGGCCTGCCGCTGCCGCCGGTTGATCAGGTCAACCTGCCACGCGAACAGGTGCAGCAAATGGGCCAGCAGACCCCGCCGCCGCTGGCCATGCTGTTTGCCCTCGCCAAGGGCCAGGTCAAGCTGATGGGCGCGCCGCGCAACCGCGGCTGGTACGTGGTCAGGGTGACCGATGTCATCCCCGGTCAGGTCGCCGCCAACGATCCGCGCCTGCCGGAATTCCAGCAGACCATGGCCCGCGTCACTTCGCAGGAATACTCTCAGCAGCTGCGTGCCGCGATGCGGGGTGAAGTAGGTGCCAAGCGCAACGACGCAGCGATCAACGCGCTCAAGACCCGCCTGTCCGGCGGCAACTGACGGGGTGCGCAAGTGCCGGGCCTGAACAACCGCGAAGCCGCGCTGGCGTTGCTGGCCGAAGGCCGGCCGGCGCTGGTCTGGCAGCGGCTGATTGCCGATACCGAAACGCCGGTTGGCGCGGCGGTGAAGCTGATCGAAGCCGGGCGCGGCGATTTCCTGCTCGAATCGGTTCAGGGCGGCGAGGTGCGCGGGCGCTACAGCCTGCTTGGGCTCGATCCCGACCTGGTGTTCCGCGCGCAGGGCACTGCGGCTGAAATCAACCGCGCCTGGCGGCATGACCGCAGCGCCTTTGCCCCTTTGCCCGGTGACAGCCTGACCGAGCTGCGCGCGCTGGTCGAAGCCTGCAAGATTGACGTGCCCCAGCCGCTGCCATCGGCGCTGGCCTGCCTGGTCGGCTACTTCGGCTATGAAACCTATGGCCTGATCGAAAAGCTGCCGCGCCCGTCCCCCAACACGCTGAACCTGCCCGACATGCTGTTCGTGCGCCCGACACTGCTGCTGGTGTTCGACCGGCTAAGCGACGAGCTCTTCGCCATCGCCCCGGTCTGGCCCGGCGGCGGCGCGCCCGAGCGGATGGTCGAGCTGGCCGGAGAGCGGATCGAGGCCGCACTGGCTCGCCTGGCCCTGCCCGCGCCCGCTGCTACGCGCACGGCGGACCTGCCGCTTCCCGCGCTCGAGCCGGTTCTGGTCCGCGAAACCTATGCGGACATGGTGCTGAGGGCCAAGGACTACATCGCTGCGGGAGACATCTTCCAGGTCGTGCTGGCCCAGCGCTTCACCACGCCCTTCGCCCTGCCCGCGCTGGACCTTTACCGCGCGCTGCGGCGGATCAATCCCTCGCCCTACCTCTATTTCCTCGACCTGCCGGGCTTTGCCCTGACCGGATCGAGCCCGGAAATCCTCGTCCGCGTCCGCGATGGCGAAGTGACGATCCGTCCGATCGCCGGCACCCGCCCGCGCGGCAAAACGCCGGAAGAGGACCGCGAGAACGAGGTCAGCCTGCTGGCCGATCCCAAGGAGCGCGCCGAACACCTGATGCTGCTCGATCTGGGCCGCAACGACGTTGGCCGGGTCGCTGAAGCGGGCACCGTGCAGGTTACCGAGAGCTATACGGTCGAACGCTACAGCCACGTGATGCACATCGTCTCGAACGTCGTCGGCAAGCTCGACAGCGTGCACCACGATGCGCTCGACGCGATGTTCGCGGGCTTCCCCGCCGGTACCGTGAGCGGCGCGCCCAAGGTCCGCGCCTGCGAGATCATTGCCGAGCTCGAACCCGAAACGCGCGGCGCCTATGCCGGCGGGGTTGGCTATTTCTCGCCTGACGGCAGTCTCGATTCGTGCATCGTCTTGCGCACCGGGGTGGTCAAGGATGGCATCCTCCACGTCCAGGCCGGAGCCGGGATCGTCGCCGACAGCAACCCCGAATACGAACAGCGCGAATGCGAAGCCAAGGCTGGCGCGCTGATTGCCGCGGCGCGCGAAGCCGTGCGGGTCGCGAGCGAAGCAGACTACGGCCAATAGTCCCACCTGCTTGACCCAGAGCAGCGCTCGGCTAGCGTGCCGGCCATGCGCAAACTGCTCTTCCCCCTCCTCGCCCTGATCGCAACACCGCTCCACGCCGAAGACTGGCGCGCCAAATCGACCGAACGCGATGTCGTCCTGAAGGACTTCGCCTTTGCCGAGGGCGTCCAAATGGACGTTAATATGCACGTCACCACGCTCGGCACCCCGCGCCGGAACGCGGCGGGCGAGATCGAGAACGCGGTGATGGTGCTGCATGGCACGGGCGGCTCTGGCTACCAGTTCTTCCGCCCGCAGTTCGCCGATGAGCTGTTCGGCCCTGGCCAGCCGCTCGACCTGGCCAAGTATTACGTGATTCTGCCCGACAACATCGGCCACGGCAAAAGTTCGAAACCCAGCGACGGGATGAAGATGGCCTTCCCGCGCTACAACTATGCCGACATGGTCGCCAGCCAGCACCGTCTGCTGACCGAAGGGCTGGGCGTGAAGAAGCTCCAGCTTATCCTTGGTACCTCGATGGGCTGCATGCACGCCTTCGTCTGGGGCACGACCCGCCCGGGTTTTGCGGAGCGGCTGGCGCCTTTCGCCTGCAACGCCATGGAAATCGCCGGGCGCAACCGGATGTGGCGGCAGATGTCGATCGACGCGATCCAGGCCGATCCGGCTTGGAACGGCGGCTATTACACCAGCCCGCCCGAAAGCGGCCTGCGCACTGCGCGCTATCTCTCAATGATCGCCGGGGGCAATGCCTGGGCGCTGCAGAACGAATACCCGACCCGCGAAAAGGCCGAAGCGGCCCTGCGCACCGGCTATGCCGCCCGCGCCAATGGCGACGCCGACGCCAATGACCAGATCTATCAGCTCGACTCTTCGCGCGATTACAACCCGGCGCCCAACCTCGCCAAGATCACCGTCCCGGTGCTGTGGATCAACAGCTCGGACGATTTCATCAACCCGCCTGAGCTGGGCCTGGCCCAGCAGCACGCCAAGCTGATGCCCAAGGCGCAGTTCAAGCTGCTGCCCTTCAGCCCCGATACCAAGGGCCACGGCACCCACACCTGGGCGAAGTTCTGGAAGGCGGACCTCGCTAAGCTGATGGCCACGAAATGATGGCCAATATGACTAGTGAGCGCCGCGCCCTCTATCCGCCGATCGAACCCTACGCCTCGGGTATGCTCGAAGTGGGCGATGGACACACGCTCTACTGGGAACGCGTTGGCACCCCCGGCGCCAAGCCGGCCGTCATGCTCCATGGCGGCCCCGGCGGCGGTTGCAGCGAGGGCCATCGGCGCCAGTGGGACCCGGCGCTTTACGACGTGCTGCTGTTCGACCAGCGCGGCTGCGGCCGCTCCACGCCGTTCGCCAGCCTTGAGGCCAATACCACCTGGCACCTTGTCGCCGATATCGAGGCCCTGCGCGAAATGTGCGGGCATGAGCGCTGGCAGGTGTTCGGCGGGTCATGGGGCTCAACCCTTGCGCTGTCCTATGCCGTCACCCATCCCGAGCGGGTGACCGAGCTGATCCTGCGCGGAATTTTCCTTTCCAGCCGCAAGGAGCTGGAGTGGCTGACCCGCTATGGCGCGAGCGAGCTGTATCCGGAAGAATGGCAGCGCTTCGTCGCCCATGCCGGAGGGGCCGAGGGTCAGGACATGACCGAACCCTATTGGGCGCTGCTTGACGATCCCGACCCGGCCGTGCGCCGCGCCGCCGCTGCGGCCTGGAACCGCTGGGAAGGCGTGACGGTCACCTTGCTGCCGTCCGAAGAAACGGTCGACCACATGGCCGAGGGCGACAATGCCGTGGCCACCGCGCGGATCGAGAATCACTATTTCCGCCACCAGTGTTGGCTCAAGGAAGGTGAACTGCTCGAACGGGCGGCCGCTACATTGCGGCACATCCCCGGCGTCATCGTCCAGGGCCGCCACGATTGCTGCACGCCGCCGGCCGCCGCCTGGGCGCTCAAGCAGGCCTGGCCTGAGGTGGACCTGCAGATCGTCCCCGATGGCGGCCACCTGTTTACCGAACCTGGCATCACTGATGGCCTCGTCCGCGCCACAGATCGCTTCGCGGGCAAGACTGACGCTTGATTGCCGCCCGCTAACGGTCCAAGGCCCCAAGCCATGATCCTCGTTATCGATAACTACGACAGCTTCACCTGGAACCTAGTCCATTACCTGATGGAACTGGGCGCCGCGGTTGAAGTCGTGCGCAATGATGCGCTGTCGGCGGGGCAAGCGGTCAGCAGCGGTGCGCAGGGCTTCCTGATCTCGCCCGGCCCCTGCACCCCGAACGAAGCCGGGATCAGCCTGGACCTGGTCGGTGCCTGCGCCGATGCCGGCAAACCCCTGCTCGGCGTCTGCCTGGGGCACCAGTCGATCGGCCAGTATTTCGGCGGCAAGGTGGTGCGCGGCGGGCTGATGCACGGCAAGACTTCACCCGTGACCCACGATCGCACCGGGCTGTTCAAGGGCCTGCCCTCGCCCTTCACCGCAACCCGCTATCACTCGCTGATCGTCGAGGACATTCCGGACAGTCTCGTAGTCAACGCCCGCTCGGATGACGGCCATGTCATGGGCTTCCGCCATGCGCATCTGCCGATCCACGGCGTGCAGTTCCACCCCGAGTCCATCGCCACCGAGCATGGACACGCCATGCTGGCGAATTTCCTTGGCCTCTGCGGTATCAAGGCGAAGGAACTGGCGTGAGCCTGTCGCTGGGGGACGCCGAAGCGCTGTTCGGGCGAATGCTCGATGGCGGCATGGCCGATGACGAAATCGCCGCGACCCTGATCGAGCTGGCCGAACGGGGCGAGACTGCCGAGGAAGTCGCCGGGCTGGTCAGCGTCATGCGTGCGCGGATGAAGCGCATCACGGCTCCCGATGGCGCGATCGACGTCTGCGGCACAGGCGGCGATGGTCAGCACAGCCTCAACGTCTCCACCGCCGTGGCGCTGGTCGTCGCGGCCTGCGGCGTGCCGGTGGCCAAGCACGGCAACCGCGCCGCGTCCAGTAAGGCCGGCGGGGCCGATACCCTGGAAGCACTTGGGCTGGACCTGGCCCGTGCTTCGGACCTGGCAGAGCAAACCTTGCCGGACCTGGGCATCGCCTTCCTGTTCGCCCAGGCCCACCATCCGGCGCTGGCCCGCGTCGGCCCGATCCGCAAGGCCCTGGGGCGGCGGACGATCTTCAACCTCTGCGGCCCGCTGGCCAATCCGGCCGGGGTCACGCGGCAGCTGGTCGGCGTGGCCCAGCCCGGCCTGATCGCGCTTTACAAGCAGGCGATGGAACTGCTCGGCACCGAGGCCGCGCTGATTGTCTCGGGCGCCGAAGGGCTGGACGAACTGTCGATCGAGGGCACCAGCTATATGGCCGCGATCGGCCTGCCGCCGCTGCCCGCCGAAGTCCGCCCGGAAGATGCTGGCCTGCCCAGCCACCCGCTCGATGATCTGCGCGGCGGCGATGCGGCCTACAATGCCGAAGCGGCGCGCCGCCTGCTGCTGGGTGAAACGGGGGCCTATCGCGACGCCGTCCTCCTCAACAGTGCCGCCGCCCTGCTCGTCGCGGGCCACGCCGAGGATTGGTTCGAAGGCGTCGAGGAAGCCGCCGAAGCAATCGACAAGGGCCTCGCCAAGGCGCTGCTGGACTGCTGGATCGAGACGGTTCGGTAGCCCCATCCACTTCCTTTTCCGTCTTTCCACTTCCAACTTCGTCATCCCCGCGAAAGCGGGGACCCATCTCCTAAGATGGCAACTGGCACGACGGCGGCGATGACACGTGATGGGTCCCCGCTTCCGCGGGGATGACGATTGGAGAGGAGGTTATGATCCAATCTCCCCCTCGACACATCCCGCTGCCCAAGGCATGGGCGCAGCCGATGACCGACAAGCTCGCCGAAATTTGCGCCACCAAGCGGGTGGAAGTTGCCGCCCGCAAGCCGCAGGGCCTTGCTCGCTGGCCCGCCCCCACCCCGGTGCGCGGGTTTGAAGCGGCGCTGCGCGCAAAAGCGGCAGACGGCTTTGCCCTGATCGCCGAGATCAAGAAGGCCAGCCCGTCCAAGGGCCTGATCCGTGCCGATTTCGATCCGCCGGCCCACGCCCGCGCTTACCAGGCCGGCGGCGCGGCCTGCCTCTCGGTGCTGACCGACGCGCCCTATTTCCAGGGGCATGAGGATTACCTGATCGCCGCCCGCACGGCTTGCGACCTGCCGGTGATCCGCAAGGATTTCATGGTCGATCCGTGGCAATGCGCCGAAGCCCGGGCGATGGGCGCCGATGCGATCCTGATCATCGTGGCCGCTCTGGAAGACGCCGCAATGGTCGAGATTGAGACCGCCGCGCGCGAACAGGGCCTCGACGTGCTGGTTGAAGTGCATGACGAAGCCGAGATGGAGCGGGCGCTGGGGCACCTCCGTTCGAAACTGGTCGGGGTCAACAACCGCAATCTTAAGACCTTCGAAGTCGATCTTGCCACAACAGAGCGGCTTGCTGCCATGGTCCCGGCCGACGTCCTGCTGGTCTGCGAAAGCGGGATCGGCAGCCATGCCGATTGCGAGCGGATGGCAGCGAGCGGTGTCCGCACCTTCCTGGTCGGCGAAAGCCTGATGCGCCAGCCGGACGTCGAAGCAGCTACCCGCGCCCTGCTGCTGGGGTAAGCTCCGGCATTTTCGCGAGTTTCCTACTTGGCCAAAACCTGCCATTCCTGAATCCATGGCAGGACCGATCACACTTTTTTCCGATGCGGGACAGATTGACCCCGAAACCGGCTTAGGAATCGCAGATTTCTCGGCTTTCAAGCCTGTTGGAAGAAGCGGACAGGGTGTCAACTGTGTCAAGTCCAACGTAACGCTGCGTTCAGTCCGGAAGGCCTTGCGATGAACAAGCTCACGCACCTTGACGATGCCGGCAATGCGGCGATGGTTGACGTATCGACCAAACCGGCGACCGCGCGCGAGGCGCTGGCCGAAGGGCGCATCACCATGTCGGCCGAAGCCCTTGCCGCGATCCGCGCCGGAGCGGTCAAGAAGGGCGATGTTCTTGCAACGGCCCGCATTGCCGGGATCATGGCTGCGAAGAAAACCAGCGAGTTGATCCCGCTGTGCCATCCCCTGATGCTGTCCAAAGTGGCGGTCGATTTCGAGTTTGAAGCCGATGGCCTGCGGGTAACCGCCCTGGCGCGCCTTTCAGGTCAGACCGGAGTGGAAATGGAAGCACTGACCGCCGCTTCGGTCGCACTCCTGACAATCTATGACATGGCCAAGGCGCTCGACAAAGGCATGGTGATCGGCGGCCTGCGGCTGCTGGAGAAGCGCGGCGGCAAGTCAGGTGACTGGAAGGCGGCAAGCTGATGTCTGCGCCGCTGCCGCTGGAGGAAGCACAGCAGCGCTTGCTGGAGCTGGCCGAGCCACTGCCGCTGGAACGGGTTGATCCGCCCTCGGCGCTGGACCGCTGGCTGGCCGAGCCGCTGGTGGCCGCGCGCACCCAGCCAGCCTGCGCCATGTCGGCCATGGACGGCTATGCCGTGGCCGGGAACGACCTTTCCGGCCCCTGGCAAGTGATCGGTGAAAGCGCTGCCGGCCACCCCTTCGCGGGCTTTGTTGCGGCCGGACATGCAGTGCGGATCTCGACCGGCGCGGTCCTCCCCGACGGGGCTGGCGCCGTCGTGGTGCAGGAAGACGTCAGCCGCGATGGCGACCGCTTGATTCTGACCGGCGATGGCCCCGGCAGCCCCGGCAAGCACATCCGCCGCGCCGGCTCCGATTTTTCGGAAGGCGCGGTCCTGGCTGACCTCGGCGCCAGGATTAGTCCGGCGCATGTCGCGCTGACCCTGTCGGCGGGGCATCGCCACGTTGCCGTGCGGCGGATGCCGCGCCTAACCATCATCGACAGCGGCGACGAGCTGGCGGCCGATCCAGCCGACTGCGCGCCGCACCAGGTGCCCGCCAGCAATGGCGCCATGCTCGCCGCGCTGGTTGCAAGCCATCGCTGCGAAGTCAATCGCCGCGGGCCGATCCCCGATCAGTTGGACGAGCTGATCGCCGCGCTCGAGGCTGCGGCCGGGGCAGACGTGATTGTCACCAGCGGCGGGGCATCGGTCGGCGATCACGATCTGGTGATCCCGGCGCTGCAGGCCTGGGGGGCCGAGCTCGATTTCTGGAAGGTAGCAATCAAGCCCGGCAAGCCGCTGCTGGTGGCGCGGCGTGGGCGGCAGATCGTGCTGGGGCTGCCCGGCAACCCGGTATCGAGCTTCGTGACTGCCTGGCTCTTTCTGCTGCCGCTGCTGCGCCGCCTTTCTGGCGCGGCAGATCCGTTGCCGATGAAACGTACGGCGCATCTCACCGCCGATCTGGCCGCAGGCGGCGAACGGCGCGAGTTCCTTCGTGGCGTTCTGACGGAGGGGGTAGTGACTCCTGCGCTTGGCCAGGACAGCGGCGCACTGGCGGCCCTTGCCGGCAGCAATTGCCTGATCGACCGCCCCGCCCACAGCCCGGTTCTGCCGGCCGGAACGCCGGTTTTGGTCTATCCGCTCGAAAATGGCGGAATTGCTTGACGCCGATTCAAATGTTGCTTACCTGTTCCACATTCGTTCACTAAACGGCACGGGAACAGAGTCGTTCTCCCGGCCGCGAATGGGAGGTTGTGGCAATGCTGACGCGCAAGCAGCATGAGTTAATCCGGTTCATCCAGGTAAAGCTTGAAGAGACCGGGGTCTCCCCTTCGTTTGAGGAAATGAAGGAGGCGCTTGACCTCAAGTCGAAGTCCGGCGTCCACCGCCTGATCTCGGCGCTGGAGGAACGCGGTTTCATCCGCCGCCTGCCCAACCGCGCCCGCGCGCTGGAAGTGCTGAAGCAGCCGGAAGACGTGGTAACCAAGGGCCCCCGCGCCGCCAACTCGAACAGTGCCGCGGCTGCGGTGATTCGCCCGCCCGAGGCAAAGCCCGCCCCGGCCAACGACGTGATCGAAATTCCGCTCCACGGCCGCATCGCCGCCGGTGTGCCGATCGAGGCTATGGAAACCAGCGCGATGCTGCCGGTCCCCGCAGCCCTGCTCGGCGCGGGTGAGCACTATGCGCTCGAAGTCTCCGGGGACTCGATGATCGAAGCCGGGATCTTCGACGGCGATTATGCCTTGATCCGCAAGACCGACACCGCCCGCGATGGCGAGATTGTGGTGGCGCTTGTCCGCGGCGAAGAAGCGACGCTCAAATACCTGCACCGCGACAACGGCATGATCCGGCTCGATCCGGCCAATGCCGCTTACGAGCCGCAGATTTATCGTCCGGGCGAAGTCTTGGTCCAGGGCAAGCTGGCCGGCCTGCTGCGCCGCTATCACTGAACGGATTGGATGGGCCGGGGCCGGTATGGTGCTGGCCCCACCCACCAGCCGTGGTCGCCCTGGCTATCGGCCACGCTGACTACTTGGCGATCGGCCAGATCGATCGCCAAGCCCCCGCTTCGCTCCAGATAGCGCCGGTCCGCCTTGAGCCACCTGGGCTGGCAAGACCGAGGCAGCCAGCGGTCGGAGATCACCACATCGACCCGCTCACAGGCCGCCGCCAGTTCGCGTTCGGGCAACCGGTCGCGGGTCCGGGTCAGCAACAGACGCCAGGTGCGCTTGCCGCGCCAGACCTCGACTAGGCAAAGGTCGGCATTGCAGCGCGCGGCGGGCCACTGATCGAGGCTGCGCGGCGTACCGGTCATCCCGGCAAGCTCGAGCAGGGTATCCTGGGCATAGCCCTCGCGCCCCTCGCGCAAGACCAGCAGCTCACCCGGCACCTCGCCGGTCAGCCCGACATGCCGACCATCGCCCGAAACCAGCAGGTCTGGTGGCCGAAGTGTCACCAGCAGCAGGGCCCCAAGGCCCGCAGGCAGCAGCCCCCACAACCGCACCCGGCCTTGCCACAGCGCCAACCACAGCCCGCCTGCAACAAACAGCATGAACGCTTGCCAGCCCATCGCCGGCATGGTCGTCACGGCGCCGGGCTGACTGGCGGCATAATGCGCCAAAGCCAGCAAAGCATCGAGCGACTTGCCCGCCAGCCACCAGACCGGGCCGCCCCAACCAAACAGGTCGAGCAGCAGGGCGAGTGCAATGAGCGGCATCGAGACAAAGGTCGTCAGCGGGATCGCCACGACGTTGGCGAGCGCGCCGTAGACGCCCGACTGGTGGAAGTGGAACAGCCCGATCGGCATCAGCGCCAGCTCGATCACCACCCCGGTCAGCAGCAGCATGGCAAGGTTGCGTCCGGCCCGCGTCAGCCATCCCTCCTCGCGGGGGGCAAGGAACGCCTGGATCGGCGCCGCGCCGTGCAGGGCAACGATGGCGATCACGGCGGCAAAGCTCATCTGGAAGCTGGGCCCCACCAGCGCTTCGGGCCAGAACAGCAGGACTACGAAGGCCGCAACCGCAACCATCCGCAGCGACAGGGCTTCCCGCCCCAGCGCCAGCGCTGCCAGCACCAGCAGCGCAGCGATGCACGAACGCACCGTCGGCACTTCGGCCCCGGTCAGCAGGGTATAGCCGATCCCCGCCAAGGCGCCCGCTGCGGCGGCCGCTAAGGGCAGCCGCACCCGCAGCGCCAGCCATGGCCACAGCGCGCCAAGCTTGAGCACGACAAAGTAGACCGCCGCGATCACTGCGCTGACGTGCAGCCCGCTGATCGACAGCAGATGTGCCAGGCCTGAATTGCGCATGGCCTCCTCGTCCGCCTCGGCAATGGCCCCGCGGTCTCCACTGGCATAGGCCGCCGCGATGGCACCGGCCGAGCCAGGCAACAGCGCCCGGACATGCGCTGATAGATCGCGCTGGATGTCCTCCAGCCCGCCGCCCGGCGGAGCAGCGCGCACGATTGCGATCTCGCCCAGGGCGGAGCCCGTTGCGGCGATGCCCTGGAACCAGGCCGCACGGGCGAAGTCATACCCTCCGGGCAGCATCGGCGGGGCGGGCGGAACCAGCCTTGCCCGCAAGCGCACTTGCGCACCGGGTCGCAACTCGCCCCGATCAAGCGCTACTGGCACGTTGATCCGCGCCTTGATTGCACGGCCGCTCTCCGGTTCCCGCGCCGCCAGCAGTAGCCGCACGCGTCCTTCGGCGGGCTGCTCCTGCCGCGACAGCACAGTGCCGCTGAGCTCTGCCGCCTGCGGCCGCGCAATCGGGGCGGCGCCGACCAAGCTCGATTTCAGCCAAACGTGCCCGCAGCCCAGCGCGAGGGCCAGAGTCAGGGCCGCCAACGCCTGGCGCAGAAATGGGAACCTGCCATCCTCGCGCAGCACCAGAAGCGCGCCGGCGGCCACCACGCTGCAGGCCAGCAGCAGCGCGATCCACCAGCTGGCCGACGGCAGCGCGAACCAAGCGGCTATTCCCGCTGCAAAGCCCACTACCAACCACGGTGCGCGAGCGAAGCCGGCCCTGGCGAGAAAGCTCTCGACCCCGCTAAGTCCGCTTGCCAAGTTCACCCGCTTGCGCCAAGGGCCATGCTGCAATGCAGCGTCCCCTACGGGGACGACGCCAAGCGGCACATCAGGCAAGGCTTCGCGGGCCATGTCTGTACAAGACAGGATGGAGCGGGTGATGGCAAGTGTCGGAGCAACAAGCGAAAAGACGACGGGTCGCCCGGTCGTTACCCGCTTTGCCCCCTCGCCGACCGGCTATCTCCATATCGGCGGTGCGCGCACCGCGCTGTTCAATTGGCTCTATGCGCGCCATCACGGCGGCACCTACCTGTTGCGGATCGAGGACACTGACCGGGCGCGCTCGACCGAGCCCGCCATTGCCGCGATCTTCGACGGGCTTGAGTGGCTGGGTCTCGCCGGCGATGAACCCGCAACGTTCCAGTTCGCCCGTTCGGACCGCCATGCTGAGGTTGCCCACCAGCTACTTGAAACTGGCCATGCCTATCGCTGCTACCTGACCCAGGAAGAGCTGCAGGCCCGCCGCGAAGCCGCGCAGGCTGAACGCCGCACCTTCCGGATCGACAGCGAGTGGCGCGATGCCGACCCCGCGTCTGCGCCTGCCGGCCAGCCCTTCGTTGTCCGCATCAAGGCGCCGCGAGAGGGCGAAACGGTGATCGACGACGAAGTCCAGGGGCGGGTCACCGTCAGCAATGCCGAGCTCGACGACTTCGTCCTACTCCGCTCCGATGGCACCCCGACCTATATGCTGGCCGTAGTGGTCGACGATCACGACATGGGCGTGACCCACGTAATCCGGGGCGACGACCACCTCAACAACGCCTTCCGTCAGCTCGCGATCATTCGCGCGATGGGATGGCCAGAGCCGACCTACGCGCACGTGCCGCTGATCCACGGACATGACGGGGCAAAGCTTTCAAAGCGCCACGGCGCGCTCGGCGTCGACGCCTATCGCGACGAACTGGGGGTGCTGCCGGAAGCGATGTTCAACTACCTGTTGCGGCTCGGCTGGGGTCATGGCGACGAGGAAATCATCAGCCGCGACCAGGCGGTTGAGTGGTTTGACATTGCCCATGTTGGCAAGAGCCCGTCGCGCTTTGACCTTGCCAAGCTGCTCAACCTCAACGGCCATTACTTGCGCGAGGCCGACGATGAGCGGCTGGCCGCGCTGGTTGCTCAGCGCATGACCGGTCCGATCGATGAAGCCCTGCTCGCCCGCGCCATGCCAGTGCTGAAGGTGCGCGCCAAGGACTTGAATGAACTGGCCGCCAACGCCGCCTTCCTCTTCGCCCAGCGCCCGCTGACAATCGAGGACAAGGCCGCAGCCTTGCTGACCGACGAAGCGCGCGGCCTGCTGGGCCAGATCAAGAGCCGTATTGCAGCGCAGAACGATTGGACAGCTGAAAGCCTTGAAGCCAGCCTCAAGGCAATGGCAGAGGAACTGGGCCTCGGTCTCGGAAAGCTTGCACAACCCCTTAGGGCCGCGCTAACGGGCCAGACAACCTCCCCGGGTATATTCGACGTATTGGTTCTGCTTGGTCGGGATGAAAGCCTGGCGCGGATTGCCGCCCAGTCGCTTCCGGCCGGTGCGGCGCAGGATTGAAGGAGCAAGATGGTGGGCAACCAGGTTAAACTGAACGCAAACGGCCAGGATTTCGATTACCCGGTGCTTTCGGGCAGCGTCGGTCCCGACGTGATCGATATCCGCAAGCTCTACGGGCAAACCGGCATGTTCACCTTTGACCCGGGCTTCACCAGCACGGCCAGCTGCGAATCTGCCCTTACCTACATCGATGGCGATGAAGGCGTGCTGTTGCACCGCGGCTACCCGATCGGCCAGCTGGCCGAACATTCCAGCTTCATGGAAGTCAGCTATCTGCTGCTGAATGGCGAACTGCCGACCCAGGCAGAACTGAGCGACTTCAGCCGCACGATCACCCGCCACACCATGCTGCACGAGCAGCTCGCCACCTTCTATCGTGGCTTCCGCCGCGATGCGCACCCGATGGCGATCATGTGCGGCGTGGTCGGTGCGCTCTCGGCCTTCTATCACGACAGCACCGACATTTCCGATCCGATGCAGCGCAAGATCGCCAGCCATCGCCTGATCGCCAAGATGCCGACGATCGCGGCAATGGCCTATAAGTATTCGGTTGGTCAGCCGTTCATCTATCCCGACAACAACCTATCCTACACCGGCAACTTCCTGAAAATGACCTTCGGTGTCCCGGCCGAACAGTACGAAGTGATCCCGGCCGTCGAACGCGCGATGGACCGGATCTTCATCCTCCACGCCGACCACGAGCAGAACGCCTCGACCAGCACCGTGCGTCTCGCCGGCTCGTCAGGCGCCAACCCGTTTGCCTGCATTGCCGCGGGGATCGCTTGCCTGTGGGGCCCCGCGCATGGCGGCGCGAACGAAGCCGCGCTCAACATGCTCAAGGAAATCGGCACGCCCGACAAGATCCCGCACTACATTGAGCGCGCCAAGGACAAGAACGATCCGTTCCGCCTGATGGGCTTCGGCCACCGCGTCTACAAGAACTACGACCCCCGCGCGACTGTCATGCAGAAGACCGTGCGCGAAGTGTTCGACGCGTTGAAGGTCACCGATCCGCTGTTCGAAACCGCGCTGCGGCTTGAAGAAATCGCACTGAACGATCCCTACTTCGTCGAGAAGAAGCTGTTCCCGAACGTGGATTTCTATTCGGGCATCATCCTTTCGGCGATCGGCTTCCCGACCACCATGTTCACCGCGCTGTTCGCCCTGGCCCGCACCGTCGGCTGGGTGGCGCAGTGGAACGAAATGATCAGCGATCCTGGCCAGAAGATCGGGCGTCCGCGCCAGCTCTATACTGGTCCGACCCAGCGCGATTACGTGCCACTCGACAAGCGGTGATCTGCGGGTGATAGTGCGCCCTTGAACATACAAGGGGAAGCACATGGAAACCGTCAGAAACGTCCTCAGGCTGCTTTACATGGTCTTGGGCGGGCTGCTGGCCTTCTCTGGCTTTTTCTGGGCCCTGCAGGGCGCCGGGGTCATCATGTGGCCCAAGGAAAGCTTTATGCTGGCTGATCCGGCCTGGATCCGGAACGGACTGATTACCGCCGCACTAGGCCTTGGCCTGATCTGGGTGCTGCGCGGTCGTCGGGCTTAAGGCCAGCAAGTCAGCCGGCACTTCGACCGTGAACCGCGCGCCTTGTCCGGGTGCGCTATCAACCGTCAGGTCGCCGCCCATCGCGCGGGCTAGGCGACGCGAGATGTAAAGCCCAAGGCCCGAACCACCGTCCTCACCGCTGCGGCCAAGTCGCTCGAACTTTTCGAACACCTTGGCTTGCTGCTCATCCGAAAGCCCCGGCCCCTGGTCTGCGACGATCAGCCGTGCCCGGCCGCCGGCATCCTCCAACCTAATCCAGACCTGCGAGTTGTCCGGGGCATAGCGGATGGCATTGCCAACCAGGTTGAGCAGGATCTGCAGCACGCGGCGAAATTCAGCGATGGCCGGGAGGTGCTCGCCAGCTTTGGGCGCATCGATGGTAATGCCGCGCTCTTGTGCCCGCACCGCCAAGATCCCGGCGGCACGGCGCGCGACATCGGCCAGGTCGATCCGGTCAGGCGCAGTGTTGAAGTCCTCTGCTTCGACCACTTCAAGGTCAGCCAGATCTTCGACCAGCGAAAGCAGATGTTGGCCCGCTGCGGCAATATCGGCGGCATAGGCAGCATATTCCTCCGCCAGCGGTCCAGCCAGGCGCGTACGGATCGTTTCGGCATTGGCAATGATCCGGGAAATGGGCTGACGCAAAACCGGCGCAATGTCGCGCCCAACCGGGCCAGGCTCGTTGCTGGGCATGCGGTTCTCGCCCGGGACCGAATGCGATGGCAGAGCCGGCACGGGCAGGACGGTTTCGGAGGTCAGGCACAGTTCAAAGCCATGAATCTCGGCAGCGATGCCGGTCTTGGGAACCAAGGTGGCGCGCCACTTGCGTTCAGAGCCGGGCACCTTCACTGCAGCGCCATCAAGCAGGCGCCAGTGCACCGGCTGGCGGTGGGAACTGCCTTCGACAGTGATGAAATCGGTCCACGGGCGCCCTACGCCGGCCTGCATTGCGGCGGCGACCTGTTCCAGATCCGGCGCCTCGGCATTGACGGCGATCACCCCTTGCGCTCCATCAAGCACGGCGATCAGCTCGGCCACCGTGCGATCGATCGCGATCCGGCGGGCAACGGTTTCGTTGAGGTCCTCCGCCGGCAGCGGCGTCGCCTGCCAGCTGATCACGGCAATCTCGCACGCGCCGCTGTCCGGATCGGGTACAACCTCAATCCAGGCCGTAATGGCATCCTGACCATCGGACGCTTCCATTCGGCGCGCGATCTTGAGGCCCAGGCTGCGGCCGCGCTGAACAATCTCGCGCAGGGCGGGAATAGCAATCGGACCGGGCACGTCGCCGCCACAGCGCTGCTGTAGCAGGGCCACCAGCTCATCAGCCGATGTCAGAACGTCATTCCCGTCGCACGAGGCGCGGGCCAGCAAGGCACCGCCTGGGGTCATTCCTAGCGGCCTGCCCCCGCAAGGGAGCCCGCCAGCATGGCAGCGGCGCGATCGGCACCAAGCGCATCGAAACCTTTGGGCAGGCTCACATCAGGATGGATTGCCAGGAACTGCCCTTCGATCGCCTCGGGTCGTGCCCCGGCGGCCCGCAAGGCTAGCGCCAGACGCGCGAGCTGGCCTTCATGTGCGGCAAGTGCGGTCAGGTCGCGATCCTGGCCAGCGCCGAGCGAGAGCGCCGTCAGAAACAGACCAACCCCGGCGTGACTGACATCTAGCGCCGCCGCAGCACCACCGCCCATGCCGTGCACCAGGCGGGAAAGCAGGCCAAGGCGGCTGCGACCTTCGTCATAGTTCGCACGCAAGGTCTTTTCCGCTGCGGTCAGCGTAGCAGGCTCGGCTTCGAGCGAACGCAGCGCCTGAAGCACTTCATGAAACAGATCGGCCGGTAATTCACCTAGCGGCAGCTGCATCCGGCGTTGGGCCTGAACGAAGCGGGCCTGGGCAGCCAGCAGAGCGACCGCACTGGCCGCAGTGCCGCTATCCTGCGAAGCAACCAGGGCCTGCAGCAGTGGCGAGAGGACCGGATCAAGCGCAATGCGGGCCTGAAGCCGCTCGGTCAGCTGGAACTCCAGCGCCTGGGCGTGAGCATGGCCCAGCAGAGCTGACCGCTCGACCAGTTCGGCCACCACTCGAGCGATTGCTTCCTCACCGTGATCGCGGCGAGCACCGTTCCCTTGCGCGTCCTCGACCGCATCAAGCACCTGGCGGGCGATGTGATCGATAATCCCGCGCACGCGCGCGACGATCTCGTCGTTGAACAGCGAATGATCGTCATTGGCCAGCAGGTGGCGCAGAATTGGCGCGATTGTGCCGATAACGGCATCACCCTGCGTCAGTTGAACGCGCAGCACGTCTTCGACGGTGGGTTCGGCCCGGACCGGTGCAAACATCTCGCTCATTTGACAGGCCTTAGCGCAGGTTTGGTTAAGACGGTGTTAGCCGCCCAGCCCCTTGCGGCCAAAGGATTCCGCAGGCCGCCAGCGCAATTGCCAGTCCGTAAACCATTGGCGCCCCGGCCCCGGCCAGCAGGCCAAGACCAATCAGGATCGCCAGCAAGGCCCTGTCTTCCAGCCAGGCGGTCCAGGCCTGGCTCAGCACGCGCGGGACAATCCGCAGCAATGCCAGCAACATAAGCGGCGGGAACAACCGATCCAGCGGGCCAAGCCACGGCCCCGCCGGCACAGACCAGGCAATCAGGGTGACTAGCAGAGCATCGACACTCCAGTCGAACAGGCTGCGCAGGCTGAGATTCCGACCGGGCGGCACCACCCGGTCAGCCTCGATCCGCCGCAATACGGCGGTCGCCTCACCCAGCAACCAGGCCAGCGCGACTGCGCCCAGCGCCGGCCCTGGCCAGCCCAGGGATCCAATCCCCAAGGCCAGCGCCAGCAAGACGACAGCCCCGCTGATGACGAAGCGCGATCCGCTACCAGCATGGAGCAAGGCCGGACCGAAGCTGCGAACCAGCAACCGGGCGAGCCCGCGGGTCGGGCTGAACGGGCGGACATGTCGGATTCGACGCCGGATCCACAGCGGCTCAAGTGCGTGGGCCTGTTCTTCGTTGGCAAGGAGCGTCCAGAACCCGTCTCCCTGCCCCGCTGGTGGCAGCGGCCGCTGCGCGATCCCGGCCTGCAGCGCAATCCGCAGCAGCGCCGAAAAGGCATCGCAATCGTGCGGCAAGTCTGCCAATCGCTCAACCAGCCGGCCGGGGATGCGCAAGGCGCCGCCGCTGGCCAGGCTCGGATCAATTCGCTCAAACCCGGCCTCAACGCCGCTTTCCGCCGGCTGGACCAGCACCGTCGGCCCCGGCTCAAGCAGCGCCACTGCATCCCCAACCGAAGCGAACAAGCCATCGGCCAGTGCGATCACTTCATCGGTGGCGGTAACCTGCCCCAGCAAGCCGCGCGGGCCCGGGATAAGCTGAAAGCGTGCCCCGGCGCGCTCGGCCTCGTGCTGCAAAGCTGCAATCTCCGGCGTCATCCGCCCGGCCAGACAGAAGATCCGCTCACACCGCATGGCAAGGACCAGCACCAGCTGCTCCAGCGCGACCGATACCCCGCCCACGCGCAAGGCCCCGCGCGGGGCGGTGCCGCTTTCAAGCATGGATATTAGCGCGACCCGCAAGGGCGGCCTCCGCGTTTGTTGGCGTGAGGGTGAGTAGCCAGACTAGTGGCTCAATCCCCCCGGCACAACCCGCGCAAGGTCAGGCGGCGTATTCATCCAGGAAGGACTTGATCTTGCGCACCGGGATTGGATCACCGGGAGCCGAGATCAATGCCTCTTCCGCCAGTTCCATCAGCGCGTCGGCGTGAAAGCTGGCGGCCAGGCCCTTGATCCGCATCGCCGTGATCTGCCAGTTGCCATCGCAGCGCGCACGGCCCAGCAGGTCGACTTGCCGCGCCAGGCTTTCGACAAATGCTTGACGCAGCTCAGCAAACAGGGCCGCATCCTCGCCGGCGGCGGCAGAGAGGGTGGCGTCAAGGGCTCCAACTTCATAGGCCATGGCACGAGCATATGGCAGCCAAGGGTTAAAGTGGGGTTTATAGATTGCCCGGGCGTGGTATCAGTTTAACCATGACCAGGGGATCTCGCATCGTTGCGATCGACGCAGGCGCGCCGGAAGGCGCGACAGTCGTGGCTGAAACCGGCACCGAAACGCCGCTGACGCTTGAGGAGGAATGGGCCGAAGCCCCGGTGGCGGAAGAGGGTTATGCCCCCGCCCCGCGCCGGAACTGGTTGGCGATCCTGGGCCCAACCGCCGCCGCCCTGGCGGTGGCCGGATGGACCGCGCTGTTCTTCCTGGCCCATCAGAGCGAGCTGCTGGCGGGCGGCACGGTCCAGCAATGGGCGACCTGGCTGAGCGATTGGTCGGTTCCCGTTCTGCTGGTTGCGGTTGCCTGGCTACTGGCGATGCGCAACAGCCGCCGTGAAGCAACTCGCTTCAACGACGTCGCCCAGTCGCTTGCGCGGGAATCCGCAGCGCTTGAGACGCGCCTGACCACGGTCAACAGCGAACTGAGCCTGGCCCGCGAATTCATCGCTGCCCAGGCCCGCGATCTGGAATCGCTTGGCCGCGTAGCTAGCGAGCGGCTGTCCCAGCACGCCAGCCAACTCGCCAGTCTGGTTTCGGACAATGGCACGCGCGTCGAGACGCTGGGCAATGTCAGCGCCGCCGCGCTGGAGAACATGGAAAAGCTGCGCGGTCAGCTGCCGGTCATTGCCAGCTCCGCAAAGGACGTGACCAACACCATCGCAGCGGCCGGGCGAACTGCCCATGCGCAGATTGAAGACCTGATTTCGGGCTTCAATCGTCTCAACCAGTTCGGCCAGGCCAGCGAACGCCAAGTCGCCGCGCTGACCGACAAGATCGACACGGCCATCGCCGAATTCACCCGCCAGACCGAACAGCTCGATACGATTGCCAGCGCCAGGTTCGTGGCCCTGGCCGAGCGTGGTGAGGCGTTCCGTGGTGAACTCGACGCGCAGGAAGTGGCGGCCCTCGCCGGCATTCGCACCCGGGCCAATGCCCTGGCCGCAGAACTGGCCGAAACCCGCAGCCTGCTGGACCGGACCGAAGAGGAAAGCCTGCTTTCCCTGCGGGCGCGGCTCTCGGCCATGCGTGACGAAGGCAGTGCGATTGGCCGTTCGCTGCGCGAAGCCGAGGCAGGCGCGCTTGAAGCCTGGCAGAACGCCACGACCCGGCTGGTCGACGATCTGCGCAATGCCATCGGCCAGGTCAGCGAAATTGACGAGCGGGCCCTTGATTCCGCACGCCACCGTCTGGCCGAACTGGCCAAGGAAGCAGAAGATGTCGACCTGCGCCTGGCCGAACGCGACCGCAATTTTGCCGAAGAGCTGGAGCGCCGCCGCACCGATCTGGCCGCGCGGCATGAGCAGTTTGGTGAAACGCTCAAGGCGCAAATGGAAGCACTTGACCTGGTTATGGCCCAGCGCCGCGCCGAGCAGGAAGAACGCGCCCAGCAAATGCTGGCCTATACTGCCGAGATTGCGGCCCAGCTCGACACATTTGGCGAGAACATCCGCGCTGCTGCTGCCCAGGGGAGCACCGCGCAGAACGACCTAGCGGAGAGCCTGGCAACCTTGGCCGAACGCCTTGCCGCCAGCAGGGAAGCCTTAGCCGGGACCGACAAGTCGGTACTCGAACTGACTGACAACTCGGTCCGCCTGCTCGAACTGATTCAAGCCAGTGTCGCCCATGCCTCTACCGACCTGCCCGCCGCGATGAGCGCCGGCGAAGCCAAACTTGCCGAAATCGAGGCCCGCACCGCCGCACTGCGAAACGTCGCGGGTGAGGCAGAGGCGCGCGGCGTTGGCCTCTTGACCCAGATCGAGCGCAGCGAAGAACTGCTGATTGAGATTGCCGGGAAGACCGACAGCCAGTCAGCCGCGCTCGGTGCGATCCAGCAGACCCTTGCTGCGACCCGCGGTGAAAGCCTCGCCCTGGCCGAGCAGGCCCAGGCCGAGCTGAGGAATGCGATCGAAGCCCTGGCCGCCGCGGCGCGCGACACCGTCGGCGAGCTTGAAAGCAACAGTGCGGCAGCCGTGAAATCCCTGGCGGAGCGTCTTGCCGAACAGAGCGGTGCCGCGATCGACGCCGCCGTAAGGGCTCGCACCGCCGAAGTGGCGGAGCAGCTTGAAGCCGCCGCCGCGCGCGCCTCAGGCGTCAGCCGCGAAGCTGCGATCCAGTTGCGCGACCAATTGGCCAAGGTCAACGAACTGGCCGGCAATCTGGAACGCCGTGTCGCGCAAACCCGCCAGCGCGCCGAAGAACAGGTTGACAATGACTTTGCCCGCCGCGTCGCCCTGATTACCGAGGCACTCAATTCGAACGCGATCGACATCGCTCGGGCGATGGACGCCGATGTGTCTGATACGGCTTGGTCAGCCTATCTCAAGGGCGATCGCGGGGTCTTTACCCGCCGCGCTGTAAAGCTGCTTGAGCCGGCCGAAAGCAAGGCCATCGCGCGCCTGTTCCAGGACGAGGTTGGCTTCCGCGAACATGTCAGCCGCTATATCCACGATTTCGAAGCGATGTTGCGGCAATTGCTCTCAACCCGGGACGGCCATGCCCTGGGCGTGACGCTCCTCAGCAGCGACATGGGTAAGCTATACGTTGCACTTGCGCAGGCGATCGAACGGCTGCGGAATTAGCGGCATCATCGCCAAATCCGTCACCCCGGACTTGACCCGGGGTCCAGCGTCTTTGCGCGAGAACGAACAGCAGGATCCCGGGTCAAGCCCGGGATGACGAAGGGCTGCGGCGCCTAGATTTCCACCTGACTGCCCAGTTCCACCACGCGATTGGTGGGCAGGCGGAAGAACTCCATGGCGCTTGCCGCATTGCGCAGCATCCAGGCGAACAGCTTTTCGCGCCACAGTGCCATGCCAGGCTTGGCCGAAGGGAGGAGGGTTTGGCGCGAGAGGAAGAAGCTGGTTTTCATCATCTCGAACGGGCCGCCGCAGATGTCGGCACGCTTGAGCGCGGCCGGCACGTCGGTCTCCTCCAGGAAGCCATAGCGCAGCGACATCCGGTAGAAACCTTGACCAAGGTCCTTGACGCTGCACCGCTCGGTTTCGTCGACGAAGGGCACGTCCTGAATCGCCACGGTCAGAATCACCACACGCTCGTGCAGCACCTTGTTGTGCTTGATGTTGTGGAGCAGCGCCGAGGGCACACCCGAAGCGGCCGAGGCCATGAAGATTGCCGTACCGGGAACGCGGGTGGCGCTGGAATGGGCGCTCTTGGCGAAGACCTCCATCGGTATCGCACCCTCAGCCATCGAGGCGCGCATCAGCGCACGGCCGCGGGACCACGAAGTCAGCAGGGTAAAGATCGCCAGGCCGATCACCAACGGCACCCAGCCGCCTGAAGGCACCTTGAGCAGGTTGGCGCCAAGATAGGCCATATCGACAATGATGAAGGCAACGACCAGCGGCGCCGCCTTCCACACGGGCCAGCGCCAAAGGCTGACCAGCACGGCGGCTAGCAGGATCGTGTCGATGAACATGGCCCCGGTCACCGCGATGCCATAGGCCGCAGCAAGGTTGCTGGACGAACGGAAGAACAGCACCAGGAAGATCACCGCGATCATCAGGCCCCAGTTGATCACCGGGATATAGATCTGCCCAGCGGCAGCCGCGCTGGTATGCTTGATTTGCATGCGGGGCATGAAGCCCAACTGGACCGCTTGCTGTGTCAGGCTGAACGCGCCTGAAATCACCGCCTGGCTGGCAATGATTGTGGCCAACAGCGCCAGAAAGATCACGGGCAGGCGTACCTCATCGGGGATCATCAGGAAGAACGGATCCTTGATCAGCAGCGCCGCCTGTTCAGGCGTTTGCGACAGAACCATGGCCCCCTGCCCCATGTAGTTGAGCATCAGCGCCGGCAGGACGAAGACCATCCAGCTGACCCCGATCGGCTTGCGGCCGAAGTGGCCCATGTCGGCATAAAGCGCCTCGGCCCCGGTGACCGCCAGGACGACCGAACCCATCGCCACAAAGGCACGGTAGCCATCGGTCGCGAAGAAATTCAGCGCATTTAATGGGTTGATCGTTGCCAGCACGACTTGCGGCATGGCCGAAAGATGCATCACGCCCAGCCCCGCCAGGGTGGCAAAATAGAACAGCATGATCGGCCCGAACAGCTTGCCAACCCGCTCCGTCCCGCGCGACTGGATCGCAAAAAGGCCAAACAGGATCGCCACCGCAATCGGTACGATCCAGGCCTCGAAACCCGGGTTGACGTATTGCAGACCCTCGGTCGCCGAAAGCACCGACATGGCTGGGGTGATCATGGAATCGCCATAGAACAGCGCGGTTGCAAAGACCCCTAGCAGGATGAATGGCCCGGTCCACTTGCGATTTTCCGACTTGCGATTGATCAGCGCCAGCAGCGCCAGGCTGCCGCCCTCGCCCTTGTTGTCAGCCTTCATGATGGTGAGGACGTACTTGAACGTCACCACGATCATCATCGACCAGAATACCAGGCTGAGCACGCCGTGGATGTGGACCGGATCGACCTGAATCCCCGGCACGCCATGGTGCGAGGCGAAGGTTTCGCGGAAGGCGTAGAGCGGGCTGGTGCCGATATCGCCGAACACCACGCCGATTGCGCCCAATGCCAGCTTGGCCAGTCCGCCTTGCGCATGCCCGTGCCCATGGCCGTGCTCATGGGCAAACTGGGCGGCCGCAGCCCCGCTGTCAGTCTTGGCGGTATCAGTCATCAGTGCGTCCCATTAACGGCGAGACTCGACCCGCCCCCTGCCGCAAGGTTTCAGCGATTAGCAGTGTGTTGCGGCACTCGCAACGCGGCTCACGGGGCTGTCCCGCCTTGTGCCGGATCGGACGGGGGCGACTGCTGGGCCTGCATGGCGATGAAAGCATCGAGCCGCTGCAGCCGCTCGGCCAGATCAGCCCGCCAGGGCGCATCGGCCGGGCTGCGCTCCAGCAGCTGCGCCCAAATGCCGCGCGCCTCTGCCAGCTTGCCAGACTGCGCCAGGGCCAGACCGAGGAAGAACGGCGGCCCGGGGTGCATTGGATCAGCTTGGCCGGCGCGGCCATAGGCATAGAGCGCGGCCGGTGTCAGATTGCCCTCGGCATGGCCGACCAGGGCATTGGCCAGGGCCAGCCAGGCGTCGGCGTTGTTCGGTTCCTTTTCGACCGCGCCCAGGATTACGCCGGCCGCCTCGCCATACTGGCCGTTGCGGGCCAGGGCATCGCCGATGACCATCCAGCGGTTGAGCCCCTGCCCGCTGGCCTGCGCCTGGGCAAGCTGCTGCCGCGCTTCGACCAAAGCCGCGCCGCTCTTGGCGGCTTGCTCAGCCCCTTCTTTCGGCGCGCCCGGAAGACCAGGAGAGGCTTGAAAGGCATAGCCGGCGATCCCGACCAGCAGCGCTGCGCCGATCGCTTCCCAGCCCTTGCGCGGTGCGCGCAGCAGCACGGTCAGGCCGAATGCAGCCAGCGCGGTTAAGATCACCAAGGCCCAAGTAAATCCGGGCGTCATTGCTCACTCCCCCGGCGCAGACGCCGCCGCAGCACCAGGCCAACGCCCAGCAGCAGCAGCAGCGGAATGGCATAGAGCGGCCAGGTCAGCTCGGTCACGCGCGGCTGATAGCTGACATAGTCACCATAGCGCTCGACCAGCCAGGCCCGGATCGCCTCCGGCTCTTCGCCGGCAGCAATCCGCTCTCGCACTAGGCTGCGCATGTCGCCCGCCATCGGCGCATCGGAATCGGCAATCGACTGGCTCTGGCACTTGAGGCAGCGCAGGGTCAGCATCAGGGCGTGGGCCTTGGCCTCCTGCGCCGGATCGGCCAGCTGGACATTGGCATAGGGCGCCGGTGGAACGGCGTCCTGAGCCGCAACCGGCAGGGCCATGAACAGCGCAAAACAGGCCAGCAGCAACCGGATCATTGCGCCGCCTCCTTCAGCTTTTCACGCAGCAGCGTGACATGCTCGGGCCGGATTTCGCCGATATGCTGGTAACGGATCGTGCCCTTGCCATCGATCACGAAGGTTTCTGGCACGCCCGATGAGCCGATCCCGAGCTGGACGATCGAGCGATCATCCGCTCCGATCCGGGCGAAGGGGTTGCCATGCCGGGCCAGGAACGTGGCCACATCCTCAGGCCGGTCCCGGATCGCGACACCGGCAATCTCGATACCCTCGGCCTTGAGCGTGGCAAGTTGCGGTGCCTCGACGGCGCAGGGCACGCACCACGAGGCAAAGACGTTGAGCAGGCGCGGCTTGCCGTCAGCGAGGTCTGCACGCGCCAAGCCCGGGCGATCCGCCACCGCAGCGCGCAGGGTGAACTCGGGCAGCGGCTTGCCGATCATGGTGCTCGCCACTTCCCGGTCGGCCGGACGATACAGCCCGATCATCACCAGAGCGATGAAGCCCAGGAATAGCGCCAGCGGCAGCCACAGTGTCCAGCGCGCAGTGGGCTTGGTCTCGCTCATCGGCCCTGCCTCATCCGGCGGTAGGCAATCTTGTCCCGCGCGACCAGCCGCTTCAGGTCGCTGGCCAGCCGACCCAGCAGGGCCATCAGTCCGCCCAGTGCGATCAGGATACCGCCGTACCAGATCATCGGCACAAACGGCTTCCACCAAAGCCGAAGCTGCCAGCGGCCATCCCCAGTCGCCTGGCCCAGTACGGCATAAAGCTGGCCGTTCCAGCGGGTCTTGAGCGCGGCCTCGTTGGTCTCGTTCGGCGGTGCCCAGAAAGTCCGCGCCGCCGGATGAAGTTCGGTAACCGAGCCGCCCTTGTAGCTAACCGCCAGATCGCCGCGCAGCGCGGTCCAATTCGGGCCAGCGACCGGTTCGATCCGTTGCAGGGTAACCTGCCAGGGGCCGACATCAACCACCTGGCCCGCGCGGACCGCCACCAACCGTTCGGTGGTAAAGGCCGCGTCGCTGGCCATGCCAAGCAGCGCAACTGCAATCCCGAAGTGCGCCGTTACCATGCCCCAGACCGGCAGCTTGACCTGCCGCAGCTTGCGCCCACGCAGCGGCATCACGCTGGCAACAGCAAGCGCGGCCGACAGCGCCAGGCCCAGCGCAGGCAACAGCCCGACCGCTTGGCTTGCCGCCCAGATCAGCGTACCGACGAGCAACACCGCCGGGATGGCGATCTGCAACCTGATCCGGCGCAAGCTGTCACGCCGCCAGCGCAGCAGCGGGCCGACCATGAGGACCAGCAGCATTGGCACCGCGAAGATCGCGCTGACCGGATTGAAGTAAGGCGGCCCGACCGAAACCTTGGCGCCCAGCGCTTCGGCCAGCAGCGGATAGAGGGTCCCGACCAGCACGATCCCCAGGATCGCACTGAGCATGACATTGTTGAACACCAGCGCGCTTTCGCGGCTGGTTGCGGTAAAGCGCTCCCCCTCCGTCACGCTTGAGGCGCGCAGCCCGAACAGCACCAGCGCCCCGCCAATATTGAGCGCCAGCAGGCCGAGGATGAAGCTGCCGCGTTCCGGATCGACCGCAAAAGCGTGGACCGAAGTAAGAATACCGGAGCGGACCAGGAAAGTGCCGACCATCGACATCGAAAAGGCCACCACACCCAGCATCACCGTCCAGGCGCGCAGCGCATTGCGCGCCGCCAACACCGAAACCGAGTGGAGCAGCGCCGTCGCCGCCAGCCACGGCATCAGGCTGGCATTCTCGACCGGGTCCCAGAACCACCAGCCGCCCCAGCCAAGTTCGTAATAGGCCCAGTACGAGCCGGCCGTGATCCCCAGCGTCAGGAAAATCCACGCGCCCAGCACCCAGGGCCGCATCGCGCGGGCAAAGGCCGGACCGACTTCGCGCGTAACCAGCGCGCCAATCGCGAAACTGAAGGCGACCGAGAGGCCGACATAGCCGATGTACAGCGGCGGCGGATGGAAGGCGAGGCCGGGGTCCTGCAGCAGCGGGTTAAGGCCCGCCCCTTCGATCGCCGGTGAACTCAACCGGGTGAACGGGTTCGAGGAGAGCAGCAGGAAGGCATAGAAGCCCAGGCTGACGAAGGCTTGGCCGGCCAGCGTCGCCAACATGGTTGGCTCGGGCAACCGGCGTTCAACCGCGGCCACGAATGAGCCAGACAGCCCCATGACCATCACCCACAGCAGCATCGAGCCTTCGTGGTTCCCCCAGGTGCCGGAGATCTTGTAGATCAGCGGCTTCATCGAGTGAGAATTCTTGGCGACGAGTTCCACCGACAGATCGGTCTGGGCAAACAGGGTGATCAGCGCGGCAAAGGACAGCGCAACCAGCACACCCTGCACCACCGCGACCGGGCGAACGAGCCCCGCAAGCGCAGCCCCGCGCGGGGTGAGTGCCAGCGCCCCGGCGATCAACTGGAGCGCGGCCAGTGCCGCAGCAAGCCACAGGGCAGCAAGGCCGAATTCCGCGATCATTTGGTCTCTTCGATCGCCTGGCGGGCCTGTTCGGTGGTCATGTCCTTCATTTCGCGCGGAACATAGTTCTCGTCATGCTTGGCGAGGACATTGTCGGCAAGGAAGCTGCCGTCAGGCTGGCGGCGGCCTTCGGCAACGGCGCCCGATCCTTCGACGAACAGGTCAGGCACGATGCCCTTGAAGGTAACCGGCACGCGCGCCTTGTCATCATGGATCACGAAGGTGATCGTCACGCCATCGGCGGCGGTCTTGATCGAGCCTTTCTCCACCATGCCGCCTAGCCGAACCGCGCGGCCAGCTTCAGGCGGGTTGGCGGCATAGTCAGCCGGCAGATAGAAGAACGAGGCCTGGCTGCGCAGCGCCCAGGCGGCGAGCACGCCTGCACCAACCAACGCGACAAGCGCGATCAGGGCCAGGATCAGCCGTTGATGCTTGGCTTTCATCGGCCGCGGCTCTTGTCACGGCGCGCTTCGGCGCGGCGCATGGCCAGCCATGATTGCGCCACCAGTGCCAGCGTCCCACCGATGCCCAGCGCGAACGAGGCAGCAATAAACGGCCAGTGATCAAGGCCCTCACGCATCTTCAAGTTCCATAGCTTTGCGGCGCAGGCGGGCATCGGCCTGGGCATTGGCCAGAATTGCCCGCATCCGCGCCAGCACAACCCCGCCAAAGATCAGTGAGAAGCCCAGGCTGGCGGCGAGCAGGCCATAAAGGAACACCGGTGCCATCGCGGATTTGCCCATAGCAATGCTGGGCGGCTGGTGCAGCGAATTCCACCACAGCACCGAATAGTGGATGATCGGAATGTTGATCGCGCCAACCAGGCCGAAGATCGCCGGAATGCGGCTTTGCCCCGAACCGTTGCCGCCATCGCGGTCCGCCGCCTCCGCCAGAGCCATATAGGCCAGGTAGAGGAACAGCAGCACCAGCATCGAGGTCAGCCGCCCGTCCCACACCCACCAGGTGCCCCAGGCCGGACGCCCCCACAGCGAACCCGTGGCAAGGCACAGTGCGGCGAAAAAGGCCCCCGGCAGCGCAACTGCCCGCGCGCCTATTGCTGCTAGCGGATGGCGCCATACCAGTTCGGTCAGGCTGGCAATCGCCAATGCACTCCAGCCGCCCATGCCCAGCCAGGCGGCGGGCACGTGAACGAACAGAATTTTGGCGGAATCGCCCTGCAGGCGCTCGGCCGGCGCGGCCAATAAGGCCCAGGTCAGCGTTATGCCGGTAAGGACCAGTCCGGTGACCAGCAGCAACGGCGTCAACCAGCGCGCAAGGCGCAGGAAGCGAGCAGGATTGGCAAAGCCGTGCATGCGTGGCGATAGGCCCGAAATAAGGTGAGCACCCTTTGGCAGGGCGCGGGGATTCGGGCAAGTAGTGCTTAGGGGAATGATGTGGGCGCTGCGGCCCCCGCCACCTGGCCTAAGCGCTGGCTTACCGCCCGATCAGCGCCTGTGCCATGCTGTCTGCCACCTGGTCCGCCGAGCGGCCACTGGCCTTGCTCTCGTCCCAGATCGCGGTCAGGCGGCCGGGGATTTCCTCCAGCCGGCGGTGCACTTCATCCAGCGAACTCGGTTGGCCATGCTCGCGCGCCAGGTATTCCAGCGCAACCGCGATGATCCCGCCGGCATTGATCACATAGTCAGGCGCATAGAGGATCCCGCGCGCGGCGAGGACCTGGCCGTGTTCGGGCCGGGCCAGCTGGTTGTTGGCTCCGCCCGCCACGATTGGCGCGCGCAGCCGCGCGATTCCGGCATCGTCCAGGATCGCACCCAAGGCATTGGGGCTGAATACATCGCATTCAATGTCCATGATCGTCTCGGCTGCGACCGCCACGCCGCCCAGTTCGGCAGCGAGCGCCTTGGCGCGGTCAGCGTTGACGTCGGCCAGGGTCAGCCGCGCGCCTTCACCAGCGAGCAGGCGGGCCACGCCGCCGCCGACGCTGCCGGTGCCCTGGATCGCGACATGGACGCCGGCGAGGCTATCGGTGCCCAGCTTGTGGGCGACGGCCGCCTTGATGCCATAAAAGATCCCGCGCGCGGTGAACGGGCCGGGATCGCCGCCAGCCTGGCTGGCATCCTGCGGCGGCAGGCCAGTGACGTGCCGAGTCTTGGCGGCGATGGCGACCATGTCGGCCTCGCTCATCCCCACGTCCTCAGCCGTAACATAGCGGCCGCCCAGCGCATCGATCGCGCTGCCAAAGGCGGCAAGCAATTCGGGCGTCTTGGTGCCGACCGGATCGGCCAGGACCACGGCCTTGCCCCCACCCATCGGCAGGCCGGCCATGGCGTTCTTGTAGCTCATCCCGCGCGACAGGCGCAGCGCATCGCGCATCGCCATGGCCGGATCGCCATAGTGCCAGAACCGCGTACCACCCGCGCCGGGGCCGAGGCGAGTCGAGTGTAGTGCGATAATCGCGGTCAGCCCGCTGGCGCGATCACGCACCACCTGGACCAGTTCGTGATCATCGAAATCGGGCTCTTCCCAGATCGCAGGCACGCGGCTCTCCTTGTGAGCGGCGTGCTGGATCAAGGGAGAAATGGGGCGATCGATGGGGTTCGAACCCACGACCTCCGGTACCACAAACCGGCGCTCTAACCAACTGAGCTACGATCGCCATATCTCCCGGCGCCCGCCGGACTGCGCGCTGTTAGGCAGCGCCCGCCCGCCCCGCAAGCAGCGATTGGGAGAGGCGCGCCCTCTTGCACAGGACCCGCCCCTTGCAAAGCGAAAAATCGCTGCACCCGACAGTCCGCGTAATTTTATTACGCGGTGCTTTTCGAGCCGAGTGCAGCGCGAATCATCAGAACTTTGCGCCGACCGAGACAGTCACCGTCGCCGGGGCTGCCCAGCCCTGGAAAAACACGGTGGGCAGTGACTGGGTGCGATAGGCTTTGTCGGTCAGGTTCTTGCCCGCCACCCGCAGGAAGTAGCCCTTGTAGTCAAGCGTGGCCGAAGCATCGAGCAGGCCGTAGCTGGGCTGGATGTCGTTGAGCGTGCCAAACGTTCCGAGCGAGAAGCTATCGATCCACGAATAGCCGACGGTGAGCGAGAGCTTCGCGTCATCCGAGAGATCGCGGACATAGCTGCCGCGCAGGGTGAAATTGTTCTTTGGCACGCGCTGAAGGAGCACGCCGGTGAAGTTGGCAGTGGTGCCAGGCGCGCCGGCCTGGGCCCCGGCACCAATCGCCGCCGTTTGCCCATTGACCCGGCCGTCCTTCACCTTGGCGTCCTGGATCCCGAGCGTGCCGGAGAGCCGGAAGCCCTCCATCGATTCGGTCATCTTGCCGAAATCAAGATCCAGCTCGAACTCCAGCCCCTTGATCTGAACCTTCGGGAAGCTGGTGACATAGGTGTTCGTGCCAGGGCCATAGCCGGGCGTCACGACAACCTGCGATTGCTGGAAGTTGTCGATGTTGTTGATGAAGCCAGCCGCGTTGAAGGTGACCGCGCGGTTCAGGAACCGGCTCTTGATCCCCCCTTCATAGGTCGTGTTGGTTTCCGGCAGGAACGAGAGGAAGTTGTTGTTCGGGCAGCCGCCGACAACCCCGCAGTTGGTCTGGCTGGCTTGCCGCTCTGACAGCGTGCCGCGGATCGAGAAGCCGCCCGAGCGGAACCCTTCCGAACGGTTTGCATAGAGCAACACATCCGGCGTTGCCTGCCACTGCACGTTGAAGCGGGTAATCAGCTTGTCCCAGCTGCGTTTGTCGTTGATCTGCGGGATCAGCGGGATCGTGCCGAGCAGGATATACCGGGTGTTAAAGCTCTTGGTCTCGGAAATGTTGCGCACCCCGGCCGAGAGCTTGATCGTGTCAGTCGGATTGAGGTCAATGTTGCCAAAGAACGACCAGCTGTGGGCGTTTTCGCCTGAGAACTGGTCGATCGCCTTGTTGGTGTTCTGGTGCAGCGTAATCTTGTGATCGTAATAGAACGCGCCGACGATGTAATCGACCAGGCCATTCGCTGCGCTGCCCTGAAGCCGGACTTCCTGGGTGAACTGCTTGTAGGTCTGATCACGGTTGGTCAGAAGCTGGCTGCCAGTGGCGGCCAGCAGCGGATTGCCCACGCTGGTGCAGCCCGCGGCGCCAACACAGGTGCCGTCAAAGTCCTGGTTCACGGTATCGGCGGAAGACATGTACGAGGTCTGGGAGACGAGTTCGCCGATCGGGGTCTTCGCCTTGAGCGCAAGGCTGATGATATTGGTATTCAGGCGGTCCCAGTCGGCATCAAGGTTGTTGCCAATGTCGCGCGGCTTCAGACCATCGGGGCTGCCCGTCTCAGCATTGTACTTGGGCCAGATCAGCGCAGGATTGCCGCCCGAAAGGATGGACGCGGTCAGCTTGTTGCCGAACTGCACCGGAGTGCCGCCGCCGGTCTGATGGATGTTGTCATAGCTGAGATCCGCATTCAACCAGTCGGCCAGGTCGTAGTTCAGCTTGATGTTGAAAGCGCGGTATTCCGAATCGCCGGCACGCCGCCCTGTGAAGACGTTGTTGAGGATGCCGTCGATGCTGCGATACTGGCCAGAGAAGGCGATGCCGCCCCGGTCACCCAGCGGCGCGTTGACCACGCCGCGGCCGTAGAACTCGTTGAACGAGCCATAGCCCGCCTCAAGGCTGACCCCAAGCTCGCGCGTGGGCGCGCAGCGGGTCAGGTTGATCAGACCTGCGGTGGTGTTCTTGCCATAGAAGATGCCCTGCGGCCCGCGGTCGACCTCGACTGAGCAGATGTTGAACATGTCGAGCAGCTGGCCGGTGTTGTTACCGAAGAACACACCGTCCTGGATCACGCCGACCGGCGGGCTCTGGGTCTTTTCGACGTCGGCGTAGCCCTGCCCGCGGATGAAGATGGCGCTCTGCGCGGGGGCGGCGGTGCCGCTGCCGATAAACACGTTCGGCGCCGAGCCCTGGATATCGAGCAGCGAGCGCGGGGCGAGCAGTTGCAGGTCTTCAGTGGTCAGCGCAGTCAGTGCGACGCCGACGGTCTGCTTGTCAGCCGCCTGGCGCGTGGCCGTTACGATGATGACATCCTTGTCCGCCGCTTGGGCGTTGGTGCCCTCATCGGCCGCTTCAGCCGCATGGGCCGGAACAGCCAGGGAAACCGCGACCGCCGCGAGCGACGACCAGCCAAGAACGCACGAGTACCGCATGCCCCTCTCCTCTTGTCCAAACGCGACCGGGGCCTGCGGTTTGTTCGCGCAGTGCTCACTCCCGGCTTCTGGAACAGAGGTTTGACAGCCCCCCTTGGCGCGACAATCGACAAAAGTGAGAGGCATGCGGAGCACACAACGAAAAAGGGCGGCCACTGGCCGCCCTTCACGAGTTCCGCTGGAACCTGGCTTACTTCTTGAGCGTAAGCCCGCCGAAGCGCTTGTTGAACTGGGCAACGCGGCCGCCCTGATCGAGCTGGCGGGTGCCGCCGGTCCAGGCCGGGTGCGAGGTCGGGTCGATTTCCAGGGTCAGCGTGTCGCCTTCCTTGCCCCAGGTGGAGCGGGTTTCGAACACGGTGCCGTCGGTCATCTGCACCTTGATCATGTGATAATCGGGATGGATATCGGCCTTCATCGCTTTGGTCTTTCGCTAGGGCCGGTTCCGACCGGCCTGAAAAGGAAGCGCGGCGCTTAGCGTCGCTTTTGATTCTTGTCCAGCCCGTCAGCTGGATTGTATCACCGGTCCGCGCCCCCGGCCCAGCCACCCCAAGAGTACCATGTCGGGTGGCTGGGCCGGGGGCGCGGGCCGGTGATGCCAGGATGAGCCGGATGGCGCATCCGTACCAATCAAGACTCAGGCGGATCCGCAACCATCGCGGTAAACTGCACTTCGCAGGTCACCTTTCCTTCGATCGAGGCCTTGCCCCAGAATTTGCAGACCCGGGCTCGCTTCTGGACGAAGCCAACCTCCAGGTCGAGCAGCACGCCCGGCTCAACCGGCGCGCGGAACTTCGCTTCCTCGATCGCCATGAAGTAGACGAGCTTGCCCGACCCAGCCAGCTCCAGCGTCTCGATCGCGAGGATCGCGGCGGCCTGGGCCAGGGCTTCGATCTGCAGCACGCCCGGCATGATCGGACGGCCCGGGAAATGGCCCTGGAAGAACTGCTCGTTGAAGCTGACTGCTTTTACCGCGTGGATGCGCTCGCCGATCTCCAGCGATTTGACGCGGTCCACCAGCAGCAGTGGGTAACGATGCGGCAGGGCATTGAGGATCTGCCGGATATCGTAGGTGACCGCGGGCGCGGGTTCAGCCGCGCCCGCCGGATCAGTCGTCTCGCTCATCATTGCCCCCCGGCGATGCGCTTAGCGGCCTTCGGGCTGCGGGCCAGCCGGCTTGGCCGGAGCCGCTGCAGCCGGTGCAGGCGCGGCGGCTGGACGAGCTGCGCCCTGCTGAGCCGCTTGCTGTGCACGGGCTTCACGGATTTCGCGCGGTTCCCAACCCTGCGGCGGCACCAGCTGCGCGGTCGGCAGCAGGGCGTTGAGTTCGGTCACGATCTCATCCGTCAGGTCATAGGCATTGGCGCGCGCCACCACGGCACCGGGCTGCAGCAACAGGCTGACCTTGCTCTTTTCCATGGCCTTCTGGACCGCCTGGTCGAGCTTCTCTTCCAGCTGCTCGTTGACGAAGGCTTCCGAAAGGGCGACCGGCAGCAGAATCTGCTGGATTTCCTGCTTGCCCTTTTCCTGCAACTCCTGGATCGCGCGGGCCTGGCCCTGGAGCTGGGTCTGCAGAGCCGGGGTCAACGTGCCCTGGCGGGCTGCGTTGAAGCGGTCGATCATCGGCTTGATCTGGGCTTCCAGTGCGTTCCCGCGGGCCTGAGCCTGATCAAGCTGCGGCTTGTAGGTCACCGGTCGCTGCTGCTGGGCAATGCGGAACGCATCGGCATTGGCAATCGCCGCCTGCAAGTTCGCCACGGCAATCCCCTGCACGACATTGCTGACCGGCGCAGCGGCCGGAGCCGCCGCGGCTTCCTGGTCCTTGTTCTTGTCCTTGTTCTTCTGGGCCAGCGCCGGATTGGCCGAAAGCGCGGCAAGCGAGATCGCGGCGACCAGCGCCGAATTACGGATCAGTTTCATCAGAATTGTGTTCCCACGTTGAAAGTGAAGCTCTTGGTATCGTCCCCGGGCCGCTTCAGCAGCACCTTGGCGAAATCGATGCGGAACGGCCCGAACGGCGAGTTCCAGTTAACCCCGATGCCGATCGAAACGCGCGGCCGCGGCGAATTGCCCTGGAAGATTTCCTGGAACGGCGCGACGCTGCTGCCCAGGGCCGTGTTGACACCGGCCGTCAGACCAGTGGGAACGCACGGCAGCACGACCGCGCTGGTCGGGCTGGTAACCTGCGAAACGGTGGCAATCGTGCATGAGGTAGTACCATCGGTGTTGGTGGTCTGGGTGACCGTATCGACCTGCTGGTACAGCGCATTGCCCGTGGAATCGCGGGCCGGAATGAAAATTCCGTTCGGGAACGGGCTGCTTTGGAGGAGCGGGCGCTTTACGCCCCAGACTGCCCCGGCATCGAGGAAGATCGATGGGCGCAGGCCCAGCTCACGCGCGCCCGAACCGAGCGGAATCTCGAGTTCGAGGTGACCCAGGTAGTAATAGCGGCCGCCCAGCGCGTCATCGATCACCGAATTGCGATCGGTGATGACCTGCGGATTACCGTTGGCATCGGCAATGATCGATTGGCGGATGACGCGCGGACCAACCCCGCGGATGTCAAACCCGCGCATTTCCGGCTCGCCCAGGTAGAAGCGGTCGGTCAGGCGAACCGGATCAACCCCGGCGCCGCGGTTCTCGAACGACTTGATCAGGCCGCCCTCGCCGCGAACCGAGAAGATCCAGCCCTTGGCCAGCGGCCAATACTGCGCGGCATTGGCGCGCAGGCGGCCGTACTTGACCGAGCCGCCAAGCCCGGCGAACTCGGCCGTGACCGAAGCGGCCCGACCGCGCGACGGACGCACGCGACTGTCGAGTGAATCGTAGATCAGCGACAGACCCAGGATCGAGCTGGTGCGCTTGCCGATCGCTTCGCAAAGGTAACGGCCGGCCAGCAGTGGGTCGCACTCGAAAGTCGGCGGATTCTGCCGGTTGGTAAAGAACTGCGCCTTATCGAGCGTCACATCATCAATGTTGAACGTATAGCTGCCGACCGCCGAGACATATTCGGTCAGCGGGATCCCCGCGCGCAGCTGGAAGCCGGTGGTTGCCTGCTTGTAGGTCGTGTTGCGATCGTTGTTGAGGTAGTTGAAGCTGTTGTAATCGCGGCGATAGACGTTGAAGCCCAGCGAAACGTTGCGATCGAACAGGTAGGGTTCGGTAAAGCTGATTTCAGCGCTCTTCGAATAGTTCGAATAGCTGAGCGACAGACCGATGGTCTGGCCGCGGCCACGGAAGTTACGCTGCTGGACCGATCCCTGGAATATCAGCTTTTCAAGGCTGGAGTAACCGGCCGAAAGCTGGAGTTCGCCGGTCGGCTTTTCCTCGACATTGGCTTCAAGCACGATCCGATCAGGCGCCGAACCCGGCTTCTGCTCGATCTCGAACTTTTCCTGGAAATAGCCGAGCGAGTTGATGCGGCTGGTCGAACGCTTAACCTGGAGCGAGTTAAACGCGTCGCCCTCGGCCAGGCGGAACTCGCGGCGGACCACCTTGTCCTGGGTCAGCGTATTGCCGTTGACGTCGATCTTTTCGACATAGACGCGCGGCGCCTCGGCGATCTGGAAGGTGATCCCCATGCTGAGATCATCTTTGTTGCGATCGTAGTTGGGGCGGACGTCGGCAAAGGCATAGCCAAAGGCACCGGCCGTTTCATTGAGCTTTTCGATGGTGTCTTCCACCATCTTGGCATCGTACCAGTCACCCTTCTTCATCGGCAGCTGGGCGGCGAGGCGATCGCTGTCAAAGTCGCGCAGCTGGCTGTCGACCTTGACGTCGCCAAACTTGTAGCGCTGTCCTTCCTCGACCACGTAGGTCAGGATGAAGTCCTTCTTGTCCGGCGTCAGTTCCGCCACGGCCGAAACGATGCGGAAATCGGCATAACCCTTGGTCAGATAGAACTGGCGCAGCTTCTGCTGGTCAAAGGCCATCCGGTCCGGGTCATAGCTGGTGCCCGAGCTGAAGATCTTGGTCAGCCCGGTTTCCTTGGTGACCATCTCGTCCTTCAGGTCGCCATCATCGAACATTTCATTGCCGATGATGTTGATTTTGCGGACCTTGGACTTCGGGCCTTCCTGGATTTCGAAGACGATGTCGACGCGGTTCTGATCAAGCAGCACCATCTTCGGCTCGACCGAGGCAGCAAAGCGGCCCTGGCGCTTATAGAGCTCGATGATGCGGGCAACGTCGGCCCGGACCTTGGATCGTGTGAAGATCTGGCGCGGCGCCAGCTTGATTTCGGGGAGGATCTTGTCCTCCTTCAGCCGCTTGTTCCCTTCCAGGATGATGCGGTTGATGACCGGGTTTTCCTTGACCGTGATGGTCACGTTGCCGCCATCGTTGCGGATCTGGACGTCGGAAAACAGCTCGGTCGCGAACAGATCCTTCAGCGCCTGGTCAGCGGCCTGCTGGGTATAGGCCTGGCCGACGCGCAGCTTGATATAGGAGCGGATCGTATCAGGCTCGAGCCGCTGCGAGCCCGACACGGCGATCGACTGGATCGTGGCGGGCGCTTCGGCCGGAGCAGCCGGCGCTTCCTGGGCCTGGGCTGCTTGCGGCAGTCCGGCAAGGATCGAGGTGCCCAGCAGCACCGCGGCAATGCGAAGGGACGACTTACGTTTGGTGGCAATTCGGTTCTTCGACACGGCTGTTCCCGTCTAGATGCACAACGCCCCTCGCCCACCCAGGCGATAGCGCGGGCGCGCTGCTGGCAATTCGCCGCCCTTGCCCGATGCGGCCACGCCGATCAAGCAAAGTCGCCGGGTTTTGCCCGCAGTTTTACCCTTCCTGCCGCTTAGCCGCCGAAGATCGACAGCGAAGCGATATCATTCAGCGTGACGAACAGCATAAGAGCCAGCATGAAGGCCATGCCCGTGCGGAACGCCCATTCCTGACTGCGCGCACCCAGCGGCTTACGACGGACAGCTTCTGCCGCGTACATAGCCAGGTGCCCGCCGTCGAGGGTGGGGATTGGCAGCAGGTTAATGAATGCCAAATTAATTGAGATGAGCGCCGCGAAGGAGACGAACGATAGCCAGCCCAGCGAGAGCTGCTCGCCCGAATATTTGGCAATCTTGATTGGCCCGCCCAGTTCGTCCAGCGGGCGCTCGCCGGTAACGATCTGCACCATGCCCGCAGCCATGGTGCGGATAATACCCATCGACTGATCAAAACCAGTCATCACGGCCTTGATCGGGCCAACATCCTGGAATTCCATCGCCGCCGGACGGATGCCAAGCAGCCCGCGGCGGATCTCGTTGCCGAAGCGGTCCTTCTGGACATCGGTGGCCAGCTTGACCGGCTGGGTAAAGCTCACCCCGCCCCGTTCAGCCGCAATCGTGATCGTGCGCCCAGGATAGAGCGCGACGCGCTCAGCAATGTCCATAAAGCTCTCGACCCGCGTTCCGTCGATAGCGACGATCCGGTCACCGGCCTTGAAACCGGCCGCCTGGGCGGCTGAGCCCTTGGAAAACTCCCCAATCACCGGGGTCGCCGTCGGAACGCCGTAAGCCATGTTGAAGGCGGCGAAGATGCCCACGGCAACGAACAGGTTCATCAGCGGCCCCGCCAGCACGATCAACGCGCGCTGCCACAGCGTGGCAAACTGGAACATGCCCTTCTTTTCTTCGGGGCTGGCCTTCTCCGCATCAGGATTGGGGACCGAAGTGGGGTTCATATCGCCCGCGAACTGGACAAAACCGCCCAGCGGCCAGGCGGCGATCCGCCACCTGGTGCCGCGCTTGTCGGTCCAGCCGACCAATTCCTTCCCGAAGCCGATCGAGAACACATCGGCCTTCACCTTGAAGGCGCGGCCTACAAGGTAGTGACCCAGCTCGTGCAACACCACCAGCGGGCCGAGCACGAGCAGGAAGGCACCGATCATCATCAGCACGGAAGGGGATTCGGTCACTGTGTTACCAACTCCAAAACACTGCGCGCCTCAGCCCGCGCCGCCGCATCGATGGCCATGACATCGGCCAACGAAGCAGGCTTGGGCGGAGCATAACGCGCCAGCACTTGCTCGACCATTACCGCAATCCGGGTGAATGCAAGCTTGCCATCCAGAAATGCGGCCACGGCAACCTCGTTCGCGGCATTGAGCACCGCCGGGGCCGCCCCGCCCGCCTCGGCCGTCGCGCGACAGATCCGCGTGGCGGGAAAGCGCTCCTCATCCGGCGCACGGAAGGTCAGCTCGCCAATCGCCGCCAGATCGAGCGGAGCCAGCGGCGTTTCCATCCGCTGCGGCCAGGCGAGGCACGAGGCAATCGGCACGCGCATGTCGCTCGGGCCAAGCTGGGCAAGGGTCGATCCGTCGCGGTATTCAACCATCGAATGGATCACCGATTGCGGGTGCACGATGATCTTCAGCCGGTCCAGGCCGACCGGAAAAAGGTGATGCGCCTCGATCAGTTCCAGTCCCTTGTTGAACATGGTCGCGGAATCGACGCTGATCTTGGCGCCCATCGACCAGTTCGGATGCTTGACCGCCTGTGCCGGGGTGGCGGTATGAAGCTGCTCCAGCGTCCAGTCGCGGAACGGCCCGCCGCTGGCGGTCAAAGTGATCGAGCGGACATGATCGTAACTGTTGCCCGCAAGGCATTGAAAAATAGCATTGTGCTCGCTGTCGGTCGGCAGCAAGGTTGCGCCGGTGCGGGCAACGGCTGCGGTCATCACCTCGCCTGCCGCGACCAGCGCTTCCTTGTTGGCCAGCGCCACACAGCGGCCCTGTTCGATCGCCGCCATCGTCGGAGCCAGTCCGGCACAGCCGACAATGGCCGCCACCGTCAGGTCAGCGGGGCGCGATGCGGCTTCGACCAGCGCTGCTTCGCCGCCGGCTGCATGAATGTTCGTGCCCGCCAAAGCCTCGCGCAAAGCGGGCAAGGCGGCCTCGTCAGCAACGACCGCGATCTCGGCAGCAAACTCCCGCGCAAGTTTTGCCAGTTCGCTGGCATTGCCATTGGCGGTAAGCGCCACGATGCGCCACTGCCCCGGCTGGCGGCGGATCAGGTCAAGGGTTGAAGCGCCGATCGAGCCCGTCGCGCCAAGGACCGAGATCGCGCGCATCACAGAACGCTCAATCCGGCCAGCAAGGCCGCCAGGAAGCTAACCGCGATCAGCCCATCGACCCGGTCAAACAGCCCGCCGTGGCCCGGGATAAGCTTACCCGAATCCTTCACCCCTGCCCGGCGCTTCATCCAGCTTTCGAAGAAATCGCCTGCCTGAGCTACGATCGCCGCCAGCACGGCCAGACCGAGAACCTGCCACCAGGCCGGTGTGGCCTCGCTCAGCTTGGCCGAGAGGACCAGGACAGCTAGCGCGCCGAGGATCCCGCCCAGCAGCCCGGCCCATGTCTTCGACGGGCTGATCGCAGGGGCAATCTTGGGTCCGCCAATCGCGCGGCCGGTGAAATAAGCGCCGATATCGATCGCGGCGACCAGTGCGATCAGGGTCAATACGTCGGCAAAGCCGCGCTCGCCATCGCGCATCAGCATCAGCATGGCCGCAGCCGGGGCGAGGTAGAGGATTCCGCCCAACGTCCAGAGCGTTTCGCTCAGCGGCGACGGCTTCCACGCCCGCGCCAGCGCCCGCCACTCGTAAAGCACGCCGCCGGCAACGATCATCGCAAATCCGGCCCAGATCCAGCCACCAAGCCATAGTGCAGTCAGCGCAATGACGACGACAACGATGGCCGAGGCCACCCGCACCGGCAGGTCGGCGTTCTTGCCGTTACCGTCCGCCATAGCGCCGCTCCCGCCGACCAAACTCGACCAGGGCCTCGCGCAAATGGTCCGGGGTAAAATCCGGCCAAAGCACCTCGGTGAACCACATTTCGGCATAGGCCGCTTGCCACAGCAGGAAATTGGAGAGCCGCACTTCGCCCGAGGTTCGGATCAGCAAATCAAGCGGCGGCAGGCCAGCCGTATCGAGCTCGGCCTCGATCGCTGCCGGGGTGATCGCACCCTTTGCAGCGGCCTTGGTAGCGGCGCGGACAATCTCGTCCTGCGCGCCGTAATTGAGCGCAATCACCAGCGTGGTGCCGTCATTAGTGGCCGTGCGGGCTAGTGCATCGTCGAGCAGCGCGACGACATCGGCTGGCAGGGCGGTGTGATCGCCAATGATCCGCAGGCGCACGTTGTTGGCCACGAATTCATCGATATCGGCTACAATATAGCGCTTGAGCAGGCCCATCAGCGCCGAAATCTCGTCTTCCGGGCGGCGCCAGTTTTCAGTGCTGAAAGCATAGAGCGTGAGTGCCTCAAGCCCCATCTCGCGGGCCGCACGCACCAGGGTGCGCACGGCTTCCACCCCGCGTTGGTGCCCAACGGCGCGCGGCAAGTGACGCTTTTTGGCCCAGCGCCCGTTGCCATCCATGATGATGGCGACGTGACGCGCGCCCTCAGTGGCGCGCTTGGCCGTCACTTGCCCAGGATTTCCTGTTCCTTCTGGGCCGCGACAGTATCAACTTCCTTGATCATGTCGTCGGTCAGCTTCTGGACTTCGGTCTCGCCGCGCTTGCGCTCGTCTTCCGAGATTTCCTTCTTGTTCTCGTCAGCCTTCAGCGCATCGATCCCGTCGCGGCGGACGTTGCGGATCGCGACACGGGCTTTTTCGGCATAGGAATGGACCAGTTTGGCCAATTCCTTGCGACGATCCTCGGTCAGATCCGGGATCGGCAGGCGAATGTTGTTGCCATCGTTGATCGGATTAAGGCCCAGGCCGGCCGAACGGATCGCCTTCTCAACCGGGCCAATGTTCGACTTGTCCCAGACCTGCACCGACAACAGCCGCGGCTCGGGCGCGGAAACGGTTGCCACCTGGTTCAGCGGCATCTTGCTGCCATAGACCTCGACCGTGATCGGATCGAGCAGCGCGGTATTCGCGCGCCCGGTGCGCAGCCCGCCCAGATCGCTGCGCAGCGATTCGACCGCGCCCTTCATGCGGCGTTCGAGATCGGCCTTATCGTACTTGGCCATGGTCCTAACCCTTCTTCACGATTGTCTGCGTCCCCTGCCCCGCCAGCACCTTGGCCAGGTTGCCCTGTTCGCGGATCGAGAAGACGACGATTGGAATGTTGTTATCACGGCACAGCGCGACGGCACTGGCATCCATAACCTTCAGATTGTCTGCCAGGACTGTGTCGTAATCGACTGTATCATAACGTTTTGCATTGCTGTTGGTCTTGGGGTCGCTGTCATAGACCCCATCGACCGAAGTACCCTTGAGCAGGGCATCGCACCGCATTTCAGCGGCGCGCAGCGCCGCGCCGGAATCGGTGGTGAAATAGGGAGCGCCAACGCCAGCCGCGAAAATCACCACGCGGCCCTTCTCGAGGTGACGTTCGGCCCGGCGGCGGATCACGGGCTCGCAGACCTTATCCATCTCAATCGCCGATTGGACGCGGGTCGGAACGCCAAGCTGCTCCAGCGCGTTCTGCATGGCCAGCGCGTTCATCACCGTGGCCAGCATGCCCATGTAATCGGCCTGCGCCCGGTCCATCCCCTTGGCCGCCCCGGCCATGCCCCGGAAGATATTCCCGCCGCCGATCACCAGGCAGATCTCGAGGCCGGTTTCCTTGGCCGCCTTGACCTCGGCGGCAAGCTCGGCGACGAACTCGGGATCGATCCCGAACTGCTGACGCCCCATCAGCACTTCGCCCGAGAGTTTCAGGAGGATACGCTTGTAGCGGGGCTGGGACATGGGGTTCGACATCGCTCTCACTGGGGTTTGCGCGGCCTTATACCGTGGACCGCGCAAAGCCAAGCCGCGAGGCGGCACAAGCCCCGGCAATCGGCCCCAATTCACCCCATCGGATAGCGGATTTCCTTCGAAACCTTGTCGATCGCCTTCATCACCTCGTCCGACAGGATCAGGTCGCCCGCGGCGAAGATGTCCTCAAGCTGATCCTCGCGGGTCACCCCGACGATGGTCGAGGCAACGAAATCGTGCTGCTTGGACCAGGCCACTGCCAAGGTGGTCGGGCTCATGCCGGCTTCGGCGGCAATCGCCATGAACCGTTCGGTCGAGGCGAGCGAGCGTTCGTTGACGAAGCGCTTGGCCATCACCTGTTGGCGCCCTTCCATGCCGAGATAGCGCGAGAAGCGCGCGCCGTCGGGCCGGGCGCCGGCCTGGTACTTGCCGCTCAGCACCCCGCCGGCGATTGGCGAGTAGGGAATGAGGCTGACCCCTTCCTTGCGGCAGACCTGCGCCAGCTCATCCTCGAACCTGCGGTTGTTGAGGCTGAAGTTGTTCTGGATCGTCTGGTAGCGAACTGTGCCAAGCCGCTCAGCCGCGGCGATCGACTTCATCAGGCCCCATGACGTCTCATTCGAGCAGCCGGTGATGCGCACCTTGCCATCGCGCACCAGTTCATCGAGCACTTCCATGGTCTCGTCGTAGGACGTGTCATGATCAGGCCAATGGGTCTGATAGAGGTCGATATAGTCGGTCTGCAGCTTGCGCAGACTATCCTCAACCGCCGTAATGATGTTGCGCCGGTCGAGCGCGGTCATCCCCGAACGCTTGGGGCTGCGGAACCAGACATGGCTGGGACCGGACACCTTGGTCGCCATGATGATCGCATCGCGCGGCTTGGTCTTCATCCAGCGGCCGACGATTTCCTCGGTACGCCCCACCCACTTGGTGTCGGGCGGCACCGGATAGCCTTCCGCCGTATCGTAGAAGTTGATCCCGAAATCGAAGCAGCGATCGAGAATGCGGTGCGCCTCGGCTTCATCCGTCTGGCTGCCGAAGGTCATGGTTCCCATGCAGATGTCGGTGACGGTAATGGCCGATTTGCCGAGGCGGCGGGTCTGCATGGTCAATTCTCCCTGTTTCGCTTTGCCGCGCTGATGGCGCGCGGGTGCCCCCTGCGTCAACAGCGGACACGCAAAAAGGGCCCGCCGAACGGCGAGCCCTCTCTGTTTTGCCAGCCCCGGGAATGCCAGGGCGAATGCTTAGTTCAGACCAGCGGCAGCGGCGACTTCGGCAGCGAAGTCGCTCACTTCCTTTTCGATGCCTTCGCCGAGCTGGAAGCGGACATAGTCCTTCAGCACGATCTTGGCCCCGGCGGCCTTGCCGGCCTGCTCGACGACCTGGGCGATCGGGGTCTTGTTGTCCATGACGAACAGCTGGCTGAGCAGCGCGTTGTCCTTGGCGAACTTGGCGACCGCGCCATCAACCATCTTGGCCTGCACTTCCGCCGGCTTGCCGCTTTCCGCAGCCTTTTCGGCGGCGATCTTGCGTTCACGCGCGATCATGTCGGCGTCGAGGTCTGCAGCGTTCAGCGCCAGCGGGAAGGCCGCGGCGATATGCATGGCGATCTGCTTGCCCAGCGGCTCGAGCACGTCGGCACTGGCTTCCGATTCCAGCGCGACCAGCACGCCGATCTTGCCGAGCATCGGCGCGGCAGCGTTGTGCATGTAGGGCACGACCACACCGTTCGAGACCGAAACGGTCTTCATGCGGCGGACCTGCTGGTTTTCGCCGATGGTAGCCACGTTGTTGGTCAGCGTGTCACCCACGGTGCCGCCGCCCGGATAGGCCGCAGCCTTGAGCGCTTCGACATCGTCCGCAGCCAGACCCAGGGCGGCTTCGGTGGTCTTGCGCACGAAGTCTTGGAACTGGTCGTTCTTGGCAACGAAATCGGTTTCCGAGTTGACCTCGACGGCCACGCCCTTGGTGCCCGAAACGGCCACGCCGACCAGGCCTTCGGCCGCGGTGCGGCTCGACTTCTTGGCGACGGCCGCGAGGCCCTTGGCGCGCAGCAGGTCAACCGCGGCTTCCATATCGCCGCCGGTTTCGTCCATCGCCTTCTTGCAATCCATCATGCCGGCGCCGGTGCGCTCGCGCAGGTTCTTCACGTCAGTGGCGGTGTAAGCCATTGAACTGGTCCTTCTTGAATGGAATTGGCGGCCGGGACCATTGGCCCCGGCACGCTACAGGTTTGTGACTGAAGCTGAACCCAAGAGGCTCAGGCTTCGGTCGAAGCTTCTTCAGCAGCGGCTTCGGCAGCGACTTCGACCACGGCTTCTTCAACCGGGGCTTCTTCCAGCGCACCGACATCGACGCCCGAATCCACGACGCCCTCGCGGCGGCCCTTGGTGGCAGCAGCGGCAACGGCTTCGCAGTAGAGGCGGATGGCGCGGCTGGCGTCATCGTTGGCCGGGATCGGGAAGGCGATGCCATCGGGCGAGACGTTCGAATCGAGGATCGCGACGACCGGGATACCCAGGACGTTGGCTTCCTTGATCGCCAGCTCTTCCTTGTTGGCATCGATCACGAACATCACGTCCGGAATGCCGCCCATGTCGCGGATACCGCCCAGCGACAGTTCGAACTTGTCGCGCTCGCGGGTCAGCTGGAGCACTTCCTTCTTGGTGAGACCGGTGGTGTCACCCGAAAGCTGTTCTTCCAGCGCCTTGAAGCGCTTGATCGAGCCCGAGATGGTCTTCCAGTTGGTGAGCATGCCGCCCAGCCAGCGGTGGTTGACATAGTGCTGCCCCGAAGCGCGAGCGGCCTGGGCGATCGGTTCCTGCGCCTGGCGCTTGGTGCCGACGAACAGCACCTTGCCGCCAGCCTGGACGGTAGCCGAGACGAAATCGAGCGCACGGGCCATCAGCGGCACGGTCTGCGACAGGTCAAGGATGTGGATACCGTTGCGGGCGCCGAAGATGTACGGCTTCATCCGCGGATTCCAGCGGTGGGTCTGGTGGCCGAAGTGGGCACCGGCCTCGATCAATTGCTGCATGGTGACGACGGGAGCCGCCATAGATAATTCCTTTCCGGTTTACTGCCTCTGGAAAGCTGGGACCGTGCGGAGCTCCCGCTGCGGAACCGGTATGTGTGCTTTCCATGTGGATTTGCCGTCACCAGAGGGAATCCCCGGATCGAGCGGGGCCGCCCTTAACGGCTGAATGGCGCAGAATCCAGCCCAAAAGCATTTGCCCGACGCAAAGGCGCCAAAAACCTGCTTGACATGTTGGAACAAATAGGGAACATTGCGACTCATCGGAGAACAGCCGCTGTTCTTCCACATGGTTATCAACAGGAAGTCCACAGGACAATGCCCAGGTTGGCCGCGTCCTGCAGCATAGGAACGACACGATGATCGCGCTTCTCGTCCTGGCCGCCACCATCCTCGCCCTCTCCGTGGGCGTCATCGCCGCCACCTGGCAACGTTACGGGCAGGCAGCAATGAACGCGCGGCAGGAATGGCGGGACTGCCCGCAGACGCGCGAAGTGCGGTTCCGGATTGTGCAGTACGGGGCGAAACCGGCGGGCCGCGTCATCACCCTGCCAGTCAGGCCGAAGGCTGCTCCGGTGCTGGCTCAGCCGCCGCTGCGCGCTGCCGCCTGACCCGGGCATAGATCGCCATGCCCACCGGCATGAGCGCCAGGTAAACCACACAGATCCCAACCAGCGTCCACCACGGTTCGGTCAATAGTGCCGCACCCACCAAGCCAAACAAGGCCAGAAGCTCAAGTCGCACCGATCGGCGCGGGCGCAGCCGCCCCCAGGTGAGCGTCGGCACGGCCGAGATCAGCAGGAAGCCGACAAAGACCAGCCAGGCACCCACGACCAGCGGGTCGCGCACTTCCTCGCGGCCCGTCGCAATCCAGAGGTACATCGGCAGGAAAGCAAGCCCTGCCCCGACCGGTGCGGGAACGCCGGTCAGGAAGCCGGCCGCCTTGCGCGGCTCATCCGCCATGTCGATCCGGGCATTGAAGCGGGCCAGCCGCAGCGCGCAGCCGATTGCGAAAGCCAGCGCGGCGAACCAGCCGAGCCGCGGCAGGTCCTGCAGCGACCACAGGAACAGGATCAGCGCCGGGGCCACCCCGAAGGAGACATTGTCCGCCAGGCTGTCGAGCTCGGCGCCGAAGCGCGACTGGGCGTTGAGCAGGCGGGCGATCCGCCCGTCGATCCCGTCGAGCACTCCGGCCACGACTACGGCCAGGATCGCCTTTTCCCATTCGCCGGTAATGGCGAAGCGGATGCTGGTCAGCCCCATGCACAGCGCGGCGGCGGTAATCGCATTGGGCACCATGGCCCGCAGCGTCAGACCCCCGCGCAGTGTGGGATCGGTCACTGGCTGATGCCCTCGATCAACAGCGTCTGGCCCAGTTCGGCCAGCACGGTTTCGCCGGCGACGATCTTCTGGCCCAGCAGCACCCGCGGTTCGGTCCCGGCCGGTAGATAGACGTCAACGCGGCTGCCAAAGCGGATCAGGCCAACGCGCTGGCCCACGGCCAGCATGTCGCCCGGCTTGACGAAGGGTACGATCCGGCGAGCGACCAGACCCGCAATCTGCGTAAAGCCGATCGCAACGCCATCGCCGCGCTCAATCAGGATATGCTGGCGCTCGTTCTCTTCGCTCGCCTTGTCGAGATCGGCATTCATGAACTTGCCAGGCATGTAGACCACGCGGCGCACAGTGCCGCCGATCGGCGCGCGGTTGATGTGGACATCGAACACCGACATGAAGATCGAGATGCGGGTCACCAGACCCGGCGCCAGACCCTTGGTCCCGCTGCCATCGTCAATCACCAGCTCACGCGGTGCCTCGACCTGCTGGATCAGCGTGACGAGGCCATCGGCCGGAGCAACGATGAAGCGCTCTTCCTGCGGCGTAACGCGCACCGGATCGCGGAAAAAGGCGCAGATGCCCAGCACTAGGAAGCCCAGCGGCCAGGCTAGCGTTTCCCAGGCAAAGAAGGCGGCAGCCGCGCTGGCCACGGCAGCAATCGCGGCAAATTTGTGCGCTTCGGGATGGATGCGCGGCCAGTGCCAGGTGGCTTCGCCGCGTCCGCGATTGTCGAGAATCTCGTTGGCCATGGGTCAGGCTACCTTGCGCACGAAGACGGTGCCAGCGGAATAGCCCGCGCCGAAGGAGCAGATCAGCGCGGTGTCGCCCGCCGCCAGATCGCTGTTGTGAAGATGGAAGGCAATGATCGAGCCCGCGCTTGAGGTATTACCATAGCTATCAAGCACGGTCGGGCTCTCGTCCTCGCTCGCCTCGTGCCCCAGCACGCGCTGCGAGATCAGGCGGTTCATGCCCGAATTCGCCTGGTGCAGCCACAGCCGGCGCAGGCTGGCCGGATCGATCCCCAGATCACCCGCATGTTCGACGATCATCGTCGCCACCATCGGCACCACTTCCTTGAACACCTTGCGCCCTTCCTGGACAAACAACTTGTCGGGCGTGCCGATGGTTTCCGGCGTGGCTGCATTGAGGAAGCCGAAATTGTTGCGGATGTTGTTGGAGAACACCGTCTTCAGCCGGGTGCCGACGATCTCCCAGTGCTGCTCTGGCGCGATGTCCTTGGCCTCAACCAGCACGGCGGTCGCCACGTCACCGAAGATGAAGTGGCTGTCGCGGTTCTTCATGTTGTTGTGGCCGGTGCAGATCTCCGGGCTGACCACCAGCACCGAGCGGGCATTGCCGCTGCGGATGAAATCGGCCGCCGTCTGGATGCCGAACGTGGCCGAAGAACAGGCGACATTCATGTCAAAGGCGAAGCCCTCGATGCCCAGCGCCTGCTGGATCTCGATCGCCATCGCCGGGTAAGGCCGCTGCATGTTGGACGCGGCACAGAGCACCGCATCGACATCCTTGGGATCGCGCCCGATCGCTTGCAGCGCATCGAGCGCCGCCTTCACGCCGATCTCGGCCATGACCGACAGTTCGTCGTTCGAGCGTTCCGGCCAGCGCGGCCCCATCGTTTCGGGATCGAGCGTCGCGGCCTTGCTCATCACATGGCGCGACTTGATGCCGCTGGCCTTTTCGATGAACTCGGCGGAACTCGGCTGCAGTTCCTCCACCTTGCCGGCAGCGATCTCGGCCGCGTGCCGGGCATTGTGGAGTTCCACATAGGCGTTGTAGCTGGCGACCAGCTCGTCATTGGTGATTGTCTCGGGCGGGGTATAGAGGCCCGTCGCCGAGATCACGGGGGTGATTTCGCTCATGGCGCGGCTTCCTATCCGCCGCGAAGGCGCACGACAAGTCGATTGGCCCATTGACAGCACGGCCCGCCTTGTCCAAAGGCGCGCTCTCTCGGCCGGACGGTCCCCCTGGGGGCCACATTCCGGGGCAACCCGGCACCGGCTTACTGGTGTGGACAGGTGGCCGAGTGGTTAAAGGCAGCAGACTGTAAATCTGCCCGCGCAAGCGTACGCTAGTTCGAATCTAGCCCTGTCCACCACCATCCCCTAGTGACCCGATAACCAGCAGGGGATTCGCCACATGAGCCGCAATCGTGACACCAAGCCCAGCCGTGCCCTGCGTGGCCGCGCGGGCCGCATGCAGGGCGGGCGCGGTTCGGGCCGGGCCAGCGCCGGCGCCGTGCGCCTGTGGGGTCGTCATGCGGTCGAAGCGGCGCTCAAGAACCCGGAACGCAATCACCGCAAGCTGTGGGCGACGCGCGAGGGCGTGGCTTCGCTCGATGGCGAGCTGCCGCCAGATTTCCCGGTTGAATATGCCCAGCCGGCCGATCTTGCCCGCCTTGTCGCCCGCGATGCGCCGCACCAGGGTCTGGTGCTCGATTGCGATGCGCTGGAAGACCGCTTCCTCGACGAGGTGATGCAGGGCGATCCCGCCCGGCCGCTGGTCGTGCTCGACCAGGTGACCGATCCCCATAATGTCGGCGCGATCATGCGTTCGGCCGCCGCCTTCAACGCCGCCGCGATCGTCACGCAAGACCGGCACTCGCCGCCCGAATCCGGCACGCTTGCCAAGTCCGCCTCGGGCGCGCTCGAAGTGGTGCCGTGGGTCCGCGTGGTCAACCTGGCCCGCGCGCTCGAAGAAATGGCCGAAGCGGGCTATTGGCGGATCGGTCTTGATGGCGAAGGCAAGGCCACCTTGGGAGAGGCCCTGCCCGCTGGCCCCGTGGCGCTGGTGCTGGGCGCCGAAGGTGACGGAATGCGCCACAACATCACGCAACATTGCGACGCGATCGCCCGCCTGCCGATGTCGGGCGCGGTCGAAAGTCTCAATGTTTCCAATGCGGCAGCAATCGCGCTATATGCCCTGGCAGTTCGTCCGCAGGGGTAAATGCCATGATCACTAATGCCCGCAGAGTTGCCGCAACCCTGGTCGCGGCAGCAACCCTGCTGCTGAGCGGCTGCTTCGTCTCTCCCGGCAGCTTCACGTCGGCAATCGACCTGCGCAAGGACGGACGTTTCAGCTATTCCTACAACGGTGAGATCTATCTGCTGGGGCTGAGCAAGCTGGCTGAACTGGGCAGCAAGGCCAAGGACCTGGAACCGTTCAAGGCCGCGCCCTGCTACACCGACAATGCCGCAGCGGACGAACGCGAATGCTCCAAGGATGAGCTCGCCAAGCAGAAGGCCGATTGGGAAGAAGACCGCAAGTCTGCCGAAGACAAGAGCAAGCGCGATGCGGAAATGATGAAGGTCATGCTGGGCGGGATCGACCCATCCAGCCCCAAGGCCGCCGAGGAGCTGGCCGACCGCCTGCGCCGCCAGGCCGGCTGGAAGTCGGTCGTCTACAAGGGCGATGGCCTGTTCGTGGTCGATTTCGCCATTGCTGGCCGGCTCGATTACGATTTCCAGTTCCCGACCATGGAACGCTTCCCGATGGCCAATGCCTTTGTTGTGCTGAACAAGCGCGCCGATGGCGCGGTGCGGATGGACGCCCCGGCCTTTGGCCAGCCCGGCCAGGGCAATCCGATGGCCAACATGGGCCAGCTGGCCGCCATGGGCGCGGCGCTGGGCTCAAAAGACAAGGACGACGGGGGCCTGAAACTGCCCGAGCTCAACGGCACGCTGGTCCTGACCACCGACGGCACGATCCTGGCCAACAACACCGATGAAGGCCCCATCGCGGGCCCCACCGGCCAGCGGCTGGAATGGAAGGTAACCCCGCGCACCACCGCCGCCCCAACAGCGTTGGTGCGGCTGGGGGGATAGGCAGAGCCGCAGCGGCTCGTTAGGGGAGCCTCCATGGCCCACCCCGTTTCGCCCCTTGCCCGCCCCTTCCCCGCGATCCCGCCAATTGCCGGTGTTACGCCGCGCGTCGCCCGCGCCGGGTACAAGGACTGGGGCCGCTGCGACCTTACCTTCATCGAGCTGGCCGAAGGTACGGCGGTCGCCGGTGTGTTCACACGCAACATATGCTGCTCGTCCGAAGTCGAGCTGGGCCGACAGAATGTGGCGCAAGGTCACGCGCGTGCGCTGGTGGTCAATGCCGGCAATTCGAACGCCTTTACCGGCTATCGCGGGCGCGAGGCGGTTGAGGCGATCATGGCCCAGGTCAGCGCGCACCTCGGCTGTCCGCAGGAGCAGGTCTTCGTTTCTTCGACCGGGGTGATCGGCGTGCCGCTGCCCAAGGACAAGGCCAAGGCCGGGATCGAGGCGGCGCTGCTAGCCGAGCCGTGCGACTGGCAAGCCGCCGCCGAGACAATCGGCACCACCGACACCTTCGCCAAGGGCGCCATGGCCAAGGCCGTGGTCGATGGCCGGACGGTGACGCTCGGCGCGATCATCAAGGGCAGCGGCATGATCGCGCCCGATATGGCGACCATGCTGGGCTACATCTTCACTGACGCAGCGGTTGAGCCGGGGTTCCTCCAGCAGCTCCTTTCCGCGGCCAACCAGCGGACCTTTTCCTGCATCACGGTCGATAGCGATACTTCGACCAGCGACACCGTGCTGGCCTTTGCCACCGGCGCAGCCGGGAATGCCCCGCTGTCCTCGTTCGACAGCCCCGGTGCCGATGCCTTTGCCGCCGCGCTGGAGGATGTCTGCCGGCAGATGGCCCACCTGGTCGTCCGCGACGGCGAAGGCGCGCAGAAGTTCATCGCCGTGACCGTCAGCGGCGCAGTCAGCGACGAGAGCGCCCGCAAGATTGGCCTGGCCATCGCCAACTCGCCGCTGGTCAAGACTGCCATTGCCGGTGAGGACGCCAACTGGGGCCGCGTCGTCATGGCCGTGGGCAAGGCCGGCGAACCGGCCGACCGTGACCGGCTGTCGATCGGCTTTGGCGGCACCTGGGCCGCGCGCGAAGGCCAGCCGCTGGCCGATTACGACGAGGCGCCCGTGGCCGCGCACCTCAAGGGACAGGACATCTCGATCGAGGTCGACCTGGGCTTGGGCGATGGCCGCGCCACCGTCTGGACCTGCGACCTGACCCACGGCTACATCTCGATCAACGCGGATTACCGCTCATGAGCGCGGCGCTCGATGCGGCGGTCCTTGCGGTCATCAAGGATGCTTCAGCGCGTGCTGTCATGCCGCGCTACCAACAGCTTGAAGCCCACGAAGTGATCGACAAGTCGGTTGGCGAGCTGGTCACCGTGGCCGATCGCGAAGCCGAAGTAATCCTGGCCGAGGGGCTAGCGAAGATCCTGCCCGACGCGACCATCGTTGGCGAGGAAGCCTGCGAGGCCAATCCGGCGCTGATGGACCGGTTAGGCGATGCGCTGTGCTGGATTATCGACCCCATCGACGGGACGAACAACTTCGCCGGCGGCAAGCCGCCCTTCGGGATCATGGTCGCCCTGGCCGAAGCCGGGGAAACCATCGGCGGCTGGATCTACGATCCGCTGCGCGGCCGCTTCTGCACGGCGCAGAAGGGCCAGGGCGCCTGGATTGATGGCGAGCGGATTACCGCCCGCTCCAGCGGCGAGACCCCGCCGATTGCCGCGATTTCGCTGGTCTTTGCCGACCCGGCCCGGCGCGAGGCGCTAAAGACCCACATCGCCCCGCACTATACCCTGGTCGACATCCCACGCTGCGCGGCTGAGCAGTACCCGCGGATCGTGCTGGGCGAAAACGACATCACGATCTTTGAACGCACCCTGGCCTGGGATCACGCTGCCGGGGTGCTGTTGCTCAACGAGGCTGGCGGCAAGGTCGCCCGGCCGGACGGAAAGCCCTACCGGGTCGATGAGCACCTGCGCCCCAGCCTGATCGGCGCCGCCAGCCCGGCCCTGTGGGATGAACTGGCGGAGCGGATGGCCGCGCTTTAGAGAACGCTTTCCAGCCAGCCCTTGAGCTGGCTCTTCGGCGCAGCGCCCAGCTTCTGGGCGACCGGCTTGCCATCCTTGAACAGGATCATCAGCGGGATCGACTGGACGCCGAACTGGGCGGAAACGTCCGTGTTTTCCATGATGTCCACCTTGGCGATGGTCACCTGATCGGCCAATTCTTCGCTGATTTCCTCCAGCGCAGGGGCGATCATCTTGCAGGGGCCGCACCAGTCGGCCCAGAAATCGACCAGAACGGGCTTGTCAGAACCCAGCACATCTGCGGCGAAGCTGGCATCGGTAACGGCTTTGGTGGCCATGGGGAATCTCCTGAAGGGTTGTTCGTCAATCTAGGTAGCCGCGCGCGCTTCGGCAATCGCCTTGGCTCAAAAGCTTTCCTGCGCGGCCAGCAATGCCTGCTTGTGAACGGCCAGCAGATCATCGGGCAGGGCCAGCAGACGCGGAGCCTGCGTGTAAAGCAGCGCCGCCTCAACCGTCCGGCCCGGATAGGCCGCCTCCAGCGCGGCGGCATAGGCTGCCATCTGGCGCAGGATCGAGACCGGCACGGCATCAAGGCTTTCGGGTGGACGCCGCGCAGTCTTGAAATCGACCAGGCGGATCCGGTCGGGCAGGACCACCATTCGGTCGATCGTTCCAACCACCACCTGCCCGCCGACCGTCGCGGCGATTGGCACTTCGGCCAGCGCGCCCGGTGCAAACAGGTCAGCCCAGGCCGGTTCAGCGAGCACGGTCAGCGCCGAGCGGACCATGTCGGCCCGTTCCGGCGCGGTGAAATCTCCGCCGTTCCTTGCCAGCCAGGCCTCAGCCGCGGCCTTGCGGTCGGGCACCGGCAGTTCGGGCAGCCGTTCGAGCAGCTTGTGTAGCAGGACACCACGCGCAGCCGCCTGCCCCGCTCCCGGCGGGAATGGAGGATCGGTCGCCAGGTCCTCACCCAGCGACGATGGTGCAAGCGGGCGCGGCGGGCGCGGTTCGGCAGCGACCGGGCGCTCGAGCCAGGCCGGCAGCAACGGCAGTTCGCCGCCATCGCCCGGCTTGGGCGGCGCCGCGATCGCGGGCGCATCGCCATAGGTTACCGTTGCGCCCCAACGCGCATCCTCGACCCAGTCGGCTTCGTCAAACAGCCCGGCGAGGCGCGCATACCAGCTATCGGCGTGCGGCGCCTTCTCGCGCGCAGTCAGCGCGCCGCCGATGAACAGCGCCTCCTCGGCCCGGGTCATGGCGACATAGAGCAGCCGCCAGTGCTCCTCCATCTCGGCCTTGGCGTTGGCAGTGATTACGTCGGCAATCCGACCAAGTTGCTGGCTCTGCGGCAGGCCGGGGAGCGGGATCGTCTTGCCGCTGGCCGGGTCCTCCAACTCCACCGGGCTGCCCCGGCTGCGCGCCGGATTGTCCGCCGCATCGGCCAGGATCACGATCGGCGCCTGCAGGCCCTTGGAGCCGTGGACCGTCATCACCCGCACTTCATCGCGGCTCTTGCCGGCCTCGCGCTTCAGCTCGCTGGTTCCGGCATCGAACCAGCGGATGAAGCCGGTCAGGCTGGGCACCTCGTTGGCGGCATAGGCGCCGGCGGCACTGAGCAGCTCGTCGATCGGGTCGTTCGCCTCGGTCCCCAGACGCGCGACCAGCCGCTTGCGCCCCTGCCACGGCCCGGTCAGGATCCAGTGCAGCAAGGCGCGCGGCGGTTCGAAGTCCGCGATCCGCAGCAGGTCACCCAGCTGGTGCCAGACGCGGTCAACTTCCGGCTGGCCGCGCGACTTGCGCAGGTGTTCGTAGAGCCCGACCCCCTCCGGTCGCCAGCCCCAGCGCAGCAGATCGTCCTGACTCCAGCCGAGCAGCGGCGAGACTAGCAGGCAGGCGAGGTTGAGGTCGTCGCCCGGTTGCACCGCAAAGCGCAGCGCCGCCATCAGATCGCGCACCGCCAGCGGCGTTGCCAGCCGCAAGCGGTCAACCCCGGCCACCGGAACGCCCGCCGCATGGAGCCGCGCCACGATCAGACCGGCCAGTTCCTTGCGCTTGCGGACCAGCACCATAACGTCGCCGGCCGTGGCGCGGCGGGCCTTGCCTTCCGCCTCACCCTTGACCAGCGGGAAGCCATGATCGAGCCAGTCGCGCACCTGCCGCGCGATCCGCTCAGCCATCTGGCGATCGCCACGGCTGAGCCAGCCTTCGGCGCCCTCGTCGGCCGCCTCCCCTTCCTCGCCATCGCTACTCTCGCCGCCGATCACGCGCCACAGCGTGACTTGACCGGGGCGCTCCTGCCCAACGTGCGGTTCGGGTGGCGTGGCGAGCCCGAGCCCTTCATGGCCCACCAAGCCAATGGCTTGGTCGACGAATTCAAGGATCGCCCGGGCCGTGCGGAAGCTCTGGCCCAGGTCCAGGTCCTGCAAGGTCCGCCCTGCCCCGCCGCTGCGCTGTTCGGCCAGGTTGGCCGCCGCATCGCGCATCATGTCATCGACCCGCGCCTTGGCCTTGGCGAAGTTTTCCGGGCTGGTTCCCTGGAACCGGAAAATCGCCTGCTTGTAATCGCCCACCACGAACAGCGTGCGCAGCTTGTCGTCGCGCGCGCCCTGGCCGGCAAAGAACTCGTCGGTCAGCGCGCCGATGATCTGCCACTGCGCGGCATTGGTATCCTGCGCCTCGTCGACCAGGATGTGATCGAACTGCCGGTCGAGCTTGTAGCGGATCCATTCGGACAGGTCGTTGCGGGTCAAAAGCTGCGCCGCCTGGCGGATCTGGTCATCAAAATCGATGAACCCGGCCCGCGCCTTGGCCGCTTCCCAGGCCAGCGCGAACTTGCGCCCGACTTCCAGCGCCGGGACCAGGAAATCGACCAGCTCCAGCAGGGCGCGCCGCTCCTGCACCGCCATGGAGCTATCAAACACGGCAAAGGCCGCCTCCTCGATCCCGCTTTCCAGCTTGACCAGCGACTTGAGGTTCTTGATCTGGCCTTCCTTGCCAAACAGCTCCTTGTGCAGGGCATCGAGGCCGGCCAGACGCTCAGTCGGGCCGCTTTCCAGCCAGTCGCGGATCAGTGCGGAAACCTTGGTGCCGGTCGCGGCCGACCAGGCGGAATAGGCCGATAGGCAGCACTCCAGCGCTTCGGTATCGAACACGCCGTTGCTGCACAGGTAGAGCAGGTCGCCAGGCCCGGCATCGGCTGGCAGGCCGAGCAAGCGATGGACACCGTCCTTCATGGGCGGCTGCCAACCACCCGGCCCTTCCCACGCCTCGCGCGCGGCGGCGCAGCGCAGCAGCCAGGCTGGGACTTTCTCCGGCCCCATCCGCACCGAAAGCCGCGCCAGGGCATCCAACGTCGGCGCATCGTTTGTCCGTTCCGCCACCAGCAGCAGGTCGGCCAGCACCTCGCGCAGGAGCAGATCCTTGTCGCGGTCTTCCATCGCCTTGACGCCAGGCAGCAGCCCGGCCTCGTTCGGGAAGGCGGCCAGCAGCCACTGCGCAAAGGCGTGGATCGTATCGATCCGCAGCCCCCCGCCCGGGCAATCGAGCACGGCGGCAAACAGCTTGCGGGCGCGGGCCACGGTGTCCGGCCCATGGTCCGCCCCGATCGCCAGCAGTTCCTTGGCCAAGGTCGTGGCATCAAGCCGCACCCAGCGCGCAAGCACCTCGTTGATGCGCGCGGCCATTTCGGTCGCGCCGGCCTTGGTGAAGGTCAGGCACAGGATCTGATCGGGCTGCACCGCCGGTTCAAGCAGCAACCGCAGCACGCGGGCCGACAGCACCTGGGTCTTGCCCGTGCCGGCCGAGGCCGAGAGCCAGACGACCTCGGACGGCTCAACCGCCGGGCGCTGTTCGTGCGTCAGGGGAAAGACGCGGCTCATGCCTCAGCCTCGCCGCGCGCTTGCCATTCGTCCAGCCGCATTAGCTGGTCGTAATCGTTGTAGCCCGGCAGGTCCGGATTGAGCCGCGCCACGAAGGCCTCGTCACCCTTGATCCAGCGGTCAATCGCATCGATCAGGTATCGCTCGGTCTCGCTCAGGAACTTGTCGCGCGGTATGCCCGACTTCTTCGGGGGCTCAAGCACCGGTTCAAAGCAATAGCCAAAGCCGGTCTCGCTCCTGTCGTCTTTCCCGAACGACCAGTACTCGAAGCCGCTCGGTACCCCGGCAATTCCTTCAAAGCCCCCGGCGGCGGCCATCAGCCCCAGCGTGCCAAGCTGCAGCGCAAAGCCTTCCTGCACCTGCTTGCCCTTGGGCGGTGCGCCGGTCTTGTAATCAACCACGATCAGCTGCCCGTCGGCGCCGCGATCGATCCGGTCGGCGCGGCCCTTGATCATGACCCCGGCCAGGGTGAAGTGGCCCTTGATCTCGCTCGCCAGCACTTCGCGGCCCAGACCGCGATCGCGGGTGATCTGGGCGTCGATCCATTCGAGCCCGCGTTGCAGCCGCGGCCACCATAGGCTGCGCGTGACGGGGTGGGCCTGCATTTCGGCCAGTTCTTCCGAGGCGATCGCGAGCAGCTCGCCCGCCCTGCCCCCGGCCTTGTGCCAGCGTTCCATCACGTTGTGGACGACCGTGCCCTGCCAGGCCGCAGTCGGATCGGCATCCAGTCCGTCAAGTGCGCGCAGCCGCAGGATTGCCTGGGCATAGAACTGGTAGGGATCGCCGCGCAGCCGGTCGATCGCCGTGACGTTGAGCGCGACATTGCGCTGCTCGGCGCTAGGGACCGGCTTGGGCTGCGGGTAAGGTGGCTGCAGTTGGGCGTAATCGATCGCCCGTGCCAGTTCGACTGCGCGGCGTTCGCGGTGACTATCTGCCAGCTCACCCAGCATCGCTTCAACCCGCAGCACAAAGCGGCTGGGGATCACCGGGCCGGCCTCATCGCGCTGGGCCCAGCTCAGCACCACCTCAGGCGCGCCGAGCGCCCCGGCCAGGTCATGCGCAGCCAGGCCAATGCGGAACTCGCCCGCCGGCACGCCCAGCGCGCGCAGCACGGCTGGCGGCAAGAGCGGCTCGGGCGAGGGGCTGGCCGGCCATGACCCTTCGGTCAGCCCGGCGCAGATCACCAGGTCGGCCCGGCTCATCCGCGCTTCGAGCAGACCGTAAATCGCGATGCGCGGATGGCCGCCCCACGGCGGACGCACCGGCACGCGGTCCATCGCATCGCGTAGAACTTGGGGCAGGTCCGCACGGGCAAGCCGGGTGCCGATTGCGGCGCTCGCATCGCGCAGTTCTTCCACCCAGCCGGCCAGCGCGCGGCCATCGGCCTCACCCCACAGCCTCGAGCCGCACAGCGCCTCACCGGCGGCAGACAGCACGTCGAGCGCCTCGGCCAGCGAGGTCTCTTCCGGCAAGGCCAGGACCGGGGCGAGCAACTCCGCAACACGCTGCCACCACGCGGCAATGCCCTCGCCCCGCTCGCGCTTGGCAAGCTTGGCCACGGCCGTCTCAACTGGTGCAAAGCCCGGCTTGGGACGCGGTCCGCGCAGTTCCAGATCAAGCGCGCGGGCGTTCTCAAGCCAGGCCGCCCGCCCTTCCCCCGCCCCGACCAGCGGGTGGACCAGCAGCGCCATCAGCGGGACCGGCGCCGCCTCGGTTCCCGCCAGTTCGGCCAGCAGCAGCAGGACGCGTCCCGCCGTGGTCTGCGGCAACGGTTGCCCGGCGGAATCGTCGGCAACGATATTCCAGCGCCTGAGATGCGCGACGACGCGGCCAGCCAAACCGCGATCCGGCGTGACCAGCGCGACCCGCCGTTCCGGTTGCTCCAGCGCCTCGCGGATCAGCACGGCAATGGCCTGCGCCTCCTCGCCCGGATGGGCACTTTCCATCAGCCGCACGCCCGAGAGGCGGCGCTGCTCGGCCTTGAGGTCAACCCAGCGCGCGCTACCTTCCGGGGGCAGGAACAGGTTGGAGATCGCCCGGCTCCGCTCTGGCGGCGCGGCAGCCAGACCGGCACGGTGCCAGGGATCAACCTCCGCCCGGTTCACCCCCATCCGGTTGAGCAGCAGCTTGAGGTGGTACTGTGGATGGGTCAGGGCATCGCGCTCGCCAAACGGCGGGCCATCCGGTTCGTCCGGCACGCCCGCACAGCCGAGGGCGTCCCAGGTTTCCTGATCCAGCGCCAGGTCGAGATCGGGCAGGATCACCGCACTATTGGGTAAGTCGGCTATGGTCCGCAACAGCCGTGCAAGGCTGGGTGATGCGCTGGTGATCCCGGCTGCGACGATCGGCTGGCTGGGCGGGGTATCGCGCCAGCGCCGCGCCGCATGATCGAACAGCAGATTGCGCCGAACCGGCGGATCGACCTCGCCCCGGACCGCTAGCTCGGCCAGCCAATGCGCCTGAACGCGCGCGAAATGGCGGGTCGATTCCTGCCAGTGGCTGGCCAGATCGCCGACGATCCCGGCGACGCGTTCCTGCAACAGGTCACCAAGTTCGATCCCCTCGATCGCCAGCCGGTCCATCGTCCGCGCGGTATCGAAAGCCAGCCGCAGCAGACCCGGGGCCTTGGGGGCATCCTGGCCGAGTTCCGCTCGCAGCAATTCGGCCAGTCGCAACCAGCGCCGCGCCGGATCGGCAGCGGGCGGCACCGCACTTCCCGCTCCCAGCGGATCAAGCAGCGGCCCCAGCGTTTCGTCGAGATCGAGATCACCCACTACCGCCATGCGTGGCAGCAGCAGGCCGCCGCCTGAAAGGCGTACGAAGGCTTCGGTAACGATCCGCTCGGCACGGCGGCTGGGGAGCAGCAGGGTCAGCCGCGCCAGGCCCAGGTCAGACTCGGCATAACGGGGGATCAGCCCTGCCACCAGCGCATCGGCAAACCCGCGATGCGCGGCAATGGAATATACGTTTGGCCCGGCTCGTTCAGCCATCGGCTGCGGCACTGGCGAGCGCGGCCTCGGTCAGGCCGATTGCTTCGGGATAGCCAACATCGAACCATTCGCCCTGGTGGACCAGCCCGAAGCAGCGCCCGGCGGCGATGGCTCGATCCCAAAAGATATTGGTGGAGAATACGTCAGCCGGTGGATCGGTGATCAGGTGCTTGGCCAGCAGCTGCACCCCGGTCCAGTCATAGCCGCGCGGTCCCTTCGGCCCTTCGCGTGACAGGCGCCCGTCTTCACCCAGGTCGAAATCACCGACCCCCTTGGTGTTGCGGGCGCGTTCGTGCGGTACGACGAGCATCAGCACGTCCATCCGCGCCGGGTCCCAGGCCTCGGCCAGCCGGACCAGCGGGTTGGTGCCGCGCCAGGTGAACCAGTTGTCGGCATTGATGCAGAAGAATGGATCGTCCGGGATCAGCGGCAGGGCCTGGACCAGTCCGCCGCCGGTATCGCGGAGCAGTTCGCGCTCGTCCGAGATGGTGACGCGGAAGCGGCTCTCGCGCGCCAGGTGCGCCTCGATCTGATCGGGCAGGTAGTGGACATTGGCAACGATCCGGCCAATCCCGGCATCGGCCAGCAAATCAAGCACGTGATCGAGCAGGCTCACCCCTGCCACCTCGACCAGCGGCTTAGGCCTGGTCGCGGTGAGCGGCATCATCCGCGTGCCCTTACCCGCAGCCATGATCATCGCAGTGCCGGGCAGATCGATCACGGCTGCCAGTGGCCCCCGCCTGACTGGCGTAGCTCGGCTGGCACATTGGCATCGAACCAGCGCGCCACGGGGGCGAGCGCCGGGTGGGCCAGGTCACGCTCAAGCAGGGCCCAGACCCGCGGGATGTAATCGAGGTAGCGCGGCTTGCCATCGCGCTTCCACAGTCGGACGAAAATGCCCACGATCTTGGCGTTCCGCTGTGCCCCTAACCGAGCATAGTCTGCTGCGAAATCAGGTCCAGGCGCGGCCTTGCTGACGTAATAGTCAAACATCGCCGCCTCCAGCTCGGGCGAGACATCGCGGCGTGCATCTTGCAGCAGCGAAACCAGGTCATAGGCCGGATGGCCGACCAGCGCGTCCTGGAAATCGAGCAGGCCCTGCGTTTGCAACGAGCCAAGCAGCATGATGTTCTCGGCATGGTAATCGCGCAGCACCACCACGCCGGGCCGCTGACGCGGCAGCATCGAGCTGAGCACAGCTTCCCAGGCCGCCGCATAGCCCGGGCCATCGATGTAGAGGTTCTGCGCCGGGCAGTACCAATCCACGAACAGCTTGGCCTCGCGCTGATATTCGGCAAGCGAATAGTCGAGAAAAGGCCCCGGCGGCATGCGGTGCAGTTCGACCAGCGCGTCGATCGCCGCCTGGTAGACTTCACGCTCATCGTCCGGCCACTGGTCCAGATACTCGCGCATCCGGACTTCACCAAAGTCCTCCAACAGGACGAGACCGCGGGCAGCATCTTCGGCCAGGATCCGGGGCGCGCGCAAGCCATTGCCATCAAGCCACTTGGCCGCCCGCAGGAACGGTGCCGGATCCTCGTTGGGCGGCGGCGCATGCATCAGCATGGCGCTCCGCTCGCCCCTGCGGATACGGAAATAGCGGCGGAACGATGCATCGCCCGCAAGGGGTTCGATCGCCGCCTCGCCCCAGCCAGCACTGGCCAGAAACGCCTCAAGCCCTTCGGGAAAGTTCAGTTCCATCCCATCCGCCCTAACCAATCGGCCCCCGGCTCGACAATCGCAGTCCGCTCCGTTTCCGCAGTTTCGATTGTAATGGCAAGGCAGCCTGGCTCATGCGCAAAGCCGCCGGCCTGATCGGGCCATTCGGCGATCAGGGCAGCGCCTTCGCGGTAATCGTCGAGCCCGATCTCATCGGCCTCCTCGGGCCGGTTCAGGCGGTAGAAGTCGGCATGGACCAGCGGCAGGCGCACAGCCGGCGGATCGTAGGTTTCGATGATCGCAAAGCTGGGCGAAGGGACCTCGCCCACATGGCCGAGCGCCGCAATGATCGCCCGCGCCAGCGTGGTCTTGCCCGCGCCCAGCCCGCCTGAAAGGGCCACGACATCGCCGGGCCGCAGCACAGCGGCGATCCGCGCGCCCAGCGCCGCGGTCGCGGCCAGGTCTGGCAGTGGAATCCTCATGCTACTCCCCCTCCTCTTCAGAGGAGGGGGTCGGGGGGTGGTGCAAGCCGGCAGCCCCGGGCATAAATCGCACGATGCAAGGCATCGCCACCACCCCCATACCCCTCCTCTGAAGAGGAGGGGGGATTTTGATTGCTGATCCCCTCACGGCAGGTCGATGATCGCGGCGGTGCCCTGCCCTGGCTCGGACAGCAGTTCCAGCGTGCCGCCATGGGCCTCGACCAGCCGCCGGGCGAGCGGCAGGCCCAGGCCTTGGCGGCGTTCGATCGCCTTGCCATCGGTCGACAGCTTGATCCCTTCGAGTGCACGGGCCAGCGTGGCAGCATCCATCCCCGGTCCGTTGTCGGAAATGACGATCCGCGCCCGGCCCTTGCGGCCTGACAACTCGACCAGCACCCGTCCGCCAGGTGGCGTCGCGGCAATCGCATTGTCGAGCACGTGGCCAATTGCACGCGCGAGCCGCCGGGCATCGCCGGTGATCCGGCCGACCCCCTTGTCACCCCGCAGGTCGAGCGAGAGGCCAGCCTCGCGGATGCGGGGCGCGCGGTCTTCGACCAGTTTTGTGACCAGGGGGTAGAGCTCGACCTCCTCGCGTACCAGCGGCAGCAGCCCGGCCTCGCTCTGCGACAGGTCGAGCACCGATTCGATCTGTTCGCCCAGCCGGTCGACCGAGGTCAGGATCGCCGCAACATATTCATGACCCTGCGGGGACAGTTCCCCGCCCAGTCCGGCATCGAGCAGTTCGGCAAAACCGCCGATCGAGGTCAGCGGCGTGCGGAATTCATAACTCATGTTGGCGAGGAAGCGGGTCTTCAGCGCATCAGCCTCTTCCAGCGCGGCAGCGCGCTGCTTGAGAGCTTCCTCGGCCTTCTGGCTGTCGGTGATGTCAAGCACGGTCAGCAGGCCATTGCCATCGGGCAGCGGCACCCCGGCGAATTCGAGCGTGCGGCCATCGGCCAAGACCGCCCGGCCCCCGGTCTGGCGGCGATCGAGGGTCGCGGCGCGGACCACATCGCCGACTTGCTTCGCCCGCTCAGGCTTCTTGAGCCGCATCGCGATCCGTTCGAGCAGCGTTTCGATCCGCGGGTGACTATCCAGGATCGTATCGTCGAGGCCCCAATCGGCCGCGAACCGCCGGTTCCAGAGCTGGAGCTTGCCGTCGGGGGCGAAAACCGCGAGCGATTCAAACAGACTGTCGAAGGTTGCGGTGCGGGTGCGCAGCAACGTGTCGCGGTTAGCGGAGAGGCGGAGCTGTTCGGTCCGGTCCTCGGCAATGAGCAGCAGGCCGCCATCGGGCAACGGCTGGGCCACGACGCGCAGGTGCGTGCCATCGGCCAGCGACCAGGTTTCTTCCTGCGCCTCGCTGGCCAGGAACCAACCGGCCTTCTCGCGCCGCCAGGCCGGGAAGTCGCGCGCCTCGGGGACCTTGCCGCCATCGCGGGCCAGGTCGAGCAGGCGCTCGAACGGTGCGGGATCGATTAGCACGGCGGGCTTGAGCCCAAAGATCCGCAGGAACGGCTGGTTGGCAAAGGTCAGCGTGCGGCGCGCGTCGAACTGGGCAACCCCGGCCGAAAGCTGATCAAGCATCGAGCGCTGGGCCTCGCGGAAAGCCCGGAAGTCGCGGCCGAGTTGCTCCATGTCCTCGATATCGACCGCATAGCCGGCGATCCCTTCCTGCCCCAGCGGCAGATCGGAAACGCGCAGCGAACGGCGCTGACCACCGATCGTGGCAGGGACGATCCGTTCGATCGGCAGATGTTTGCCGGCCGCCTGGAGCGCGACCTGTTTTGCTGTCAGGCCGTCGATACTCTCGACCAGTTCGATCCCGTCAGCCACGACCTGGCGGGCATCTTCACCAGCCACGGCCTCAACGTAAGCCGAGTTCACCAGCCGCAATTCGCCATCGGGGCCGCGAAACCACATCGGCATCGGCGCGGCTTCGATCAAGCCGACGAGAGCGGCAAAATCTTCCTGCGCCCGCCGCGCCGCATCGCGCAGCTGAACCAGCTCGCTCTCGCTGTCGGAAAAGTCGAAGACCCAGACCAGCGCGGCTCCACCCGGCGAAATCTGCGGATCGGCCAGGTGTCCGCGCAGTGCCAGGCTACGTTTCGAGCCTTTGGGCGTCACCACCATGCGAAACGGATTGGCGGTGCGCTGGCAGCGCCGCACGGCTTCGATCAGCTCATTGAGCTGCTCGCCCGTCAGTCCGCCACCGCCGCCGTCGATCCGGCCACCATCAAGCTCGGTCAGGAACTGCGGGACCACTTCCAGCCCCAGCCAGTTGGCCAGGCGCTGCGGCGCCTCGATCCGGCCATCGGCGCGGACCAGCAAGGGAATCGCCGGGCTTTCATCAACCATCCTCGCCAGCCGCCGCGCCTGCCGCTGGCCGCCTTCGGCGCGCTTTTCACGTCCGCGCGCCGCCAGCACCGCCCAGGCCGCCGCAACGGTCCAGGCCGAAAGCAGCAGCCCGATCAACACCAGCGCGGTCGGGGAAAGCGTCATGGCTTCCAGCTATGCGCGAGGGCGCGCAATGGCAAGCGCAGCCCTCACGATATCGTCATCCCGGCGCGTGGCTGGGACGCGTCGATCAGTAGCGGTAGTGATCCGGCTTGAACGGACCGGCTTCCGGCACACCGATGTACTTGGCCTGCTTTTCGCTGAGCTTGGTCAGCTGGACACCCAGTTTGTCCAGATGCAGCGCCGCAACCTTTTCATCCAGGTGCTTGGGCAGGACATAGACTTCGTTCTTGTACTGCTCGCTCTTGGTGAACAGTTCGATCTGCGCCAGCGTCTGGTTGGTGAAGCTGGCCGACATGACGAAGCTGGGGTGGCCGGTGGCGCAGCCCAGGTTCACCAGGCGGCCCTTGGCCAGCACGATGATCTGCTTGCCGTCCGGGAATTCGACCAGATCGGTGCCTGGCTTCACTTCGGTCCACTTGTAGTTGTCGAGCGCGGCGATCTGGATCTCGCTGTCGAAGTGGCCGATGTTGCAGACGATGCTCATCGGCTTCATCGCCTTCATGTGCTCGGCCGTGATGACGTCTTCGTTGCCGGTGGCGGTGACGAAGATGTCGCAGCGCTTCACGGCTTCTTCCATGGTGACGACTTCATAGCCTTCCATGGCCGCCTGGAGCGCGCAGATCGGGTCGATTTCGGTGACCATCACGCGGGCGCCGCCCTGGCGCAGCGAGGCGGCCGAGCCCTTGCCGACATCGCCGAAGCCGGCGACGCAGGCGACCTTGCCGGCCAGCATCACATCGGTGGCGCGGCGGATCGCATCGACCAGCGATTCCTTGCAGCCATAGAGGTTGTCGAACTTCGACTTGGTGACGCTGTCGTTCACATTGATCGCGGGGAACGGCAGCTTGCCGTCCTTGGCGATCTGGTACAGGCGGTGGACGCCGGTGGTGGTTTCTTCCGAAACGCCCTTGATGTGGGCGACCGACATGGTGAGGTAGCCCGGCTTGCGCTTCAGGAAGGCCTTGAGCGCGCGGACGAATTCGATTTCCTCGGCATTGCTGGGTTCGAACAGGTCCTCACCCGCTTCGACGCGGGCGCCCCACAGCGCGAACATGGTGGCATCACCGCCGTCATCCAGGATCATGTTGGCGGTGCGGCCGGTGCCATCGTCCCAATCGAAGATCGAGCCGACATAGTCCCAATAATCGGCCAGGCTCTCTCCCTTGATGGCGAAGACCGGAATGCCGGCTGCGGCGATGGCAGCAGCGGCGTGGTCCTGGGTCGAGAAGATGTTGCAGGTGGCCCAGCGCACTTCGGCGCCCAGTGCTACAAGGGTCTCGATCAGCACTGCGGTCTGGATCGTCATGTGCAGAGAACCGGTGATCCGGGCGCCCTTCAGCGGCTGCGCGGCGCCGAATTCCTCGCGCAGCGCCATCAGGCCCGGCATTTCGGTTTCAGCGATCTTGATCTCGGCGCGGCCAAAATCGGCAAGGCCGATATCGGCGATGGCATAGTCACGGGTCTGGGCGGCAGTGGCCACGGGTCTTCTCCTGAACATCGCAGGCGCCCTGCCGCAAACGGCAACAGGCAGCGCCAATCATGACGCTGCCCTTAGCCGCTCACCTTTCGGGAGGCAAATATAAAGATTGCTTTATATGTTTCCTGAGGCGCTCAACGCGCCCAGGCAAAGCGGGCTGAGCCGTTGCTGGCCAGCAACTGATCCGCCGCTTCGGCCAGAACCGCCGGCCCCTCAGCCTGCGCCAGGCTGCGGGCTGCGACCTTTAGTTCGGCACAGCTCAGCCACGGGTGCCCCTGGCCATAAGTGTTGGCCATCGTCACGCTCAGCTTGTCGAGCGCACGAGCAGCCTGGGCCGGGCCGACCCGAGCCGATAGCTGCCACTGCAATTGGCGCGCAGCGCCATTCAATGCCAGAATATGCTTGGTGGTGAAGCGCTGATAGTCGGCCTGAAAATTGTCCGGCGTGTTGCGGCAGCGTAGCCCCGTTACCATCAGCATAATGTCCAGCCGTCGCAGTTTTTCCGCCTGCGTTGCTGAATTGGCCTCGGCAGGCACCGATGCCAGCATCCCAAGTACGGCCGCAGCCGCAGCGATTCCCTTTGCGATCCCCATCTTGCAGTCTCCCGGCGGGACCCTGTTCCCGCACCAGCAGACTGCGCCATCGTCTTTACCGGTTCTTAAAGCGGCGGGGTAAAGCAAAATTAAGCATAACCGCCCGTTGCCCTGCGGCCGGCGCGGACTATATCCCACCAGCAAGAATTCCATTCCAGACAGGAGAACGAATATGACGATTGCTGTTGGCGACAAGCTGCCCGACGTGAAGCTGGTCAAGGCGACCGAGAACGGTCCCGAAGCCGTCCAGTCGGCTGAATATTTCAAGGGCAAGCGCGTGGCGCTGTTCTCCGTCCCCGGTGCCTTCACGCCGACCTGCTCGGCTAAGCACCTGCCGGGCTTCGTCGAAAAGGCTGACGAACTAAAGGCCAAGGGCATCGACGAAATCGTCGGTACTGCAGTCAACGATCCCTTCGTGATGGGTGCCTGGAACAAGGCTTCGGGATCGTCGGACATCACCATGCTGGCCGATGGCAACGCCGATTTCGCCAAGGCCGTGGGCCTGACGATGGACGGTTCGGGCTTTGGCCTGGGCCTGCGCGGCCAGCGTTTCTCCATGGTCGTCAATGACGGCGTGGTTGAGCAGCTGCACGTCGAAGCCCCGGGCGAGTTCAAGGTCAGCTCGGCCGAACACCTGCTCGAAAACCTCTAAGACCGATGGATTGGGGGCAGCTGGCGCTGAAAGCGCTGCTTTCCGGCGCGCTGATCGCCGCTGCCTCCGAACTGGCCCGCCGCAGCCCCGGCTGGGGCGGGCTGATCGCCAGCCTGCCGCTGGTTTCGACCCTGGCGATGATCTGGCTGTGGCGCGATACGGGCGACGGCGCCCGGATCGCAAGCTTCGCGCTTTCCTCCACACTCTATGTGCTGGCCTCGTTGCCGGCCTTTGTCGTGATCGCCACCGTGCTGCGCAAGGGTGTGGCCTTCCCGCTGGCCCTTACCGCCTTCGTGGTGACCGGCTGGCTGGGTTACTGGCTGATGCAAGTCGCCGGCCGCCGTTGGGGCTGGCCAGTCTAGTTCACCCGGGAATGGCGTAGGTCACGACCGCCTGCCCGACCACGTTGGCCGGGTCATCCTGCCACAGCCGGCAATCGACCGTCGCCAGCCGCTTGCCCAGCTTAAGCAGCACGGCATCGCACCATACCGTCTGCTGCTTGACCGCGCGCAGAAAGCTCATGTTGAGGTTGCTGGTTACCGCCATGGCGACCGGGCCGATATGCGCCAGGATCACCGCATAGGCTGCCCGATCGACCAGCCCCATCTGGGTTGGACCCGAGACGATCCCGCCGGGGCGCAGGTTGCTGCTGTCAGGCTCCAGCGCCAGCCGGACAAAGCCAGGCTCGATGCTATCGATTCGCCCCAGCCGGTCATGATCCCCAACCGGAAAGGCCTGTACGAAGAAGTCCGACAGCTCCCCGACTGTCATCACGGGCACCAAGGCAGTCATGTCAGTAGCCCATCAGGCTCAGCACTTCCTTGCGGCTGCGGTTGTCATCCAGGAAGCACCCCATCAGCCGGCTGGTGACCATCCCCACCCCCGGCGTGCGCACGCCGCGGCCAGTCATGCAGCCGTGCTGCGCCTCGATCACCACGGCCACGCCGTGCGGGTGAAGGTTATCCCAGATGCACTGGGCGACTTCGGCGGTCAGCCGCTCCTGGATCTGCAGGCGCCGGGCGAAGGCGTGGAGCACGCGGGCCAGCTTCGAAATTCCGACCACGCGATCCTTTGGCATATAGGCAATCGCAGCCTTGCCGGTGATCGGCGCCATATGGTGCTCGCAGTGCGACTGGAAGGGGATATCCTTCAGCAGCACCAGCTCGTCATAGCCACCCACTTCCTCGAACTGGCGCGAGAGGTGATAGGCTGGATCCTCGCCATAGCCCTGGCAGTACTCCTTCCAGGCGCGCGCGACGCGCGATGGTGTATCGATCAGGCCTTCGCGCTGCGGATCATCGCCCGACCAGCGGATCAGGGTACGGATTGCTTCCTGCACTTCGGGCGGTACCGGCAGCTTGCCGTTCTCGTCCAGCTCGGGCTCATGATCGCATCCCATCCTCACACCTCCAGTCGCGGGCGGCGCAGGAAGCTGCCGCGGCGAAACAGCCCCCGGCGCTTGTTGAGCGGCTCGAACAGTTCTTCGGGCCGCTCCGGATCAAGCAGGGCGTTATCTGCGACTGCTCTCTCCGTTTCGCTGAGGGGACGCAAGGCAAAAGGTTCAAGGTACTTGCCCTTGCGTGGCGCATTCTCGATCAGGTTGAACATCGAAGGATCGCGTTCCAGCGCCGCTTCAACTTCACGCCGCGTCAGGCCCAGATGCTCGGCCAGCAAGGCGTAACGCAGCTTGGTAATACCGGCACGCGCATGGCCGTTGCCCGGACGGGCGGCATCGATGAACATGTCGCATTCGCTGTCCAGTCCCAACGAACGGTTGTTCATGTTGGCCGAACCGATCCGCAGCACCTCATCGTCGACGATCATCGTCTTGGAATGAACATAGATCGGAGTGCCGGCGGCGTTATGGGGAATGAAGATGCGGAAGCGGTTACGGTGGTCGACATCCTCGATCGCGTGGGTCAACCGAACCCGCGCGCCGTCCATCGCTACCTCCTCCAGCCAGCCTTCGGCAGAGATCGGGTTGATCAGCACGATCTCAGGCGGATCGGGTTCGGCCACGCGCTTGGCAATTGCCTCGGCAATCTTGCGGGCGGCGAAGTATTGGCTTTCAGCGTAGATGAAATGACGCGCCCGGGCGATATGCTCAAGAAACAGCGCCTCGATCTCGCGCACTTCGCTGACGTTGTTCCACTGCGATCGGGTCCGCGCGATGCCCACCTCGACATCGTTGAAATCAGCCTTGAGCGTTGAGGGCCAGGGGCTGGACACCTGCGGCCGGCACGGCTCCATCGCCTTGCCGCCAGCCTGAGCCCAGCGTTCCCGTCCCAGTTCGCCCAGCGCGAGGGCTGCGTCGCCCTCAACCATCAGGGTCAGATCGTGCCACGGGCCAAACAGCCGCGGCGAAAAGGGCAGGCGGCGGCGCAGATCATGTTCCTTGTGCTCGGGCGTGTCCCAGCGTCCGGCGGTCATGTCGATCCCTCCGCAGACGGCAAAGCGATCGTCGATCACCACGATCTTCTGGTGATGACTGCAGCCAAGCGGATGCGCGGAATCGAACTTGAAGTCGATCGCCGGGCTGCGCCACCAGCGCCAGAGATCGAGGATCATCGAGCCGCGGAAGACGAACTTGAGCGCGCCGAAGTTCCATTTCAGCACCCGCACTTCCAGTCCGCGCGTGCGCTTGCACAGCCACAGCATGAAGGGGCCGAGCCGCGCCGGCTGCGAAAGCTTATCCGGCCGGTTCCACCAGCGCCGCCCCTGCCCCAGCAAGATTCGTGTGTCGAAATCCCAGCCGATCATCATGATCCGTTGGCGCGCGCGCATGAAAGCTTGCTGCATCAGGGCGAAATAGGGTGCGGCATCAATGACCACGTGAACGCGGCTCGCCCGTGCATAACGCCAAACGGAAGGGGACTGGGCTTTGGGTTCGTCGGCCACAGGGTCTCTTAGCGGTTCAGGGGGCACTGGGCAGCAAAAACCGTTCGGACACCGGTTTGGTTGCGTGCGAGCCTGTGGTCCAAAATGAGGAGGCCAGCTGCGGCTTTGAAGCTGGCTGCGTCTAAAGCCGATTTCACAATCAACTCAGAACGCCTCGCGCTGCCTTCGGCAGCACGCCGCTCCGAGACCCGGAAATCGATGGTTTGGGGAAAATGGCGCGCCCGGAACGATTCGAACGTCCGACCCTCAGATTCGTAGTCTGATGCTCTATCCAGCTGAGCTACGGGCGCGTTGGAGTGGCGCTCATAGGCAGGTCGTTCCGGCTTGGCAAGCGGCTAAATCGACGAAATCAGTGCCTGTGCCAGCGGCACGTCGAGCGGCGGCATTTCATGCGCCAGCAGGTCCTGCGGGGCTACCCAGGCTATGGCCTCCCCAGCCAGACAGACCGGTTCTCCGGCCCAGACGCGGCAAGTGTAAAGCAGAATGACATGTGGATTGCCGGGCTCGCTGGCGCTGGCGAGATAGACAAGATCCGCCGGATCGACGGCCACGCCCAGTTCCTCTGCCAGTTCGCGAACCAGCGCCGAATCAGGGTTTTCCCCCGGTTCCACCTTGCCTCCCGGAAACTCCCATAGCCCGCCAAGCGCTCCATCCAGCTTGCGCTGGTGCAGCAGTATCCGGCCATTGGCGGCAATCAGAGCGGCCGCCACCACCGGAATGATTGTCGGATTATTTTGCACGTTAAGGTCCGTTCTCAATAAATCGTTAGGACTGTGATGCGATCTCAACCCTCACCCGCACCAAACGCGGAGAGGGAACGATGAAGAACAAACTCCTCATAAACCTGATCCGTGACGAACGGGGCACGTCGGCCGTTGAAATGGGGCTGATCGTGGGACTGGTCGTGATTGCCATGTTTAGTGCTCTGCAAAGATTTGCCGACGCCAACATGGAAGTCTGGACCACTGTCAACACTAAGGTTGCTGCTTCCAACGAGGCTGCGACCGGCGGTTAAACATTTCGCAAGACTTATCACCTAACTCGGGGATCGCTCGATCCGGGTGACAGGGAAAGAGCCGGGTACTGAAGACTGCTACAGGAGACTGACCATGAAGTTCATCAACAAGCTGTTCCGTGACGAAGCTGGTGCCACCGCGATCGAATACGGCCTCATCGCCGCTCTCATCGCCGTTGCTGCGATCACTGCCATGCAGGGTCTGGGTAACGAACTGAAGACCACCTTCAACACTGCCGGTGACAGCATGGCGACCGCCAACGGTTCGGCTGGCGCCTAATCGGCACGGCCGAAAGGCCAACAGAATTGGGGGCGGCGGGGAAACCCGCCGCCCTCTTTCGTTTGTCTGGAGCAATCGTTCAGTAGGTTACCAGCTTGATCTTCTGACCAGGAACGATGCGGCTGTTGGCGGTCAGGCCGTTGAGCACCAGGAACCGGTCCAGCGGCGCGTCGGTATAGGCCATGCGGCTGGCCAGCGACTGGACCGTATCCCCCGGTCGCGCCGCGATCACCGCCAGCTTGCGGGGCTTGATCGCCGCCGCTTCGGCCGCCGTGATCCGCCGCATCGATCGGAACATCGGATCGAACACGCCGGTCCCGCCTGGCTGGGTGATCGTCACGAAGTGAAAGGCCTGGTCCGGCCCGAACTGATAGGCGAAGACGGTAACCTCAACCGTCGACTGACCCGTGTTGACCCGCGTCGTCGCATAGGCAGCGGGCAGGCCATTGATCGTGGTCCGGCTGACCTGGCCCGGATCGATCTTCTGCTGGCCCTGCTCAGTCAGCGCGCCAAAGGCGTCGCGCACATAGGCATCGAGATCGCCCGAGAACGGCCCGGTGGTAAACTGCCCGCGGCCCGACTGGCCATTGATCGAAACGGCGCGGGTGCCGTTCATCATGTAAAACCCGCTTGGCGCATCATAGGCAAGCTTCAGGTCCGGATGGGTAAACCGGCGTCCATCGACAACGCCCTGCCTGGGATCGTCGCCATAGGTCATGCCGGCGATCCGGGTCAGGAAGGTGTCGCGATTGGTTACACCCGTGGCACTGCTACCCGCCCGCGCCAGCGCCGTGCGCACGCGCGAGGCCGGATCCGGGTGAGTCGAGGCCCATTCGGGCACCTGATTGCTCGATCCCATCAACCGCGCATCAAGTGCATTCTGATTGGCAAGCGATTGTAGCACCGTGCTCATCGCCCGCGGATCATAACCCGCGCGGCGCAGGTAATCGATGCCAAGGTTGTCGGATTCGGTCTCCTGCCCGCGTGAATAGCGCAGCGTCAGCAGCTGCGAACCCTGCAGCAGGGTGCGCTGCAACGCCTGTCCGACCTGGTTGTTGCCCAGGACAGCACCTGCCAGCACGGCACCGAGCACGCCGAAGATGGTATTCTTGGTTGCCGCGCTCTGGCGCTTTGCGGCATGGCGTGCGGCGACGTGGCCAACCTCATGGCCCAGCACCGCGGCCAGTTCCGCCTCGTTGTTCATCAGCGAAACGAGCTGACGCGTGGTGTAGATATAGCCGCCAGGAATGGCGAAGGCGTTGTTCACCGGCGAGTTGAGCAGCGTTACCGTAAAGTCCCCGCGCGCATTGCTGAGGCCTGACTGAACCGCAATGTTCTTGCCAACGGTCTCGACGTAGGCCGCCTGCGGTCCGCTCTCGGCACCGCCAAATTCCTCCAGCAGTTGCGGGTGCGCCTTGGCCCCTTCGGCCTTGTCCTTGGCGCTGATCGCCTGGACCGGCGCGGGCTTGGCCACGGCCTGCGCACTTGCTGCGCCGCCGCCACATGCCGACGAAGCCAGGATCGTCGCCAGGCCAGCCGAGGCGAGCGCGATGTGTCTGATACTGCTAGGCATGAAAAGCTTTCCTGTTCAGTTGACCCGGTAATATCGCTAGACCGGATGAACGGAATTGGAACAGCAAAAGTTCCCGCGCAGGGCGCTGCCCCCCCTCGCGTCAGGCTTCACCGATGCGCAGGAAGCGCTCTTCGCGCAGCGCGCGCAGCTTGGCCGGGCTATGCTTGGCAAGAGCATCGAGCTCTTCGCCGATCGCTTTGGCCAGGGCTGCAATCGCCTGCTGCGGATCGCGATGCGCCCCGCCGACCGGCTCCTTGACGATCCGGTCGATCACGCCAAGTTCGAGCAGATGCTGAGCAGTCACCCGCATCGCTTCCGCCGCATCGGCCGCCTTTTCAGAGGTGCGCCACAGAATTGAAGCACAACCTTCCGGACTGATCACCGAATAGACCGCGTGTTCGAACATCAGCACGCGCTCCGCACTGGCAAGCGCCACGGCGCCGCCGGAACCGCCCTCACCCACGATCGCCGCCACCATTGGCACGCCCAGCGCCAGGCAGGCCTCGGTCGAACGGGCAATTGCCTCGGCTTGGCCGCGCTCTTCGGCCTCAACGCCCGGGAAGGCGCCCGAGGTGTCCACCAGCGTGACCACCGGCAGGCCGAACCGGCTGGCCAGTTCCATCAGGCGGATCGCCTTGCGATAGCCTTCGGGCTTGCCCATGCCGAAATTGTGTTTGATCCGGCTCTGGGTGTCGTGGCCCTTCTCGTGCCCGATCACCACCACGCGGCGGTTCCCCAATTTGGCCAGCCCGCCGATGATCGCGTGATCCTCGCCAAAGCAGCGGTCCCCGCCCAAAGGGACAAAATCGGTGAAGGCTCCAGCGATGAAATCGCGGAAATGCGGGCGCATGGGGTGCCGCGCGACCTGGGTCTTCTGCCAGGGAGTCAACGCAGCATAGGTGCTGGCCAAAAGGTCCGCGCTCTTTGTCTCAAGCCGGCGGATTTCCGCCGCGATATCGACATCGCCGCCTTCGGCTGCGGCGCGCAGTTCGGCAATCCGCGCTTCAAGCGTGGCGACCGGCTTTTCGAACTCGAGATAGGAAATCATGCCCCCGCGCTAGCCCGCCGGGCGGCGATGGGCAAGAGGATGCCGTGCGTTGACCAGTTCCACCAACCGGGTGGAGTCGACGTGGGTGTAGATTTGGGTCGTCGCAATGTCGGCATGGCCCAGCAGCGTTTGCAGCACGCGCAGGTCAGCTCCGCCTTCCAGCAAGTGGGTGGCAAAGGCATGGCGCAGCACGTGCGGACTGACCCGTTCAGGATCGAGCCCCGCGCGCAGGGCAAGGGCGCGCAGCAGCTGAAACAGGCGAACCCGCGTCAGGTGGCCGCTCTTGCCAGTCGAGGGAAACAGCAATCGCCCCTTGTCACCGCGGAGCGCCAGCCAACGCGACAGCGCCTGCCGCGCACGACCACTCACCGGGACCATCCGTTGCTGCCCGCCTTTGCCCGTAACCGTCAGGAATGGCGCATCGCGCGGCACGGCGTTGAGCGGCAGGGAAACAAGTTCGCTGGCACGCAGGCCAGAGCCGTAAAGCAGCTCAAGCAAGGTGAGCAGCCGCACGGCCTCCGGCCTGTCACTTGCCGCCTCGGCCTCGGCCGTCGCGAATAGCGCCTCGACGTCACCGTGACCAAGGATGCGTGGCAGCGGGCGCCGGGTGCGCGGGCGCGGCAGCGCGGGTGAAGGATCGTCGCCGCGCCAGCCTTCGTCGACCAGGAAGCCGAAGCATTGGCGCAGGGCGGAGCATTTGCGGGCAAGACTGGAGGGTGCCAGCTTCACCCAGGCTCCAGCCAGCCGGGCGAGATCATCGCGGGTCGCTCCGCTAAGCGGGCCAATGATTTCCTCAGCAGTCTCAAGATCGCGGCGGTAAGCGGCCAGCGTATTGGCCGCAGCGCCGCGCTCTGCAGCCAGCATGGCGAGGAACGCCTCGACCGCGGCGGACAGGGCCCTTATCCCCGCGCCACTGCCTCGGCCGCAATCATCCGGGCTTCGGCGGAAAGGCCCACCCGGTTAAGCGCCGAGACGATGTGATAGAGGTGCACACTGGTCATCTTGTCCCAGCCATCGCCCTGCATTCCCACGCCCGCCAGGAAGCATACCAGCGCCGGGTTGTTCACATCCGCAGCCTGGCTAATCAACCGGGTCCAGCGGGTCTGGCGGTTAAGGTCAATCTCCAGCTTCGCCGCGAAGTTCGCGGCCACGGCCTGATCAACCCGGCCAAGACCGGCAAGGCCGGCGAGCAGGAAGCGTGACTTGCGGTAATTGTCGCTCGCGTCGTCGGAATAGAACGATTCCAGCGCGCCCGATGCCACCAGGTTGCCGCGCACTGGCGAGGCCAGCGTCAATTGCGCCCAGGTCAGCGAGCCAACCTCGGCCTGCGGCGTCCAGCGCAGCGCATTGGCATCAAGCCCCGCGGCCAGCATCGCCGCAACCAGATCGGCCGACTGGCCGGCAAAGCCATCTTCCACCGGCATGCGCGCAGCGGCATAGGCGGTCAGCACCAGGCGCGAATAGCGCGTTCGGGGATCGCTGGCACCATCCCACAACTGGGCAATCGCGGCCATCCGGTCCTTGGGCGTCTCTCCGGTATAGGCCGTGCGCAGCAGGCCTGCCCGGTCGGCCCATTCGCCCGTAATGTCTTCCTGCGCATAGATCTGGCTGTAGAGATCGACCATTGCCGCGCTGGAGAGAATTCCGGCGGCGGCGGCCTTGTCCGCCCCGCTCGCCCGCGTGGTCAGCGGTACCATCGGCGCCAGCGCAGCGGCATAGGCATAGCGATCAGGGGCATTGCGCATCAGCGCCGCTGGCGGCTCAAGCCCGGTCGCAATGGTGAAGGCGTAACGCCACGGGGTCATCACGCTGACCCCGTCCCACTCGATCGTCACGGCCCGGCGGGATTTACCGGCGGCCCCGGCGTATTTCTGCGCCAGCAGCATATCGATCTCAGGCCAGACCTTGCCGCCCTGCATCCGGTCCAGCTGCGCCATGGCAGCGGCACCATCGCCCTGGAAGGCCTGGCAAACGGTGCGCAGCACGCGCCATTCGGCATCCTTGCGCGCGCCGCCCTGGACCGCGATGACCGGGCAGATCCCGGTGATGTCGGCGGTGAAGGCATAGGCATCAAGCGCGGCGCGGGTCAGGCTGTCAGTGAAGTTGCCGGCATCGACATCCTGCACCACGGCGCGGGCCACTTCGCCCTCACCCATCCGCACCAGCAGGGCGGCGCGGCTGGCAGCGAAATCGGCCGGGTTCATGCCCTGCGGTGCATCGAGCCGCGAAGCCAGCGCGCGGCGCAGCAGGATATGCCCCCAGCGCGAGACAAGCTGCCCCTTGTTGCCATCGAGCGCGGCGCGGACCAGCGCCCCGCTCTGGTTAGCCAGCGCTCCGGCGGGCAGCCCGCCCTCGTAATCGGCCAGCACGCCAACCTGCTTCAGCGAGCGGCGGGCGGCAGGCGGCATGTCGGACCGCGGCTTGAGGCCGAGCAGCTCGTCAAGCTCTTCCGGGGACATCCGCTCCAGCTCTTGCAGGGTCGGCACGCGAACGCCCGGCGGCAGACCGGGCGCGGCGGAACCGGCTGCTGCGCCCGGCACCTGCTGGACCACTGGCACCGAAACGCTGGATGATCCGCTGCTGGTGCTGCCTTTGGTCACAGTCACCGGCGCCGCCGGGGCCTGTTTCGGTGCCGCGCGCGGCTTGTCAAAGCCGGGCGGCAGCAGCGATTCGGGCGCATCCTGCGCCACAACCAACGCCGAAGTAAGCGCCAGGGCCGAGCCAAGCGTCAGCAGCAGAGCACTCCGCTTCATGCGTTCACTCCGGGCAGCGTAACCGGCTGCGCAATCAGGCGTTGCGGGACTTCGCCGCCGTCGTGCCAGGCCCAGCCCAGCAACGCGGCAGCGGCCAGAGCCAGCACCAGCCATCCCTTGCGCATGCTCACCGCCACACGTTGCCTTTCTGCGCTGAAACCCGTCCCATACTTGCGAACCCGGTTAGCCCATCTATAGGCAGGGCCGCAATGGACCATGACGAAACCGAGCTTTCGAATGCTGAGATCGCCGCCCTGGCGCGGCGGATCGATCGTCCGATCGTGCTGGTGGGGATGATGGGCACCGGCAAGTCGAGCATCGGGCGGCGCCTCGCCACCCTGCTCCACTTGCCCTTCGTCGACGCTGACGAGGCGATCGAAGAAGCGGCACAGCTGACCATTGCCGAAATCTTTGAGCGCCACGGCGAAGCCGCCTTCCGTGATGGCGAGCGGCGCGTAATCGCGCGGTTGATGGATGGCGCCAATGTCCATGAACGGCGTAAAGTGATCGCGACCGGCGGGGGGGCCTTTGTCAACCCCGAAACCCGGGCGCTGATCCTGTCAAAGGCGATCACGGTCTGGCTTGACGCCGATATTGACACCCTGGTTGAGCGCACCGCGCGCAAGAACACCCGGCCTTTGCTGCGCCAGGGCGACCCGCGCGAAATCCTGACCCGGCTGCGTGAAGAGCGCCGCCCGGCCTATGCCGAGGCGCCGATCCATATTACCTCGGGTCGCGGCCCGCAGGCGCGCACGGTGGCGCGGGTTCTGAAGGAAATCGACGCATGGCTGTAATCCCGGTCGACATCGCTGGGCGCCCTTACGAGGTCCAGGTAGGCAGCGGATTGCTGCCACGGCTGGCCGAACTCGCGGGACCGCGCCTGCGCAAGCGGCGCGTGCCGATCGTGACCGATGCCCATGTCCACAAGGCCTGCGGGGCCGCGGTCGAAGCCTCGCTGGCGGCTGCCGGACACGAAGCGGCCTGGCGCATTCTACCACCGGGCGAGGCGACCAAGAGCTGGGAGCAGCTTGCCGCCACGGTTGACTGGCTGCTGGCCGAGGAAGTGGAGCGCGGCGATCACATTATCGCGCTCGGCGGCGGGGTGATTGGCGATCTGACCGGGTTCGCCGCCGCGATCCTGAAGCGTGGCTGTAACTTCATCCAGGTTCCCACCACACTGCTCGCCCAGGTTGATTCCAGCGTCGGCGGCAAGACCGCGATCAACACGCCGGCTGGCAAGAACCTGGTCGGTGCGTTCCATCAGCCCGCCCTTGTGCTCGCCGATCTCGATGCGCTGGGCACCCTGCCGCAGCGCGAGCTGCTGGCCGGCTATGCCGAGGTGGTGAAATACGGCCTGCTCGGCGATGCGCCGTTCTTCGATTGGTGCGTGATCAATGGCGCGGCGATGCTGGCCGGAGACGCAGCGTTGCGCGAATATGCCGTCGCCCATTCGGTCGCGGCCAAGGCGGCCATCGTCAAGGCCGACGAGCGCGAGACGCTGGGCCTGCGCGCCCTGCTCAACCTCGGCCACACCTTCGGCCATGCCCTGGAAGCGCAGACCGGCTTTTCCAACCGCCTGCTCCACGGCGAAGGCGTCGCGCTTGGCATGGTCCTCGCCGCGCGCTTCTCGGCCCGGCGCGGGTTGATTGCGGCGGCGGATGCAGAGCGGATCGCCGCCCATTTCACCGATGTCGGCATGGCGAGCGAGATCGCCACGCTCGGCCTCAACTGCGATGGTCAGGCCCTGGTCGCGCACATGCTGCACGACAAGAAGATGGACGCCGGCACCCTGCCTTTCGTCCTCCTCCGTCAGATCGGCGAAGCCTTCCTGGCGAAGGACGTGGACCTTGGCGAAGTGGCGACGTTCCTTGACGCGGAACTCAGCGGCCGCCGGTGACATAAAGGCACTGCCCCGTCACCCAGCTTGAGGCGGGCGAGGCGAGGTAGACCACGGCTGCGGCGATATCCTCTGGCTCGCCATAGCGGCCCAGCGGGATGCCGATCATCTCCAGCAGCTTGGCGCGCTTTTCCTCGGTGTCGGTGCCCATGCAATCGTCGAAGTTCTCGGTCGGGATTGGTCCCGGCGCGACGGCATTGACGCGGATCTTCGGCGCCACTTCCACCGCCAGCGTGGTCGTCAGGCTGTTCACCGCTGCCTTGGCCGCGCCATAGGGCCCGTTCTTCACCTGCGGGCCATAGGCCGAGCGCGAGGAGATGTTGATGATCGCCCCGCCATCGGCGCTCATCGCCCGCGCGGCGATGGTCGCGCCCAGCCAGACGCCCTTGAGGTTTAGCGCGATCTGCGCGTCGAAACTGTCCTCCGAAGTGCGCGTCAGATAGCGCGGCGTGCCATCGGGGATGCCGCCGGCATTGTTGACCCAGATCGTCAGCTTGCCGAGCTGGCGCACGGTTTCCGCCGCCAGCCGCTCGAGCGCGGCGGCATCGGTCGCATCGGTCACCAGCGGCAACGCCCGCCGCCGCAGCGCCCGGATTTCCGCCGCCACGGCATCGAGATCGGCCTGGGTGCGCGAGGCCACCGCCACATCCGCCCCCGCCTCGGCCAGGCCCAGCGCGATCGCCCGCCCGATCCCCTTGCCGGCCCCGGTCACCACCGCAACCTGGCCATCGAGCCGAAACTTGTCGAGAATGCCCATCGCCTGCTCCTCTGCGCCGCTATCGGTGGGGGTTTAGTCTGGGCCGACCGAAGGAACACTGGCGGTTGAGATAGGCCGCCCAAGATCGGAGTTGACGATCCGACCGGCTGGTCCGATCAATCGGCAAAACAAGCGCGGGCAGCAGTTATTCCGGACACTCCAAACCAATCGGCAGGCCAGAGCGAAGCGGACCGATCCGGCCGGCGCGTGCTTGTGCTGGGTGCGACCGGTACGATCGGCCGCGCGACTGTGCAGGCGCTGCTGGGGCGCGGACACAGGGTGGTCTGCCTCAGCCGGCGCCAAATCGATACCCTGGCAGGCGCGACCGTCCGGGTGGGCGATCCGACCGACCCAGACTGGCTCAGCCGCGACGGCATCCGGGGCGAGCGCTTCGATGCCGTGCTGTCCTGCCTCGCTTCGCGCACGGGCAGTCCGGACGATGCCTGGGCGATCGATTACCGCGCGCATATGACAGCGCTCGCCGCCGCGCAGCAGGCTGGCATCCCGCAATTCATCCTGCTCTCGGCGATCTGCGTGCAAAAGCCGCTGCTGGCGTTCCAGCACGCCAAACTGGCCTTTGAACAAGCGCTGATCGCATCGGGCCTGACCTGGTCGATCGTCCGGCCGACCGCGTTCTTCAAGTCGCTGTCAGGCCAGGTCGAGCGGGTGCGGCAAGGCAAGCCTTTTCTGGTGTTTGGCGATGGCAGACTGACCGCCTGCAAGCCGATCAGCGACCGCGACCTGGGCGCCTTCCTGGCCGATTGCGTGACGGACCCGGGCCGCCACAACCGCATCCTTCCAATCGGCGGCCCCGGTCCTGCGATAACCCCGCGTGATCAGGGCGAGGCGCTGTTCCGGCTGCTGGGCCAGCCGCCGCGCTTTCGCCACGTCTCGGTCAAAGTGCTCGACGCCATTATCGCGCTGCTCAGCCTGCTCGGCCATGTCTTGCCCGCGGCGGCCCGCAAGGCTGATCTTGCCCGGATCGGCCGTTACTATGCGACCGAATCGATGCTGGTGCGCGATCCCGCCACCGGGCGCTATGACGCCGAGGCCACCCCCGCGACCGGCAGCGACCTGCTGTTCGACTATTACCGCCGGTTGATCGATGGCACCGAACAGGTTGAGCGAGGCGATCACGCAGTCTTCTAGGCTGCAAAAGTGCGAGTTGCCGCCCCGCCTGGGTTCAGCCAGCCTTGGCGCTTCCTTGGGGGAAGGCACACGCATCCATGACCGATCCTTACAGCTATGTCGTGATCGTCAGCGCGCTGGCGCTGCTGGCCTATTACTTCACCCTGCTGATGGCCGGGCTGGCGCGGGGGCGCTTCAAGATCGAGCCACCGTCGCACAGCGGGCCGCCCGAGTATGAACGCTATGTCCGCGCGCACCAGAACACCCTGGAACACCTGGCGCTGTTCCTGCCCGGCCTGTGGCTGTTTGCCTTTGTCGTCAGCCCGGTGTGGGCGGCCGGGATCGGCGCGATCTGGCCGTTCATGCGGGTGCTCTATGCGCTGGGCTATCACAAGGCGGCCGAGAAGCGGCTGATCCCGCTCTATATCTCGATGCCGCCGATCTACATCTTCGTGCTCGGCTCGCTGATTGGCGGGATCATCCGCGTGGCGAACGCCGGATAGGGGATGCCGGGGTCGGCCTAGAACGTCGACGTGCCGATCCCGCCATCAACCACCAGTGACTGGCCGGTGACGTAACTCGCCTGATCGCTGCAGAACATGGCAACCAGCGCGCCCAGGTCCTCGGCATCGCCAAAGCGCCCGGCGGGAATGCGCACAGCCTTGACGAAAGCGGCGACTTCCTCGTCATAGCTGCGCCCGTTGGCCGCGGCGCGGGGGCCCAGCACCTCCTCAATCCCCGGGGTGTGGTGCATCCCCGGCAGCACCGAATTGATCGTGACGTTATGCGGCGCCAGCTCCTTCGAGATCGCGTGGCAATAGTTGGCCAGGGCCGCACGCGGCGGGCCGGAAAGCACCCGCATCGCCGCGGGGTACTTCGCCGCCCCGGTGCTGATATTGACGATCCGCCCCCAGCGCCGCTCAACCATCGGCACGGTAACGGCCTTGATGTAATCGATCGGGCTGAGCAGCGCCGTTGCCACCGCCTGGGCGAGCGCCTCACGCGAAACATCGCGGAAATCGCCGGTAAACGGCGGAGGGGCACAGGTGGCGACGAAGATATCGGGATCGGGGCAAGCGGCCAGGATCGCCGCGCGGCCCACGTCGCTGGCGTGATCGGCGATGATCGCGTGCACTTTCGCGCCGGTCTCGGCGGCGATGGCGGTGCAGGTGGCTTCCAGCCGTTCGGCTCCGCGCGCCGAGAAGAACACCTCGGCCCCCTCGCGCGCCAGCGCCAGCGCCGCCCCGCGCCCCATGCCCGCGCTGCCGCCATTGACCAGCGCCTTGCGCCCCGCGATCCTCAGATCCATTGCGATATCCTCATCAGCGATTGCCGCGCTCTTCCCGCTGGAAGTAACTGAACGTCAGTTCCAGCCGCGCCAGCCATCCAGCCTCTCGCACAGAGCGTAAACTGGCGATAGTGCTGGCCTGCATGGCTGATCCGCCCCGCATCGGGCGCGGCATGATGGCGCGGACAAGTTGGCGCTGGGCGATCACGCGGTGCTCCAGGCCTTGCCGCCGGTCGGTGCTGACGCTAATCAGCAGCGCGTCGGGGCAAGATGACCTCCCGGCCGTAAGCGGCCATGCCGCTCAAGCGTCATCCTGCTGCAACCCTGGCGCGCCAGGGCCGATGGAGGGTGTATGCGTCTGATTGCTCTGATCGTTCCGGTTGTTACTCTTTCTGCGCAGGTCGCGCAGGCCGAAGATGGCCTGTCGCTGTCAGGCAGCGTTCGAGCGCGGTATGAGGCGATCGAAAACCAGGCACGGGTCGGGTTTGATCGCAATGACGACCTGTTCAACGTCCGCACCATCCTGGCCGCTGAGTACCGCCAGGATAGCTGGCGGATCGGCGGGGAACTGTGGGACAGCCGCGTCTATCTGCAAGAGCCGGGCACGCCGGTCACCACCGGTGAGGTCAATACGCTCGAACTGGTCTCGGCCTATGTCGCCACCGATATCACCGCGCCGTTCGGGCCGGGCAGCAAGCTGACGCTGAAAGCGGGGCGCTCGCTGCTCAACCTGGGCTCGCGCCGGCTGGTCGCGGCGGACGACTATCGCAACACCACCAACAGCTACACCGGCCTGCGCGCCGACCTGACGCTGAAAAGCGGGCTCACCGCGACAGCGATCTATGTCCTGCCGCAGAGCCGGCGGCCTGACGATCCGCAGGGCCTGGCCAGCAACCGCGTGGCACTAGACCGCGAGAGCTTCGACCTGGTGCTGTGGGGCGGACTGGTGGCCAAGCCCCAGGCGATCGGGCGGACCATGGCCGAAGTCACGTTCTTCCACCTGGGTGAGCGCGACGCGCCGGGCCGCCCCAGCCGCGACCGCTCGCTCAATACCATCGGCCTGCGGCTGATCCGCGATCCCAAGGCCGGCCAGTTCGATCACGAGGTTGAGGTGATCGGCCAATGGGGCCGCGCCAGCACGTCGCTGGCCGCCACGGCCCCGCGCAAGCCGGTGCGCGCCTGGTTCGCCCATGCCGATGCTGGCTACACCTTCCCCGGCGCGCTTGGCGCGCGGCTCTCGCTCGAGTTCGACTATGCCAGCGGCGATTCCGGCGGTGCGCACTATGGCCGGTTCGATACACTGTTCGGGATGCGCCGCGCCGACCTCGCCCCAGCCGGCCTCTACAACGCCATAGCCCGCGCCAACATCGTCACCCCCGGCGTGCGGTTCGAAGCCGCACCGTCAAAGCGGCTCGATTTCTTCGCCAGCTACCGCGCAATGTGGCTCGCCTCGGCCACCGATGCCTTCGCCACCACTGGCGTGCGCGATCCGCTCGGCCGCACCGGCCGCTTCGCCGGCCAGCAGATCGAAGGCCGCGTGCGCTGGTGGGCAGTGCCAAAACGCCTGCAACTGGAAATCGACGCGCTGACCCTGATCAAAGGCCACTTCCTGCACCGCGCGCCCAACGCCCCGGCAGGCGGCGACACGCGTTACATCTCGTTCAATGCGACGGCGCATTTTTGAGCGGCATTTTCCTACACTGCGAAAACCTGTCATCCTCCTGGCCATGCCCCAGCCCAGCCCCGCGCGATGAGTCGCGTTGCCGCCCGTCCTGACCGCAATAGGCCGCGCCGGCTGCGCGGCCTTGGTGTGTCTGGGGCAGGTTTTTTTCTTCGCCCAGTCGTACAAACAGCCTGCTTCACACTGGAACCCCAGCTTTTCTGCGGGGTTCGCGATGTTGGAAGAAGCGGACAAGGTGTCAACTGTGTCAAGTCCAACGTAACGCTGCTGCGCCGCCGGTGCCGCTTGCCTCGATCCGTCCCGGCGGGTAGCCAGTTACCAACGAAACCATCCGGGGGGATGACATGACTGCCGCCGAAGCCACGCCAGAGCTTGAACTGCCCGCCCATGACCGGGCCTTCCTGGGCCATCCCAAGGGGCTGGGATACCTCGCCTTTGTCGAAGGGTGTGAGCGGTTCTCTTACTATTCCATGCAGACGCTGCTGGTGCTCTACATGGTTAAGTACCTGCTGCTGCCCGAGCATATCGGCAACGTTATCGGCCTGCAGTGGCTGCAAGGCGCGGCTTATGATGGCAAGGAAGGCCAGCCGCTCGCCTCGGCAATCTTCGGTGATTACACCAGCCTGGTCTACCTGACCCCGATCGCCGGCGGCCTGATTGCCGACCGCTGGCTGGGGCGGCGGGCGACGCTGCTGGCGGGTGCCGTGGTCATGGCGCTGGGCCACTTCCTGATGGCTTTCGAGGGGCTGTTCCTGTTCGCCCTGCTGGCGCTGGTGGTCGGCGTCGGGCTGTTCAAGGGCAATATCGCCAGCCAGGTGGGTGAGCTGTACGGCCCCAACGACCTGCGCCGGGCCATGGCCTTCCAGATCTTCTACATCGCGATCAACGTCAGTGTGATCATCGCGCCGCTGATCTCGGGCACGCTGGGTGAAAAGGTCGGCTGGCATTACGGCTTTGGCACGGCCGGCGTGGTGATGGTGGCGGGGCTGCTGCTCTACATCAAGGCCGGGCCGTGGCTGCCCAAGGAGGACCGGGCGGCCGATGCCAAGGCCTCTGCCGATGGGCTGGACAGCAAGCGGCTGCTGGGCTTCACCGCTGCGGCACTGGCCGTGCTGTTCGTGCTGGGCAAGCTGGTGCCGGATTTTGCCGCCATCGGCTTTTCGGGCGAAGTGGGCCTGGCCGTCGCGCTCGGCCTCCTGGCGGCGGTGACGGCGGCAGACCGGCCGCGGGTCTTTGCTCTGCTGCTGCTGATCCCGATCCTGGCGCTCGCCATGTTGACCAACCAGCAGATCTTCAACGCCTACCTGGTCTGGGCGGATGAGCATTTCCAGCTGACCTTCTTTGGCACCACGCTCCCCACCAGCTACATGATCACGATCGACGCGGCGCTCAGCTTCTCGATGCTGGCGGCGGTCGCGCTGTTCTGGAAGTGGCGCAGCGACAAGGGCGCGTGGGAGCCGGACGAGATCGGCAAGATGATCATCGGCTCGGTCTTCGTGATGGGCGGCGGGCTGTGCCTTTACCTGGCCGCGATCACGCAAGGGTCGGGCAAGATCGGGCTGTTCTGGCCGGTGATGTTCCACCTGCTCAACTCGATCGGCTTCTCGCACATCATGCCGGTCAGCCTGGCGCTGTTCACCAAAGTGGCGCCCAAGGCGATCGTCGCGACCGTGGTCGGGATCTACTACCTGACCTTCTTCGCCGCCAACAAGACGGTGGGGATCATCGGCGGCTGGTATTCGACCATGGACACGCCCAGCTTCTGGCTGATGCACGTTGGCACTGCGGCGGCGGGCCTGGTCGGCTTTGCCGCGTTCAAGCTGGTGATGGGGCGGCGGCTGGCTTAGCCGAACAGGGCGATGGATTGCATGCCCGCAGCGATTGCCTCGCCATCGGCGTTCCAGATGCCCATGTCCTGGCTGGAGCAGCCGTGTTCGGCATAGTTGCCGGCAGCGCGCAGCAGCCACCAGCCATCGCGGCTGACGGGCGCTGGAGTAAGGAGGTTGACGATCCAGGTCATCGAGCTGACCGCCGTGGTCTTGCTCATCAGCGGCATCACCCCCGGCGGCAGGGCATCGGCGCAGAGCAACAGTTCGACCATCGGGTCGATCCCGGCGCGCTCCTTGAGGCGGACCCACCAGACCAGCTCGGGGACCTTGTCATCGCCGCGCGGCATGGCGAAGCGGCGTTCGAAGTTGCGGGTGAACAGCGGGCCAAGGTGTTCGGGGAGCACTGCGGCCTCGTCGACCGGGATCAGGCCCTGGGGCGGCGGCGCATCGTGGAGGTGCAGGCTGCTCTCCACGGGGCCCATGAAAACGAAGGTTGCGGTCAGGCCGATGCCAGCCTCGCTGGTGACTTCGGCCGCGATCCAGGTGGCGTTGCGGCCACGGCGCAGGACTCGCGTGGCAACCTCCACCTCGCCCGCCAGCGGTCCGACGAAGTTGATGGTGGCCGAGCGCAGTGGCGGCAGATCATCCGCCACCTGGCGCGCGGCTTCGAGCGCAAGGGCGGACGACAGCCCGCCATAGGAGGTACGGCCCTGCATCCACTCTTCAGTGATTGTGGCGACAAGACCGGTTGCGGTCGGGCGGGCGGCGGCTAGGATTGCAGGTAGGCTCATGAGTTGACCTTAACGTAAACGTAAAGCCGGTCAAGGCGGGGTGGACAATGCAATTCATCGATCTCTCGATTCCGATCACCAACCACGTGGTCTCCGACCCGCCGGTGATGCGGCCGCAGATCCACTACACCACGCATGAGACCAGCTGGGAACAGATCGCGCTGTTCTTTCCGGGCCTGCAGAAGGAAGACCTGCCCGATGGCGAAGGCTGGGCGGTGGAGACGCTGACACTCTCGACCCACAACGGCACCCACATGGACGCGCCGTGGCATTACCATTCCACCACCGACAGCGGTGCCCGCAAGGCCCCGAGCATTGACGAGGCGCCGCTTGACCGCTTCTTCCGCCCCGGCGTGAAGCTGGACTTCAGCGCCCTGCCCCACGGCACCGTCGTCAGCGCCGCCCAAGTCGAGGCAGAGCTGGCGCGGATCGGCTACACGCTCCAGCCGCTCGACATCGTGCTGGTCCAGTCGGGCGCAATCTATGGCACCGAGAACTTCACCGACCAGGGCGTCGGCCTCGGCGCCGAAGCGACACTCTGGCTGACCGAGCGCGGGGTCGAGGTGGTCGGCACCGATGCCTGGTCATGGGACGCCCCTTTCAGCCACACCGCCCGCCGCTGGGCGGAAAAGCGGGACCCGGCGATCATCTGGGAAGGCCACAAGGCTGGCCGCATCCGCCCCTATTGGCAGATCGAAAAGCTCACCAACCTCGCCGCCCTGCCCCCGCACGGCTTTACGCTAAGCTGCTTCCCGGTGAAGATCGAAGGCGCCAGCGCCGGGTGGATCCGGGCGGTGGCGCTGGTGGGCTAGGGGTAGAGATCGACCGCGTCGCAGTCCGCCAGCATAGCCTTGCGCAGCAAGGTGCGGTGACAGCAGCCAGGCTCTCGCTCATAGCAGAGCAGTGCCACGCGGCGTTCGCGGGCCAGGGCGGCGAGTTCAGCGCCGGCAGCGAGGGCTTCGGGCAGTTCGAGCTGGCCGGCATAGATCCGCTCCAGCTTTGGCAGATCCAGCGCTCGCGCCGCCGCCCGGCCATCGGCCGGCGTGCCAAGCGCGCGAAAGTGGCGGTATTCGATCCCTGCTTCAGCCAGATTTGCCGCCAGCGCGTTCTTGGAGAAGCCAGGCCTTCGTGACGCAGCTATCGCGCGGACATCGGCGAGGACCTCAATGCCCGCCCCTTGCAGGGCGGCAAGGAAGGCAGGCATCGCGGTTTGCTCGTAACCGATGGTCCAGACGGTGGGCATGGCGGTGAACGCCCGGCCCGCTACTCCAGTTCCAGGATCACCGCGTCGACCGCCAGGCTGTCCCCAGCCTTGGCATTGACCTTCTTCACAGTCGCGGACTTCTCGGCGCGGAGGATGTTCTCCATTTTCATCGCCTCGACCACGGCCAAGGGCTGGCCAGCCTCGACCTTGTCACCCTCATTGACATGGAGCGCAACCAGCAGCCCCGGCATCGGGCAGATCAGGAACTTGGAGAGGTCCGGCGGGACCTTCTCGATCATGTGCTTGGTCAGGTGGGCCACGCTGGCCGGCAGGATCTGCACCTTGTGGATCGCCCCGCGCGTGGTCATCACCAGGCCGGTGCGGCTCGGTTCAACCTTCACGCCATAGCTCATGTCACCCACCTCGGCTTCGACCAGCCGCTCGCCCGGTGTGTACTCCATGGCCAGATCGATCGCTTCGCCATCGACGGTGATCTCCTCGTCAAGGCTGACGGCATAAGCCTGTCCGCCGATCGTCACCGACCAGTCGTACGGCGGCTCCAGCTCGCCATCGAGCTGACCATCGATCTGGCGCGCGCGGTCGGCGCGGGCCGTGGCGATGAAGCCGGCGATGGCGGCAAGGTGCTTGGCGGTTTCGGCCGAGGTCGCCGCGCCGGTGAAGCCGTCGGGGTACTCCTCGGCAATGAAGCCGGTGGTCAGTTCGCCCGAGCGGAAGCGCGGATGCTGCATGATCGCCGAGACGAAATCGACGTTGTGACCCAGCCCTTCGAGCTGAAACCGGTCAAGCGCGGCGATCTGCAGATCTGCCGCCTCATCGCGGGTCTGGCCCCAGGTGATCAGCTTGGCGATCATCGGGTCATAGAACATCGAAACTTCGCCGCCTTCATAGACGCCGTCATCCACCCGCACGCCGCCCAGACCGCGGCGACCATTGGCCTCGCCATCATCCTCCCAGCCCGGCACCGGCGGCTGATAGCGCACCAGGCGCCCGGTCGAGGGCAGGAAGCCGCGATAGGGATCTTCGGCATAGACGCGGTTCTCGATCGCCCAGCCATCGATCTTGATGTCATCCTGGGTGAAGGCCAGCTTCTCGCCCGCGGCAACGCGGATCATCTGCTCGACAAGGTCAATCCCGGTGATGCATTCGGTGACCGGGTGCTCCACCTGCAGGCGGGTGTTCATTTCGAGGAAATAGAAGCTCTCCCCCGTCGGGTCCGCGCCCGAGACGATCAGCTCCACCGTACCCGCGCTGTAGTAACCGACAGCCCGCGCCAGGGCGACGCACTGCTCGCCCATCGCCTTGCGCATCTTCGGCGTGACGAAGGGCGATGGCGCTTCCTCCACCACCTTCTGGTGGCGGCGCTGGATGCTGCACTCACGCTCGTTGAGGTAGAGGATGTTGCCGTGCTGGTCGCCCAGAATCTGGATCTCGATGTGGCGCGGATTGAGGATGAACTTCTCGATAAACACGCGGTCATCGCCGAAGGAATTCAGGCCCTCGCGCTTCACCGCCTCGAAGCCTTCGCGCACGTCCTTTTCGTCATAGGCTAGGCGCATGCCCTTGCCGCCGCCGCCGGCGCTGGCCTTCATCATCACCGGATAGCCGATCTCGTTCGAGATCCGCACCGCGTGCTCGGTATCCTCGATCTCGCCGACGAAGCCGGGGACGACATTGACCCCCGCTTCCTTGGCGAGCTTCTTGGATTCGATCTTGTCCCCCATCGCCGCAATCGCGCCGACCGGCGGGCCGATAAAGGCGATCCCCTCGGCCTTGAGCTGCTCGGCAAAGCTGGTCCGCTCGGACAGGAAGCCATAGCCCGGATGAACCGCTTCGGCCCCGGTCTGTTTGCAGGCTGCGATGATCTTGTCCGCGATCAGATAACTTTGCGCGGCGGGCGACGGGCCGATGTGGACCGCTTCATCCGCCATCTGCACGAAGGGCGCGCGGGCATCGGCATCGGAATAGACCGCGACGGTCTGGATACCCATCCGGCGGGCGGTCTTGATCACCCGACAAGCGATTTCACCACGGTTGGCGATGAGGATTTTCTTGAACATCTTATCGTTCCTTAGGCCTCGAGAGGCGGCATATTGTGGCCAAGCAGGCGGAGCATGTCGGCAGCGCATTCGACGACGTTGGAGCCGGGGCCGTAGATCCCCTGCACTCCCGCTTCGCGCAGGAAGTCATAGTCCTGCGGCGGGATGACGCCGCCGGCGATGACCTTGATGTCGGGGCGTCCGGCGTCGCGGAGCAAGGTGATCAGCTGCGGAACCAGCGTCTTGTGCCCGGCGGCGAGCGAGGAGGCGCCGACGGCGTCGACATCCTTCTCCAGCGCCAGCGCCACGGTCTCTTCCGGCGTCTGGAACAGCGGGCCGGAGGTCACGTCAAAGCCCATGTCGGTAAACGCGCTGGCGATCACGTTGGCGCCGCGGTCGTGGCCGTCCTGGCCCATCTTGGCGACGAGCAAGCGCGGCTTGCGGCCCAGGCGGCGGGTAACCGCTTCGACCCCTTCCAGCACCTGGTTGTAGCGCGCGTCCTCGGCATAGGCGGGGCCATAGACCCCGGTCACCGGCACCGGCTGGGTGCCATAGCGGCCGAACACGCTTTCCATCGCATCGCTGATTTCGCCCAGTGTGGCGCGGTGGCGGGCGGCTTCGACGGCGAGTGCCAGCAGGTTTTCCCCGCCCTTTGCCCCGGCGGCCAGCGCGGCCAGCGCGGCCTGGCACTTGGCCTCATCCCGCGCGGCCTTGACCGCCTTGATCCGGGCGATCTGGGCATCGCGCACGGCGTGGTTGTCCACCTCCAGCGTGTCGAGCTGGTCTTCCTGCGCCAGCTTGTACTTGTTGACGCCGACGATCACGTCCTCGCCCCGGTCGATCCGCGCCTGCTTGGCGGCGGCGGCCTGTTCGATCCGCTGCTTGGGCATGCCAGAGGCGACCGCCTTGGTCATGCCGCCCAGCGCGCCTACTTCCTCGATCAGCTTCCAGGCCTCTTCCACCAGCGTCGAAGTCAGCGCCTCGACGTAATAGGACCCGCCGAGCGGATCGACGACCTTGGTGATCCCGCTTTCTTCGGCCAGCACGATCTGGGTGTTGCGCGCGATCCGGGCCGAGAAATCGGTCGGCAGGGCAATCGCCTCGTCGAGCGCATTGGTGTGGAGGCTTTGCGTGCCGCCCAGCACGGCTGCCATCGCTTCAATCGTGGTGCGGATGACGTTGTTGTAGGGGTCCTGCTCCTGCAGCGAGACGCCCGAAGTCTGGCAGTGCGTGCGCAGCATCTTGCTGCGTTCGTCCTTGGCGCCCAGCCCATCCATCACCCGGTGCCACAGCGTCCGCGCGGCGCGCAGCTTGGCGACTTCCATGAAGAAGTTCATGCCGATGCCGAAGAAGAAGCTGAGGCGGCCGGCGAACTTGTCAATGTCGAGCCCGGCGGCCATCGCGCGTTCGACGTACTCCTTGCCGTCAGCAATCGTGAAGGCCAGCTCCTGCACCGCCGTCGCCCCGGCTTCGTGCATGTGATAGCCCGAGATCGAGATCGAGTTGAACTTGGGCATTTCCGCCGAGGTATAGGCGATGATGTCCGAGACGATCCGCATGCTCGGCTCGGGCGGGTAGATATAGGTGTTGCGGACCATGAACTCCTTGAGGATGTCGTTCTGGATGGTTCCGTCGAGCAGGTTGCGGGCAACCCCCTGCTCTTCCCCGGCAACGATGAAGAAGGCTAGGATCGGGATCACCGCGCCGTTCATGGTCATCGAGACCGACATCTGATCGAGCGGGATGCCGTCGAACAGGATCTTCATGTCCTCGACGCTGTCGATCGCCACGCCGGCCTTGCCGACATCGCCGACCACGCGCGGGTGATCCGAGTCATAGCCGCGGTGCGTGGCAAGGTCGAAGGCGACCGAAAGCCCCTTCTGCCCGGCCACCAGGTTGCGGCGATAGAAGGCGTTCGATTCCTCGGCGGTCGAGAAGCCCGCATACTGGCGGATCGTCCAGGGACGTCCGGCATACATCGAGGCGCGCACGCCGCGGGTGAATGGCGCAAAGCCGGGCAGGCCCGGATCGCCAGCGTCCTCAGCCGTGTACAGCGGCTTGATCGCAAAGCCCTCGGGCGTGTTCCAGGTAAGGTCCTTGCCCTTCACTTCCTTGGCCGCTGCAGCCTGCCATTCGGTAACGGTCGGTTTCGTCATTGGTACACCATTCAAGCCGCGGCGCTGGGCCGGGCGGAAACGCGCGCGTGCCAGGCGCGCAGGGAGGGAAGATCGTCAGGGATCGGAATGCCGATGAAGCCAGCGAAGTCGATTGTGGTCAGCAGCAGGATATCGGCGATCGTGAAGTGATCGGCGGCGAGGAACTCGCGGCCTTCCAGCGAGACATCGAAGAAACGCATGGCATCATCGACGCGCGGGCGGTTCGCCTCGCCCCATTCGGCGTTGCGGCTGGGCAGGCGCGCAGTGAACGGGTGCGTGTGGACCCAGACCGCGCTGACCGGAGTGCCCAGCACCTGTTCGGCACGGCGGCTCCACATTTCGACCCGGGCCTGTTCCAGCGCCCCGGTGCCGAACAGCGGTGGCTGCGGGTGCAGCGCTTCGAGATAGCGGCAGATCGCGACGCTTTCGGCGATCACAGTGCCGTCATCGAGTTGCAGCGCGGGGATTTGGCCGCGCGGGTTGATCGCCAGGAATTCTTCGGACTTGTGCTCCCGAGCCGGAATCGAGAGATCGCGCATGGGCAGCGCGATCCCCTTCTCCGCCGCAAAGATGCGGACCCGGCGCGGGTTAGGCGCCGGGTTCGGGCTGTTGAAAAACAGCATCAGCGGCCCTTGAACTCGGCCTTGCGCTTCTGGAGGAAGGCCAGACCGCCCTCGCGCGCGTCGTCGCTGGCGCCGGCAATGCGCTGGCCTTCCGCTTCGGCCAGAAGCACCTGCGGCAGGGTGCCATCAAGCGCGGTCTGGATGTTGGCCTTCATGGTGGCATAGGACACGGTCGGCCCTTCGGACAGGCGGGTGGCGAGCGCCATTGCCTCGTCCATCAGCACGGCATCGTCGACTGCCTTGTAGATCAAGCCCCAGTCTTCGGCCTGCTCGGCGCTGATCTTTTCGCCCAGCATCATCATCCGGGTGGCGCGGGCGCGGCCGATGGCGCGGGCCAGCAGCCAGGTGCTGCCGCCGTCGGGCACCAGCCCGATGTTGACGAAGGCCTGGAGGAAATAGGCGCTCTTGCCGGCCAGCACGAAATCGCCAGCGAGGGCAATTGAGCAACCGACGCCGGCCGCGGCGCCATTGACCGCGGTCACCACCGGCACCGGCGCACGCAGGATCTGGCTGACCAGCGGGTTGTAGTGGTTCTGCAGCGCGCGGTGGCTGCCGCCCTTTTGCTGCAAGGCGCTCGCTTCGCCGCGGGCCGCCAGGTCGGCGCCCGAGCAAAAGCCCTTGCCCGCCCCGGTGATCACCACCGCGCGCGCATCGCCCAGGTCATAGAAGGCCGCGCCCAGCTCGTCCGCCAGCGGGATCGAAGCAGCATTGAGCCGCTCTGGCCGGTTGAGGGTGATCTTGAGCACATTGCCCACGCGCTCGGTCAGGATCGTTTCGTAGTCTGCCACCGTACTCATCCTCTCACTTGTCACCCCGGACTTGTTCCGGGGCGGTGCTATCATCCTTCACTGCCCCACAGGCAGCACTGGCCCGGAACAAGTCCGGGCTGACACGTGCTTCAATTCGACCAGTGCGTATCCTCGCTTGGCGTTTCCATGATTTCAGTCAGCACCCCGCCCATGTCCTTGGGGTGGATAAAGAAGATCAGCGTGCCGTGAGCCCCAATGCGCGGTTCGCCCAGCACGCGCTTGCCCATGGCCTCGAACTCGGCCTTGGCGGCGTGGATGTCGGGCACTTCGTAGCAGACGTGATGCTGGCCGCCGGCGGGGTTCTTGTCGAGAAAGCTCTGGATCGAGGTGTTGCCCGGCAGCGGCTCGATCAGTTCGATCTGCGTGCCGTTGAGCGCACCATCGGCGCCCGGCGTATCGACGAAGCAGACCTTCACGCCCTGGGATTCCAGATCGAACGGCTCATGAATCTTCGTCGCGCCCATGACGTCGCGGTAGAAGACGATGGAGTCCGCGATGGACGGTGTTGCCACGCCGATGTGGTTGAGGCGGCCTAGTTTCATTTCCGTGTCCTACCCTTTTACCGCATTCCAAAGCGACCCGACACCAACGACAACACAGATGGCCAGCGCCGAAACGTTTAACGTTACTCCGAACCAGTACCGCCCCGGCGACCACTCACGCTCTCCATACCAGCCATCAAAGAACGTAATCTTGTCCCTTAACGCAGCGCGCAACTCCCACGAAAAGCAGGCACTCGCGGCCATGAAAAACAAAGCGCCGACCCAGTTGATCATAGCGGAATATTGTCATGCTTCTTCCACGGGTTCTCGAGCTGCTTGTTGCGCAGCTTCCGCAGTCCCAGCGCGATCCGCCGCCTGGTATTCCGTGGGTGGATCACCTCGTCGATAAAGCCCTTGCTCGCTGCCACGAAGGGGTTGGCGAAGGCGTCTTCGTATTCCTTGGTGCGTTCGGCGATCTTGTCGGGATCGCCGATGTCCTGGCGGAAGATGATCTCCACCGCGCCCTTGGCGCCCATCACGGCGATTTCGCCGGTCGGCCACGAATAGTTGAGATCGCCGCGCAGATGCTTTGAGCTCATAACGCAATAAGCCCCGCCATAGGCCTTGCGGGTGATCACGGTGATCTTCGGCACGGTCGCCTCGGCATAGGCGAACAGCAGCTTGGCGCCGTGCTTGATGATCCCGCCGTACTCCTGCGCTGTGCCGGGCAGGAAGCCGGGCACATCGACAAAGGTCAGGATCGGGATTTCGAAGGCATCGCAGAACCGCACGAACCGCGCGGCCTTCTTGCTGGCGTTGATATCGAGCACGCCCGCCAGCACCATCGGCTGGTTGGCAACGACGCCGACGGTGCGCCCTTCGACCCGGCCGAAGCCGACGATGATGTTGGCGGCGTGGGTTGGCTGAATCTCGAAGAAATCGCCTTCGTCCAGCACCTTACGCACCACTTCGTGCATATCATAAGGCTGGTTGGCATTGGCCGGGATCAGCGTATCAAGGCTGTCCTCGATCCGGTCATAGGGATCGGTAGTGGGCCGCTCGGGCACGCCAACACGGTTGTTGGCCGGCAGGTAATCGATCAGGTCACGCGCGGTAAGCAGCGCCTCGATATCGTTTTCGAGGGCAAGATCGGCGACCGAGGTTTTGGTCGAATGCGTTACCGCCCCGCCGAGTTCCTCCTGCGTCACGATCTCGTTGGTCACGGTCTTGACCACATCAGGACCAGTGACGAACATGTAGGAGCTGTCCTTCACCATGAAGATGAAGTCGGTCATCGCGGGCGAATAGACCGCCCCGCCCGCGCAGGGCCCCATGATCAGCGACAGCTGCGGGACAACGCCGCTCGCCAGGACGTTGCGCTGGAAGATCTCGGTGTAGCCGCCGAGCGACGCCACACCTTCCTGGATGCGTGCCCCGCCACTGTCATTGAGGCCGATGACAGGCGCACCGACCTTCATCGCCATGTCCATCACCTTGCAGATCTTCATTGCATGGCGTTCCGACACGGCCCCGCCGAACACGGTGAAGTCCTGCGCATAAACGTAAACCAGACGGCCGTTGATCGTGCCGCTGCCAGTGACAACGCCGTCACCCGGAATGGTCTGTTCGGGCATGCCGAAATCGACGCAGTTGTGCTCGACATACATGTCGACTTCTTCGAACGAGCCTTCATCGAGCAGCACGGTCAGCCGCTCACGCGCGGTCAGCTTGCCCTTGGCATGCTGCGCATCGATGCGCTTTTGCCCCCCGCCCAGCCGGGCTGCGGCGCGGCGACGTTCCATTTCGGCGATGTTTGCGGACATGAAATCCCCGTTTCCCAATTCCAAGCCTGCGGGATGGAACGGCAAGACGGCAATGTCCAATGTGAATTTGCGAAGTTGCGAAGTGAGAGTTTGCAAACTACGACAGCACCATGACGCCGCGCCGCCTTTTCGCCGGAACCCGCCTGCGGGCCATCCGCGCCGAGCACCGCCTGAAGCAGGCCGAACTAGCCGCGCGGCTGGCGATCAGCACCTCCTACCTATCGCAATTGGAGAACGATGACCGCCCACTCACTCCAGCACTCATCGAACGCCTGAGCCGTGCCTTCCCGCTCGACTGGCGCGAGATTGGTGCCGGTGATGCCGAAACACGGCTGGCCGCCTTGCGCGAAGCCAATGCCGATCCGCTGTTTGCCGAACCCATGGATGCCGCGCAATTGGCCCGCTTTGCCGAACAGCAGCCGGCACTGGCCGAACGTTTCATTGCCCTGCACGAAGCCTACCGCCGATCCGGCCAGCGGCTGCAGATGGTAGACGAGGCACTGGCGGCCGAGGGCACCAGCGGCCCACGCCTGCCCTGGGAGGAAGTGCGCGACTGGTTCCACCTGGCGGGCAACTATGTCGACAGCCTCGACCGCGCGGCCGAGGCAATGGGCGAACGGCTGGGCACTCCCTCCCCCGATACCACCGCGATCGAAGGATACCTCAAGGGCGCGCTCTCGGTCTCGCTGATCTATTCGGGGCAAGCCGGACTGCGCTCTTACGATGCGCAAATGGGCCACCTGACGATCGACCCCGGCCAGCCTTCCGAAACCCGCCGCTTCCAGCTTGCTCACCAGCTTGCCGCGCTGGCGCTGAAGGATGAAATCGCTGCCGTGGTGGAAAGCGCCGAACTGCGCAGCACCGCCAGCCGCCAGCTCCTCTTCGTCGGCCTGTGCAATTACGCGGCGGGCGCATTGCTGATGCCCTATCGCCGCTTCCGCAGCGCCGCGCGCGCGGTGCGGCACGATATCGACCGGCTGGCGCAGCAGTTCGGCGTCAGTTTCGAACAGGCCTGCCACCGCCTCTCCACTCTCCAGCGCGAGGATGCGCGCGGGGTGCCATTCTTCTTCTGCCGGGTCGACATGGCCGGCAACATCACCAAGCGTCATTCGGCGACCCGCCTGCAATTCGCCCGGTTTGGCGGGGCCTGCCCGCTGTGGATCGTGCACGAGGCCGTGGCGATCCCCGACCGGATCCTGGTCCAGCTGGCCGAGACGCCCGACGGGGTGCGCTATGTCTCGATGGCCAAGGGGCTGGTGAAGCCCTCTGGCTCATACGACCGCGCCCCGCGCCGCTATGCCGTGGCGCTGGGCTGCGAGGCCGAGCACGCCAGCGAGTTCATCTACGCCGATGGCCTCGATCTGCGCTCCACCAGCGCGGCGGCGCGGATCGGCATTTCCTGCCGCATCTGCCCCCGCGCCGATTGCGACCAGCGCGCCTTCCCACCAAGCGACCGCGCAATCAGCGTCGATCCCGACCAGCGCGGGGTGGTACCGTACCGGGTCGGCTAGACCTTCACGATCCCCAGCCGGATCATGTCGCGAGCGGTATCGAGGATGCTTTCCTCAGGCGGACGCGGGTTCCAGCCGAGCTTGGTGCGGGCGTGGCTGATATCGGTATCGCGGACATTGCCGAGTTCGCCCAGCACCTGCCGCACTACCGGATCGAACCGCCCGACCAGCCGCATCAGCCAGTCGGGCAGCTTGCGCGTGGGCACCTTGCGCCCTTGCGGCCCCAGCCCTTCGCGCAGGATCGCGGCGACTTCGGCCATCATCAGGAACGGGCCGGAGCAGATGAAACGCTCGTTCGCCATGTCCGGCTGCTCCAGGCAGCGCACGTGCATATCGGCTACGTCGCGCACATCAACGACACCAAAGCCGAAATTCGGCAGGCCTGGCAACGAGCCTTCGAGCAGCTTCTTGATTGCCTCAAGCGAGGTCGAGAAATCGCCCGATTGCAGCGGTCCGAGCACCAGCGCGGGATTGACCGTCACGAACTCCATCTCCCCGCCCTCGGCCGCCACCCAGTCGCGTGCGGTGCGCTCGGCGATGGTCTTTGATTTGACGTAGGCATAGGCATCCGGGCTGTTCGGATCGGTCCAGTCGGCCTCGGTGAAGACCGACTTTGAACGGCCGTGGCCATAGGCGATCGCTGCCATCGAGCTGGTCATGACAAAACGCTTCACCCCCGCTGCCTTGGCGGCCTTGAGCGCGCGCAGGGCCCCGTCGCGGGCTGGCACAATCAGCTCGTCATCGGTCTTGGGGGCATTGCTGGGCAGCGGCGATGCGACGTGAGCCACATGGCTGCAGCCCGCCATCGCCTCAGTCCAGCCGGCGTCGCTCATCAGGTCAGCCGCGAAGAATTTGAGCTTGCTGTCATCGACCGCCAGGCTGGCGCGCACCGCGCTTTCCTTGGCGAGATCCCGGATCGAGGTGTGGACCATCCAGCCCCCTGCGACCAACTGACGGATGAGGAAGCCCGCGATATAGCCGCTGCCGCCCGAGACGAAGACCGTGCCTGCCATTGTCGTTACTCCCTAAAACCGGATCATGATCTTGCGCGCCAGCGCGGGTGAAATCGAGTTCACCAGCTGCAGCACCTTGACCATGCCGACGTTGGCCTCATCCGCATTGCCTTCCATTCCAGCCACGATCTGGCGGGCGCATTCATCCGGCGCCATCTTCTTGCTGCCGCGCCCGGCGGTCAGCTTGGTCTCCACCACCGGCGGCAAAGCCTCCAGCACGTGCACACCGGTGCCCTGCAACTGAAAGCGCAGCGCCTGCGAATAGGACCGCAGCGCCGCCTTGGTCGCGCAATAGACCGGTCCGCCCGCGCGCGGTGCAATGGCGAGGCCTGAGGTGACGTTGACGATCATCGCCTCCGGCCGCGCCTTCAGCACTGGCATAAGCCCCGCGATCAAGTGGATCGGGGCATTGAGGTTCAGGAAAATCGTCGCGTCAGAGGCCGCCAGATCGGGTGCCGCTTCGCGGAAGTCATGATCGACCCCGGCCCCGGCATTGTTGACCAGAACGTCGATCTGCCGGCCCGCAACGCCGGCGAGTACGGCCTCGACACCAGCTTGGGTGGAAAGGTCAGCCTCGATTACCTCAAACCCGGCAGCGCGGGTTGCGGCAACCCGCTCGGCATTACGGCCCTGGGTGATGACGGTCGCGCCCTTTTCCCGCAGCTGACGGATCAGCTGGGCGCCGATCCCGTCGGTCCCGCCGGTGACCAGGATGGTCTTGCCCGCAAGGTTCATGCAATTTCTCCCCGTGTTTTGCGGGGAGACTAGCGGTTAAGTTGCAAAACGCAACTAGCGCATCAACACCAGTTCTTCGGCCATGCTGGGGTGCAGTGCGACGGTATCGTCGAACTGCGCTTTGGTCAGACCAGCCTTCACGGCAATGGCTGCGGCCTGCAGAATTTCGGCCGAGTCCGGGCCGATCAGGTGCAGGCCGACCACGCGGTCAGTCGCGCCATCGACCAGCATCTTGTAAAGCGCACGCTCGGGCCGGTCGGCCAATACGTTCTTCATCGCCCGGAAGTCGCTGCGATAGACCTTGAGCTCGGGATAGAGCGCGCGGGCCTCGTCCTCGGTGGGGCCGACACCGGCAATCGGCGGGTTGCTGAACACCGCGGTCGGGATCGCGCTATAGTCGATCGTGCGCGGGTTGTTGCCAAAGACGGTATCGGCAAAGGCATGGCCCTCGCGGATCGCGACCGGGGTCAGCTGGACCCGGTTGGTCACGTCACCCACTGCATAGATCGAAGGCACATTGGTACGGTTGTACGCATCGACCACAACCGCGCCTTCGCCATCCAGCGCAATACCGGCAGCCTCAAGCCCCAGCCCCTTGGTATTGGGTACACGGCCAATCGCCCAGAGTACCAGATCGGTCTCGATCGGCCCGGCATCACCGCCATCGACCAGCAGGCTGCCATCAGCCTGGCGCGTTACCGCGCGGAACGGGAAGTTCAGGCGAACGTCGATGCCCTTGTGGCGGCTGATGTCGAGCAGCTTGCCGACAATCTCCTGATCGTAGGACCGGAGCATCTTGTCGCCACGCGTGGCCAGGGTCACCTCGACGCCGAGTTCGTTGAAGATTCCGGCAAACTCATTGGCGATGTAGCCAGCGCCCGCAATCACGGCGCGGCGCGGCAGAGCGGGCAGGTGGAACACCTCGTTCGAGGTTATGCCCAGTTCTGCCCCCGGGATTGGCGGCTGGCCCGGCCAGGCCCCGGTCGCGATCAGGATATTGGCGGCGGTGATGGTCCGCCCGCTGGCGAGTTGGACCATGTTCGGCCCGGCCACCACGGCACGTTCGCGGAACACCTCAACCTTCGCATTGCCCAGCGTCTGGCCATAGAGCCCTTCCAGCCGGTCAACTTCGGCCGCAACGTTGTCTCGCAGGGTCGGCCAGTCGAACGTTGCGCCACTGGTATCCCAGCCGAAGCGGCGGGCATCGGCCAGATCTTCGGCAAAGTGACTGCCATAGACCAGCAGCTTCTTGGGCACGCAGCCCCTGATCACACAGGTGCCGCCGACGCGAAATTCCTCGGCCACGGCCACCTTCGCGCCATGCGAGGCGGCGATCCGGCTGGCGCGCACGCCCCCCGATCCTGCGCCGATCACGAACAGGTCGTAGTCGAATTCTGCCATCGGAAACTCCCTTTGCGGCCCATATGGGACTGAAAGGCGGCCTAGGCTAGCCCCGCCTCGGCAAGCAGCGCGGTGGTGCTGGCATCGAACGCCGCGCCTTCGGTGCCAATCGACTTGGCAATTTCCTTGCCCAGCTCGACCCCGAACTGGTCAAAGGCGTTGATCTCCATCAGCACGGCATTGGCGAAGGTCCTGTGCTCATGAAAGGCGATCAACGCGCCGAGCGTGGCTGCATTGAGGTCCTCGCACAGGATCGTAGCCGAGGGGCGATCACCCGGATAGGCCCGTGCCGGATCGTCCGAGGTCTTGCCCGCCATCAGCGCTGCCCCCTGTGCAAAGCAATTGGCAAGCAGGTTGCGGTGATGTTCTGGCGAGAGTTCATCCCCCGCCGCGATGCAGGCGATGAAGTCGACCGGCACCACATGGGTCCCCTGGTGCAGCAGCTGGAACACGGCGTGCTGGGCATCAGTCCCCACCCCGCCCCAGGTAATCGGCGCCGTTGCTCCGTCGACCGGGCGGCCATCGGCCTTCACCGCCTTGCCGTTCGATTCCATCTCGAGCTGCTGGAGGTAGGACGGGAACAGCCGCAGCCGCTCATCATAGGCAAAAACCGCGCGGGTCTGGCAGCCGCGCAGGCGGGCATAGGTGAGGTCGGCAAAGGCGGCCCGCAGCGGCAGATTGTCGGCCCCGTCAGTCTCCAGGAAGTGCCGGTCCATGGCTGCGGCGCCATCGAGGAACTCGGCAAACTCGTCCCAGCCGAGCGCGAGTGCTATCGGGAAGCCGATCGAGGACCACAGCGAGTAGCGCCCGCCAACGCTCTCCCCGAAGGGCAGCACCCGGGTTTCATCCACGCCCCACTCGACCGCCTTGTCGGGGTATGCAGTCAGCGCAATCACCCGACCATAGGGATCATCGACCCCGTTCTCGCGCAGCCAGGCGAGCGCTGAGGCGGCGTTGGTCATGGTCTCGGTGGTGGTAAAGGTTTTCGAGGCCACAGCGATCAGCGTGGTCGCCGGATCGCACCTGGCAAAGGCCGCTTCCAGCGCGCAGCCATCGATATTGGCAACCACGTGGACGTCAACCACCGAGCCATCGCGGGTCAGTGCATCAAGTGCCAAGGCCGGGCCGAGCGCCGAACCGCCGATCCCGATGTGGATCAGGTGGCGTACTTCGCCCAGAGCGCCGCCATGGATCGCTGCGACCAGCCCGGCCATCCGGGCGTGGAGCGCCGCAGCTTCCTCAACGCTGCTGTCACGCCCGACGCCGCGCTGCGCGGCATGTTCCACCGCGCGGTCTTCGGTGACGTTGATCTTTTCACCCGCAAACATCGCGCCGCGCATCCGCCTAAAGCCAGTCGCCTCGGCCAGTGCGGTAAAACCAGCCAGGTGCGCGGCATCAAGATGGGTTTTCGACCAGTCAAAACGGATCGCCCCACCGGGCAGCTCAAGCCGTGAAGAGAGCACGTCGACCCGGCCCGGATCGGCGAACAATTGGGCCAGGCTCGGACGCGGCAGATCGTTCAGATTTGCCCAGGCTGCGGCGACGGCGTCGCTCATTTTTCGTACTCCTTCAAGTCGGCGCCCTAATGCCCGCCTGCACCCTTAAGGGAAAGAGCGATAAAAACGTATTCGGGCCAGGCCATTGCTGCTGACCTGCCCGTGCCGCGCGATGAAGCTAGCCCTTGACGCGCGCCGCCGGCGCTCCGATGGAAAGGATAATGAACGAACCGGTCGCCACTGCTGCACCCGAACCTGCCCCCAAAGCCCCTGCGGCAGCGCCGGAAAGTGCGCCTTCACAGCATCAGGCTCGCAAGGAAGACAGCTTCCTGATTTTCCTGCTCAAGCTGGTTGTGCTGGTTACGCTGTTCCGCAGCTTCGTCTTCTCGCCCTTCAATATTCCAAGCGAATCGATGCTGCCGCGGCTGGTGAACGGCGATTACCTGCTCGCCGCCAAGTGGCCCTATGGCTACTCGCGCTATTCGCTCCCCTTCGGCCTGCCCGTGCTGCCGGAGGAGCGCGTTCTTGCATCGCCGCCAGAACGCGGCGACGTGGTGATCTTCAAGCAGCCGCCGCTGAAAGAGCTGGACTATATCAAGCGCGTGATTGGCCTGCCCGGCGATCTGGTGCAGATGGTCGATGGCCAGCTATATCTCAACGGGGTGCCGGTACCGAAACAGCGGATCGCCGATTTCGAGATCGCGATTTCGCCCAACACCCAGTGCTATTCGCTCCAGTTCGTTGCCAAGCGCCCAGATGGAACGGATGTCTGCCGCTATCCGCGCTATCGCGAGACCCTACCCGGCGGGCGGTTTTACGAGGTGCTCGACCTGGGCACGCGCCAGATGGACAATACGGAGCCGGTGCTGGTGCCCCAAGGCCACCTGTTCCTGATGGGCGATAACCGCGACAATTCCGAAGACAGCCGCTTCCCGGCCGAACCCGGTCGGGGCATCGGTCTGGTGCCGATGGACAACCTGGTTGGCCGGGCCAGCGTTGTCATGTGGTCGACCGACGGCAGCGTCGAATGGTTCAAGCCCTGGACCTGGTTCAGCGCCGCACGTTGGGACCGCCTGGGCGGGACCTTTTGAGGCAATGCTGGCAGCCGAGACCCATGCTTTCCTGACCGGCCTGGCGGACCGCGAGCCAGTCGATGAAGGCCTGTGGCTTGAAGCTCTGACGCACGGCTCAACGGGGGCAGCGCGTGATTATCAGCGGCTGGAGTTTCTTGGTGACCGCGTGCTCGGCCTGGTCATTGCCGAATGGCTCCATGCCGCGGAGTCAGGTGACGAGGGCCGCCTTTCGCAGCGGCTCAACGCGCTTGTCTCACGCGCCACCTGCGCCCGGATCGCCCGGTCCATCGATCTTGGTGCCCACATCCGTCTGGGCAAGCAGGCGCGCGACGATGGCGGCGCTGACAGCGACAATATCCTGGGCGATGTGATGGAAGCGGTAATCGGGGCCAGCTTTGTCACCCACGGCTTTGATGCCACCCGCACCATGGTCCGCCGGCTCTGGGCCGATGCCGTCGGCGGCCAGACCGGCCAGCGCAAGCACCCCAAGTCCGCACTCCAGGAGTGGTGCGCAGGCAACCGCCGCAAGATGCCCGACTATCGCCTGGTCGAGCGAACCGGGCCGGATCATGCCGCGCGCTTCACCGTTGCTGTCAGCGTCCACGGCGTGGGTGAAGCGGAAGCGACTGCGGGCAGCAAGCAGGAAGCCGAAACCAAGGCCGCCGAAGCCTTCATGAAGCGGTTTGGGTAAGTCCTTCGACAATTTCCCCCGGCTCCGTTATGGCGCCCGCAATGACTGATATCGAAGCCCCCACCCGCTGCGGCCTGATTGCCGTGCTTGGCGCCCCCAATGCGGGCAAGTCCACCCTCGTGAATGCCCTGGTCGGCCAGAAGGTCGCGATCGTTTCGGCCAAGGCGCAGACCACCAGGGCGCGGCTGATGGGGATCGCGCTGGAAGGCAACGCCCAGATTATCCTCGCCGACACCCCCGGCCTGTTTGAGCCGCGCCGCCGGCTCGACCGGGCGATGGTGAATGCCGCCTGGGAAGGCGCGGCCGAAGCCGATGCGATCCTGCTGATCGTCGATGGCCGCAAAAAGAAGCTCGATTACCTCGAACCGATCCTGACCAGCCTGGCCGGTCGCCCGGAACGCAAGATCCTGGTGCTCAACAAGGTCGATGAAGTGGCCAAGGAGCCGCTGCTGGTCACCGCCCAGGCCCTGGCCGGCGAAGGCCAGTTCTCCGAAGTGTTCTTCATCTCGGCATTGACCGGCGACGGCGTGCCCGAACTCAAGACCCGCCTGGCCGAGCTGATGCCCGAGGGCCCCTGGCACTATCCCGAAGACCAGGTGTCGGATGCCAGCGAACGCCTGCTGGCCGCCGAAATCACCCGCGAACAGCTTTACCGCCAGCTCCACGACGAGCTGCCCTATGACAGCACGGTCCGACCCGAAAGCTACACCCAACGCAAGGACGGCTCGGTCGAGATCCACCAGCAGATCGTGATCGCCCGCGACAGCCAGAAGGGCATTGTCCTCGGCAAGGGCGGCGCGCGGCTGAAATCGATCGGGGAAGCGGCGCGCAAGGAACTGACCGACCTGCTCGGCACCAAGGTCCACCTCTTCCTCCACGTCAAGGTCGACGAGAAGTGGGGCGAGGACAAGGAAATCTACGAAGAGCTCGGACTGGAATGGGTGAAGTAAGGGCAGCATTTGCCCGATAGTCAAAGCTGGCTTAGTCTTCCTGCATCGGGGTCGCAGTTTCAGTGGGGAGACTGCCGATGGGTACATATCACTACATCGCGCTAGGCATGTTCGTGTTGCTGGCGCTGTTCGACTATTTCGGGCGCGGGCACGAACTGGCCGACGTGCCGCAATGGCGCTTGCTCGGCACAGTGTCCGCGCTCAGCTATTTCGCGATCATCACTTATGCCCCGCTGCTGTGGGACAGCCTGCTGGGCCAGTACCGTCTGATCCCGGCCGATACCTATCCGCTGTGGTTGCAGGTGATCGGCGGCCTCTTCGTCTATGAGCTGGGGGTCTATTGGTGGCACCGCACCATGCACAGCTTTGACTGGTTGTGGCGCCATACCCACCAGATGCATCACAGCGCTGAACGCGTCGATATCTGGGGGGCCTTCTGGTTCCATCCGCTCGATTCGATGGCCTGGGCCCTGCTCGGCTCGCTCTCGCTGGTCTGGATTGTGGGCGTATCAGCCGAGGCAGCGCTGATCATCAGTGCGATCGGCACTTTCCCGGCGATGTTCCAACACGTGAACATCAAGACGCCGCAATGGCTGGGCTACATCGTCCAGCGGCCGGAGAGCCATTCGATCCACCACCAACGCGGCGTCCATGCCTATAACTATGGCGATCTGCCGATCTTCGACATCCTGTTCGGCACCTTCCGCAATCCGAAGGACTGGCAGGAAGAAGCGGGCTTCCATCCCGGATCGACCCGGCAGATCGGCGAGATGCTGGCGTTCCGGAAGATCAGCTAGCGCAGCTTGACAATCCCGATCCCGTCGATCTTGGCGCGTTCCTTGGTCGATTCCTCGCTGCGGTTGAGCGCTTTGGCGATCTCTTTCAGCCCCTTGCCCTTGGCGGCAAGGGTACGCAGCTTGGCGACTTCGTCGCTCTTCCACGGCTGGCGGTGCTTGGTGAACTGTTCGGCCATCAAGCTGACCTAGCCCAAGTAGCGGCAGGCCCCCAGGATTTTCCTACCCGGCCCGAACGCGATAAACTGGTGGTCGCTCTTTGTAACGTTAATTCATGCACTTGTCGCGCTCGCCTATATGGCGCTGCGCGCGTGTTTCATCAACTAAAGTCCGGCGACTCCGCAGGGCTGCGTGGGTGCAGTGCGCGCAAGATGCGCTCAAATCGCGCCGATCGCCTGCAACTTGGCGCGCAAGGTCGCCTCGTCGAAAGGTTTGGTGACATATTCGTCCGCCCCGGCAGCAATGCCGCGGTGGATGTCATGCGCGCCAGACTTGCTGGTGCAGAACACCGCCTTGGCCTTCTCGTTGCCTCGGATCGCCCGGAACGAGGCGATGAATTCAATCCCGGTCATGATCGGCATGTCCCAATCGAGCAGGACCAGATCGGGCATCGACAGCTGGCAGCGGCCAAGCGCTTCCTGGCCATTCTCAGCCTCGGTCACGACATAGCCGAGTGCCTCGACGATCCGGCGCGAGACCTTTCGCACCACGCGCGAATCGTCGACGATCAGACAGTGGCGCTGGCGCGGTGCCTCAGGCTGCGGCTGTGGCACGGCGACCGGCGCCGATGGCATCTGGACCGGAGGAATAGCCGCGCGGCCCATCGCCGCAGGCTTAACCGGCTGGTGCGAGCGTTTGATCAGGTCGCGAATGGCACGACCTCCCCGCCAGCCACGCCCGGCAGCATCCCGCCAATTTCGCCAGCAGTGCGGCGGACATGGATATAGGGCATCCAGACATCGCCGAAATCGGCCTTCTGGTACCATACGTCGAGAACATCGTAGGAAGCCCAGAAGCCGTTCGGTTCCTGCAGCCGGATGCCTTCGCCGATGCGCGGCACAGAGGCGAAGCGCAGCCGCTCCTGGCTCTGGTAGGATTCGTTTTGGATTTCGATCTCGATCAAGGTCGCACTCCTCGAGGCCCGCCCCGCTCGAGGTAAGCAACAATCCTTTCCGAAATCCCAACGCTGCGACGACCTGCTTCAGCTCTTCTTGGCGGCCTTCTTTGCTGGTGCCTTCTTCTTGGCCGGAGCCTTCTTGCGACCGCCCTTCTTGGCTGGGCCCTTGGCAGCTTTTTCGGTGATCAGCGTAGCGGCTTCCTCAGCCGTCAGGGCCTCGGGCTGCTTGTCCCGCGGCAATGTCGCATTGGTCGTCCCGTCAGTGACATAAGGACCATAGCGACCCGCCATCAACTTCATCTCGCCGCCGCTTTCGGGGTGCGGACCGAAGGTTTTGAGCGGCTCGGCCACCGCGCGCGCACCGCGCCCACCCCCGCTCGCCGCCTCGGCCAACTTGGCTACGGCGCTGTTCATTCCGGTCTCGAAAATCTCGGCCGTGGAGCGCAGCTTCGCGTACTTGCCCTGGTGCGCCAGGTAGGGGCCATAGCGGCCGAGGCTGGCCGTGATCGGTTCGCCCGACTCGGGGTGATTGCCGATCGTGCGCGGCAGGCTGAGCAGCTTGACCGCCCAATCGAGATCAAGCTCGCCAATGTCCTTGGGGATCGAACTGCGCTTGGCTTCCTTGCCGCTGCCCATTTCGATGTACGGACCAAAGCGGCCAGCCTTGCGACTGATCGGCTCGCCAGTTTCGGGATGCTTGCCGATCTCGCCATCGGCCTCGCCACCATTGCCGCCGGGCTGGGCAAACTTGCGGGTAAACTTGCACTCCGGATAGTTCGAGCAGGCGACAAAGGCCCCGAACCGCCCGCCGCGCAGGGACAGGCGGCCATTGCCGCAGTTCGGGCACTTGCGCGGATCGCCGCCGTCTTCCTGGGCAGGGAACAGATAGTCGGCAAGGTACTCATCCAGCGCCTCGGTTACTTCGGACGGCTTCTGGCCCATCACTTCGTCCGACTTGGGCTTGAAGTCCTTCCAGAATGCGGCGAGCACGGCCTTCCATTCAGCCCGCCCGCCCGAGACATCGTCCAGCTCTTCTTCCATCCCGGCGGTGAAGTCATAGGCGACATAGCGCGGGAAGAAGCGTTCAAGGAACGCGGTGAGAAGGCGGCCGGATTCCTCTGCAAAGAAACGGTTTTTCTCGGTCCGGACGTAGTTGCGATCCTTGATCACCTGAATCGTCGCGGCATAGGTCGAAGGGCGGCCGATGCCGAGTTCTTCCAGCCGCTTGACTAGCGTTGCTTCGGAGTAGCGCGGCGGCGGCTGGGTGAAGTGCTGGCTGGCCTCAACCCCGCGCTTGGCCGGGCTGTCACCCTTGGCCATCACCGGCAGCAGGCCGCTGTCATCTTCGTCATCGCCGGGCTTCTGGTCGAGCGTTTCGTCATAGACAGCCAGGAAGCCGGGGAACTTTACGACCTGGCCCGTGGCGCGCAGTTCGTGTCTGCCGGTTCCGTCGCGCAGGGTAACGGTGGTGCGCTCGATCTGAGCACTGGCCATCTGGCTGGCAATCGCGCGCTTCCAGATCAGTTCGTAAAGCCGCGCCTCGTCGCCGCTGCCGAAGTGATCGCGGCCGAAATCGGTCGGCCGGATTGCTTCGTGGGCTTCCTGGGCATTCTTGGCCTTGGTTTCGTAATGGCGCGGCTTTTCTGGCAGGTAATGGCCATTGTTGTAGCGATCGCTGATCGCCTTGCGCGCCGCCGAAATGGCGCTGGGATCCATCTGCACCCCGTCGGTCCGCATGTAGGTGATTGCGCCGGCCTCATAGAGGTTCTGCGCCACCCGCATGGTATGCGCGGCGGCAAAGCCCAGCTTGCGCGCGGCTTCCATCTGTAGGGTGGAAGTGGTGAACGGCGGCCAGGGGTTGCGGCGGGTCGGCCTGGTCTCGACCTCCTCGACCCGGAAGGCTCCGCCCTCGACGGCAGCCTTGGCCCGCTCGGCGCTGCCTTGGTCGCCCAGGCTGAGCTTCTCCAGCTTCTCGCCATCGAACTTGACCAGGCGGGCGGTGAAGGCCGTCCCGTCATGCTCCAGCTGCGCGGCGACTGACCAGTATTCCTGCGGCCGGAACAGCTCGATCTCATGCTCACGCTGGCAGATCAAGCGGAGCGCAACCGACTGGACGCGGCCGGCGCTCTTGGCCCCGGGGAGCTTGCGCCACAGCACCGGCGAAAGCGTGAAGCCGAACAGGTAATCGAGCGCGCGGCGGGCCAGATAGGCATCAATCAGGTCATGATCCAGCTCGCGCGGCTGAGCCATGGCAGTGGTCACGGCTTCCTTGGTGATTGCATTGAAGGTTACGCGCTGGACGTCCTTCGGCAGCGCCTTGCGCTTGGCCAGCAGTTCCTGAACGTGCCACGAGATCGCCTCACCCTCGCGGTCAGGGTCGGTGGCCAGAATCAGGCGGTCGGCGGTCTTGGCCGCATCGGTGATCGCCTTCACCCGGCTCGCCTTGTCGCCATAGAGTTCCCAGTCCATCGCGAAGTCCTCGTCCGGGCGGACCGAGCCGTCCTTGGGCGGCAGATCGCGGATGTGGCCGTAGGAGGCGAGGACGGTGAAATCCTTGCCCAGATACTTCTCGATGGTCTTGGCCTTGGCCGGGGATTCTACGATGACAAGTTGCATGACGGGTGATTGCAATCCTTACGCGTATACGTACACGCGAGGGTGGCGGCCCTGCTGGCCCGCCGTCAAGGGGGATGAATGGTCCGGTTTTGGAGCATGATCGGGCTGGCGCTGGCGGTGGCACCGTCAAGCCTGACTGCGCAGACCACTCCGGCAGAACGGCTGGAGGGAGCCCTGCTGCCGGGCTATGTCGTCGCCTACAAAGCAGGTGATCAACAGCGTTCGATCCGCGAGGAAGTGCCGCAGGGCGAAAATGTGCAGCGCTGGTCGAGGATGATCACGACGCAGCGATTCGCCGGCATCGCTGCGCGTATTGGGGCGGCAGACTTCGCCCGGCTGATGACGCGCGGCGTGATCGGTTCCTGCCCCGGCGCGACGAGCAGCACCCCCACCGAGCTGACCGTTTCGGGCCGGCCCGCGGCGCAATTACGGGTCGATTGCCCGCAGGTCCCCGCGACCGGCAGGCCCGAGACCTTCGTCCTGCTTGTCGTGTCAGGCGAGCAGGACCTGCTGGCGCGCCAGGTTGCCTTCCGCAGTGTACCGACCGAAGACGACCTGCAATGGGCCGATGCCGTGCTGAGCGGCTCGGTCGTCTGCAGGAGCGGGGACATGGACCCGCCGTGTGATCGCAACGACTAGGGGGTTCGCCGCCAGGCCAGCCAGAAGCCCAGCCCCAGCGCCAGATCGATCGCGGCGAAGAAGGCCACGGGCGCGGCAACCGGATAGCCCTGGGCAAAGAGCGCCAGCGCGGGCAGCCCGAACACCAGCTTCTCGGCCACGGCGGGCAGCATCAGGGCGCGATACTTCACCGGATCTCCGCCAATGATCCAGAAAACTACCTGGAAGACGAGTGCCAGGCCGACAAACCCCAGAAATGTCTCGGCCATCACTGGCGGCAGCGGCGTTAGGTAGAGCGGCGCAAGGACAATAACGCCATAGATCGCCGCCCAGCGGAACATCCGGCGGGGAAAGACGAGTTCGGTCATGACTTGCTCCTCAGGTTCGGCTGACCCGTCCGCCGGCATGGCGAACCAGGGTGCCCGCGAGTTCCAGCTCAAGCAGGGCCAATTGTACGGCCCCGGTGGAAGCGCCACTCTGCCGGACCAGTTCGTCAACCGCGACCGGTGCCGTGGTCAGCAGGCTGGCAATGTCGGCCGGGTCATCTGCCGTCTCGGCAAGCTCCCAGTCCTTCGATGCTTCGCGCAGGACCAAGCGAGGCTGCCCCTGGAAGCTGGTCAGCAGTTCGATCACGTCCTCGGTGCGCTGAACCAGCGTGGCCCCATCGCGGATCAGCTGGTTGCAGCCCTGCGAGCGGCTGTCGAGCGGCGAACCGGGCACTGCCATCACCTCGCGCCCCGCCTCGCCAGCCAGCCGCGCGGTGATCAGCGAGCCGGACCTGGGTGCAGCCTCGACAATCAAGGTCCCGGCGGCAATTCCGGCGATGATCCGGTTGCGCGAAGGGAAGTGGCGCGCCAGCGGTTCGGTTCCTGGTGGCTGTTCGGCCAGCAAGAGGCCACGCATGGCAACCGCCTCCTGCAACTCGGCATGTTCGGGCGGATAGGCAATCTCGATCCCGCTGGCGATGACGCCAATCGTGCCGCTGGACAGGCTGGCCTGGTGCGCCGCGCCATCGATTCCGCGAGCCAGGCCCGAAACCACCACATAGCCCGCCTCGGCCAGTTCCCCAGCGAACATCCGCGCCAACTTTACGGCCGCCGCAGAAGCATTGCGCGCGCCGACAATGGCCACGCAAGGCTTTTGCGCGAGGTCGGCATCACCTCGACAGGTGAGGATCGGCGGCGCGCCGTCAAGTTCGGCCAGCAGCGGCGGATAGTCTGGCGAATCGTGGAACAGATAGCGCGCGCCCGCCGCCCGGACGGCCTGCACCTCCACCGAAACGCGTTCCTCGCTTGCCGGGCGATAGCCACCACTGCCTTTAACCAGGTCCGGCAGAGCCGCTATCGCCAACTCTGCGGTGCCAAAGCGGCGCAGCAACTGCCGATAGGACACCGGCCCGACGTTGGGCGAACGCAGCAGGCGGATCCGGGCAAATGCCTCCGCCTGACTGAGCGCCTCCATCAGCCCTTGCCGCCCACGCGCGGTTCGGTCCCCGCTAGCAGCCGCTGGATATTGCCGCGATGGAGAATCAGTACGAGCACCGCAATGCCAGCAAGCACCAGTGCATAATCGAGCTTGCCGATCCACCAGGCCGCAATCGGCGCAACGATCGCGGCGGTCATGCCGGCTAGGGATGAAATCCGCAAAACCGCCAGCAACCCTAGCCAGGTTACAGCGTAAGCCAGGCCAATCGGCCAGGCCAGGCCCAGCGAGGCGCCCATCATCGAAGCAACGCCCTTCCCGCCCTTGAACCGCAGCCAGACCGGAAAGCAATGGCCAAGGATCGCGCCAAGCGCGGCCAGAGCCTCATGCCCCGGCCAGAAGTGGCGGACGAGCAGGACGGCGGCCAGCGCCTTGAGCAAATCGAGCAGCAGGGTAGCCGCTGCGATGCCCTTGCGCCCAGTGCGCAGCACGTTGGTGGCACCGATATTGCCCGAGCCGATGTTTCTGAGGTCACCCGCGCCGGAAAGACTGGTCAGGATAAGCCCGAAAGGGATCGACCCAAGCGCATAGCCCAGCCCGAGTGCAACCAGGTTTTCCATCCGAACGATCCCTTCCCTTTACCAACTGATCGTAGCTACAAGGGTGGCACACCGGCAAGACCGGCCCGGGGGGATATGTCCGAAATCGATCCTGCTTCGCCCTTGCTCCTGTTCGATTCCGGGGTCGGCGGGCTGTCGGTCCTGTCCGAGGTACGCACGCTTTTGCCCGATGCGCCGGTGATCTACGCGGCTGACAACGGTGGCCTGCCCTATGGCCCCAAGACTGAGGCCGAGGTCGCGGCAAGGGTCTGCGGCCTGCTTGGGCGGATGGCCGAACGCTATCGCCCGCGGCTGGTCTGCATCGCCTGCAACACCGCCTCCACCATCGCCCTTGGCATGGTCCGAGACGTGCTGGAAATCCCGATCGTCGGCACCGTCCCTGCGATCAAACCGGCGGCCGAACAAACCCGCAGCGGAACCTTTGGCCTGCTGGGCACGGCCGCAACGATCCGCCAGCCTTATGTGGACCGGCTGGAGGCCGAATTTGCGCAAGGCAAGCAGCTGCTGCGCGCCGCCGCGCCGGAGCTTGTCGCTGCGGCGGAGGCCAAGCTGCGCGGCGAACCCGTCGATCCGGCTGTCTACCTGCCCGCCGCAGCCGCACTGCGCGATCAGCCCGCCGGCGCGGCGATCGATACCGTCGTTCTGGCCTGCACGCACTTTCCGCTGGTCGAGGCGGAACTTGCCGCAGCCTTCGGACCAGGGGTCAGCTTCGTTCACGGTGCGGCAGGCATTGCCCGCCGCATTGCGCGCCTCTGCGAAGGCCAGCCAATGCAACGCGTGCAGCCTGACTTTGCCCTGTTCACCCGCGATGAGCTGGGGCTTTCCGCCCTCGCCCCGGCCTTGGCCAGCTATGGCCTTGCCGGCATGGAGCAGTTGTGATGCGCCGCAAAATCAACCTGACATTGCTAATCCTGGTCCTGCTGATCGGTGTGCCGTACTATTGGCTGTTGCTCGACAACCGGCCAGGCAATGCCCAGGCCAAGCCGATATCGATCGCGCAATTGCGGGAACTGTCGGGTTCAGTGCCTGGCCAAGCGCCCAAGGCAATCGAGCTGGAACTGACCGCCCACCGCCTGGTCCCCCGCACGCTGTTTGCAGCCGGCAATGGCTTGAAGCGGGCCGTGATCGGGGTGATGGCCTGGCGGCTGCCAGTGGAGGGCGGAAAGCCGATCGTGATCGATACGGGTCTGAACGCGATCGATGCCAAGGCCATGGGCATGGCCGAGTTCTGGCCCGAGCGGCAGGCCAAGGTCGAACGCGCGATGGACGAGGCCGGACTAATCCTCGCTACCCATGAGCATCCCGATCATCTCGGCGCGTTGGCGCGCAAGGGCGGCGCGGCGCTGGCCAGCGTGGCTCGGCTCAATGCCGGGCAAGTCCCGCCGTCTTCCTATGCGGCAAGCCTGGCATGGTCGGAAAAGCCGCCCCAACCGAGCCTGGCTGCCGAGGGTCTGCAAGCCGTCGCGCCCGGCGTAGTGGTGATTCCCGCGCCCAGCCACACGCCAGGCTCGCAGATGATCTACGTGCGCCTTGCTGATGGCCGCGAAGTCCTTTTCGCGGGAGATATCGCGACAATGGCGGCCAGCTGGCAGGAATTGCGTGCCCGTTCGCGCCTGGTCGGGGACTACCTTGCGCCTGAAAACCGCAGTGAGGTCTTTGCTTGGCTTCGGACGATTCGCGCGCTCAAGAAAGAGGCGCCGGGGCTGCTGGTGATCCCAGGGCATGATTTCGAATGGTTGATCCAGGACAAGGCGGCAAAGGCGGTGGTTCGCATAGGGTTCCGACAATAAGTCGCTGGCGCGGGGGCCCCGCATGAGCTAGAGGCGCCCCGAAAGCAGGAAGCGGAACCCGCTAGTGAACTACGATCAGATTTTCGACCAGGCGATTGACCGGCTGCATTCGGAAGGCCGCTATCGGGTGTTCATCGACATCCTGCGCAACAAGGGCGCTTATCCCAACGCCCGCTGCTTTGCCGGGCACAATGGCCCCAAGCCGATCACCGTGTGGTGCTCCAACGACTATCTCGCCATGGGCCAGCATCCGACCGTGATCAGCGCGATGGAAGAGGCGCTGCACGATGTCGGCGCCGGATCGGGCGGCACCCGCAATATCGGCGGCAACACCCATTACCATGTCGATCTGGAGCGCGAACTGGCCGACCTGCACGGCAAGGACGGCGCGCTGCTGTTCACCTCGGGCTATGTCTCGAACGATGCCACGCTGTCGACGCTCGCCAAGATCCTGCCGGGCTGCGTGATCTTTTCGGACGAATTGAACCACGCCAGCATGATCGCCGGCATTCGCAATTCGGGCGCTGAAAAGAAGGTGTTTCGGCACAACGATGTCGCACACCTGGAAGAGCTGCTGGCCGAAACTGACCCCGCCCTGCCCAAGCTGATCGCCTTCGAAAGCGTCTATTCGATGGACGGCGATGTCGCCCCGATCCACGCGATCTGCGACCTGGCGGACAAGTACAATGCGCTGACCTATATCGACGAGGTCCACGCCGTCGGCATGTACGGCGCGCGCGGTGGCGGCATTTCCGAGCGTGACGAAGCGGCAAGCCGCATCACCATCATCGAAGGGACGCTGGGCAAGGCTTTTGGCGTGATGGGGGGCTATATCGCGGCCGATTCGAAGATCATCGATGTGATCCGCTCCTACGCGCCCGGCTTCATTTTCACGACCTCGCTCTCGCCGGTGCTGGTTGCCGGCGTGCTCGCCTCGGTCCGCCACCTCAAGCAGTCGAGCATTGAGCGCGAAGGCCAGCAGGCCGCCGCCGCCTTCCTCAAGCGCTCGTTTGCCGAGGCTGGCCTGCCGGTCATGCCCAGCACCACCCATATCGTGCCGCTGATGGTCGGCGATCCGGTCCGCGCCAAGCAGATCAGCGACATCCTGCTGGCCGAATACGGCGTCTATGTGCAGCCGATCAACTTCCCGACCGTGCCGCGCGGCACCGAGCGCCTGCGCTTCACCCCTGGCCCCGCCCACACCGAGGCCATGATGCAGGAACTCACCGAAGCCCTGGTCGAAATCTGGGAACGCCTGGAGCTTAAGTTGGCAGCTTAAGCCAAGCTATTCGGATACAGAAAGGGCGGCCCCACGTCGGTGAGGCCGCCCTTCTTGCTTGAAGTCGGGGTCCCGCTCAACGCAGGCTGACGACGTTGTCACTCTGGCGCGGATCAGCCCGGTCGCCGCGATAAAGGCTCGCCATCGGCTCGTCGGTCGCGCCGATTGCCTGAGCCTGGCCAAATCCGTTGAACGCGGTTTTCATGGCCGCGCCGTAAGCACCCAGCATGCCGATCTCGATATAGTCACCGGCCTTGATATCAGCTGGTAACTGGAACGGGCCTTCCATGTAGTCGGCATCGTCACAGGTCGGGCCATAGAAGGCAAAGCCCTCTCCGCCTTCGCTGCGGCCTTCAGTCAGGCACTGCACCGGGAAACGCCAGCCGACATGGGCAGCGTCATAAAGCGCGCCATAGGCCCCGTCGTTGATGTAAAGCTCATTCCCGCGGCGCTTTTCAACGCGCACGATCAGCGAATTGTATTCGGCGCAAAGCGCGCGGCCGGGTTCGCACCACAGTTCGGACGAATAGGACACCGGCAGCGATTCCGCTGCGCGGTGAATCACGCCGAAATAGTCTTCCAGCGGCGGCGGTTCCATGCCCGGATAGACCGAGGGGAAGCCCCCGCCGACATCGATAATGTCGATAGTGACCGAGGCATCGACGATTGCCGCGCGAACTCGCTCCATTGCCTGAACATAGGCAAACGGCGTCATCGCCTGGCTACCGACATGGAAGCAGATGCCAAGGCTATCGGCCACCTGACGGGCAGCCTGGAGCAGCGGCGCGGCATCGGCCAGGTCCACCCCGAACTTGGAAGCAAGGCTCAGCTCCGAATAGTCGGATGAAACGCGCAGGCGGACACAGAGCGAGAGGTCGGAGGCGTTCTCGGTCGCCTCGACGATCTTCTCGAGCTCCTCCTGCGAATCCAGGCTGAACACACGCACGCCATGCTGCCGATAAGCCTCGGCAATGGCGCCGGGGGTCTTCACCGGATGCATGAAGCACAGCACGGCCTCGGGCAGCGTGGCCCGAACGAGCCGCACCTCGGTAATCGAAGCAACGTCAAAATGGGTCACGCCGGCGTCCCACAGGACCTTGAGCAGATCCGGCGAGGGATTGGCCTTCACCGCATAGAGCGACTTGCCCGGGAACTTCTCAACAAAGAAGCGGGCAGCGCGCGTGGCGGCGTGCGGGCGGTTCAGGATGACCGGTTCTTCGGGCGCGAGCGCGCGAACTACGGACAGAGCGTCAGGATACTGGTGCAACTCAAGGGACCCCCAATAGGCCTACCGGCCAGGTAACACGAAGACGAGGCTGCCTTGCGGTTATTGGAAGTCCCCTTGGGGCAGCGGGGGCGGGCTATAAAGATTCGCGCCTTAATCGCAAGTGAAAATCACCCCCTTGCAAGGTGCTCCGCAACGGCCCGGAAGGCAGGCAGTGAAGTGGGATCAAAGGCGGTGTTGGCGGCGATTGGATGCGAACCGAACCGAGCGATGACAACCTCAGCTGCTGGGTCGACATAGATGGCCTGACCGTGGATCCCGCGGGCTGAAAAAGCGCCGTCATTTCCGGGCATTATCCACCATTGCCGGGTGTAGGAGCCGTCCTTCAGCCACTGGTATCCGGCCGGTGCGAAGGCCGCTTTGCTGCCCCCTGCCTTGACCGCTGCGACCACTTCGCGCGCAATGATCTGCCCGCCATTGCCGTACCCATCGCAGCGCATCGCTTCGCCGAATCGCGCCATGTCCCGCAGTACGGGATTAAGTCCCCCGCCAGCAAAGGGCATTCCGGTCGAATCGATCAGGAAATCGGCGTCCTGCTCCATGCCCAGCGGCGCCCAGATTCGCTCTGATAACACCTGATCGATTCGCTTACCTTCGGTCCGGGCGACGATCCAGCCCAGCACTTCGGTATTGCAGGTGCGGTAAGTGAAACGCTCGCCATGCCCACCGCTTTTGCTGATCGTTGGCAGGAAGGCATAGACATCACCAGGGCCGGCGTATCCCGGTGCCCGCGGCGTCAGTCCAAGCGCGTTGCTCATTGCACCGATGCCCGAACTTGGATCGGTGTATTCCTCCGAGAAGTCGAGTGCAGTGGTCATGTCCATGACCTGGGCCAGCGTTGCATCGGCAAAGCCGCTGCCGGCCATTTCAGGTAGCAGGTCTGCAATTGGCGCCTGCGGATCGAGCCGCCCTTCCCCGATCAGCATCTCCGCCAGAGTACCAACGAAGCTCTTGGTCACCGAAAAGGCTATGTGCGGCGTATCCTGCCGCGTGGCACCCAGGTAGCGCTCGTAAACGATCGTGCCCCGATGCAGCACCAGCACGGCATCGGTGAAATTGACGGCTAGCGATTCTGCCCAGGTCAGCTCTCGCCCGTCATCCATCGCTTTGAAGGTGATTGCATCGATGTCGTCGCGCAGCGCCGCAGGCAGTTGCCAGATCGAGCCGGTACCGCGCGAGACGCGCGCAGTTGGCAGGAACTCACGCATGCGCGAATAGGCATAGCGATGGGTCGGAAAACGCATGTGATCCGCCCGCGCCCAGGCCAGCCGCTTGTCCGGCGCGGGCGGTAGCCCCTCCATCCAGCCCATGGTGACGGGGTCGGACGAATGGGCATCGAGGATCTTATCGGGCACTGCGCTCTCCGGCTTTGTTATGCCGGGGACTGTGCCTCAGGAAAGGCGGTCGCGGAAGTCCTCGTAGTCAAACCGCTTCACGCACTCGAGTTGGTCGGTCTCGCTGTCCCACAGCCAGATCGAGGGTAGCGGCACGCCATTGAAGGTTGTGGTCTTGACCATCGAATAGTGCGCCTGGTCGAGGAAGGCGAAGCGCTGGCCAACCTGCGGCCCCTGTGCGAAGCGGTAGTCGCCGATTACGTCGCCTGCCAGGCACGAAGGCCCGCCCAGCCGCACGGCCCCGCCTGCACCCTCGTCGACCTCAGTCGCGACCTGCGGCAGTTCACCCAGCATCGCCGGTCGATACGGAGCCTCGATCACATCGGGCATGTGGCAGGTCGCGGAAATGTCGACGATCGCAACCGGCATCCCGTTCTCGCCAAGATCGAGCACGGTCCCGACAAGGATCCCGGCGTCGAGCGCCACGGCCTCGCCCGGCTCAAGATAGACCTCCGCCCCGGTATCGTCCTTCAGGTCCTGCAGGAATTCGACCAGCTCGTCGCGCTGGTAATCGGCCCGGGTGATATGGTGCCCGCCGCCCAGGTTGATCCACTTGATCTCACCAAAGTAGGGTTCAAGGTAATCGAAAGCCACGTCCCAGGTCCGCTTCAACGGCTCCAGATCCTGCTCGCACAGGGTGTGCATGTGAATCCCGTCGACCAGCGCCATGTGCTCCGCCGTCAGCTGGTCAATCGGGAAGCCCAGCCGCGAGTGCGGCGCGCAGGGATCATAACGCGGCACCTCGCCTTCGGGATGCAGCGGATTGATCCGCAGGCCGATGTCGAAGCTTTCGCCCCTCGCCCGCGCCGCCTCGATGATCGCCGAGCAGCGCACGATCTGCAGCGGCGAATTGAAGATCACATGGTCTGAGAGGCGCAGGATCTCATCCAGGTCCTCCGGCTTGTAGGCAGCGCAATAGGTTGCGATCTCGCCGTCGTAGAACTCGGAGGCCAGCCGCGCTTCCCACAGGCCTGACGTACAGACGCCGTCGAGATATTCACCCACGATCGGCGCGACCGACCACATCGAGAACGCCTTGAGCGCAGCCAGCACCTTGATCCCGGCGCGGTCGCGGACATCGGCCAGGATCGACAGGTTCTGCCGCAGGCGGGCCGCATCGACGACGAAGGCAGGGCTATCAACCCGCGCCAGGTCAAACTGGGCAAAGGCCCCGGGATCGCCAGCCCTGGTTTCCATCAGAAGTCCAGCGGCCCGGCCAGTTCCTTGACCTGCCAAGGCAGACCCTGGGTGTTCAGCATGTCCATGTAGGGATCGGGATCCATCTGCTCCATGTTGAACACGCCCTCGCCGCGCCAGGTACCGGTCAGCATCATCGCCGCGCCGATCATTGCCGGAACGCCGGTGGTATAGCTGATCGCCTGGTTCCCGGTTTCGTGGAACGCTTCTTCGTGATCGCAGATGTTGTAGATGTAATAGGTCTTCTCACCCGAGCCATCGAGCGCCATGCCGGTGGCGATATCGCCGATGTTGGTCTTGCCGGTGGTGGTCGGACCCAGCGTTTCGGGCTTGGGCAGCACGGCCGCCAGGAACTGCAGCGGCACGATCTCCTTGCCCTGGTACAGGATCGGTTCGATGCCGGTCATGCCGACATTCTGAAGCACAGTCAGGTGGTTGATATAGGCATCGCCAAAGGTCATCCAGAAACGGCCGCGCTCCAGCTCGGGCAGGAACTTGGCCAGGCTTTCGAGCTCCTCATGGTACATCAGGTACATGTTCTTGGGGCCGACAGCTTCGAAATCGAAGTTCTGACGGATCGTCATGGCCGGGGTCTCGACCCACTCACCCTGGTTCCAGTGACGCGCCGGGGCGGTCACTTCGCGGATGTTGATTTCCGGATTGAAGTTGGTGGCAAAGGCCTGGCCGTGATCGCCGCCGTTGCAATCAAGGATGTCGAGCGTGCGGATGGTCTTGAGCTTGTGCTTCTTCAGCCACATCGCGAAGACCGAAGTGACGCCCGGATCGAAGCCCGAGCCGAGCAGCGCCATCAGGCCCTTTTCCTTGAAGCGGTCCTGATAGGCCCACTGCCACTTGTATTCGAACTTGGCCTCGTCCTTCGGCTCATAGTTCGCGGTGTCGAGGTAATCGACCCCGGCAGCCAGACAGGCGTCCATGATTGGCAGGTCCTGGTAAGGCAGCGCCAGGTTGACCACCAGCTTGGGGCCGATCTGCTGGATCAGTCGGGTCAGCGCGGGCACTTCCTCGGCATCGATCTCATAGGTCGAGACGGTAACGCCGGTGCGTTCCTTGACCGAGGCGGCAATGGAATCACACTTTGACTTGGTGCGGCTGGCCAGGTGGATTTCGCTGAAAATCCCGGCGTTCATCGCCATCTTGTGGACGCAGACCGAACTAACCCCGCCCGCACCGATCACCAGAACCTTGCTCACCTTCATCTCTCCTTTGCGAGGCGCGAAGGCGCGCATATAGGCTGGTTTTATGACGACACAACCGATGCGCGCTCCGACCAGCCAAGGCGTGGCTCGCGCCGCCGCCAAGATCGCTGAACTGCTGGCCCAGACACCACTCCTCGAGACTGAGGTCAACGGGGCAAAAGTGTGGTGCAAGGCCGATAGCTTGCAGCCGATCGGCTCCTTCAAGATCCGCGGGGCGTGGCACCGGCTGTCAGACCTTACGGAAGTGGAACGCCAGCGCGGTGTCGTCGGCGTATCGAGCGGCAACCATGCTCAGGGAGTCGCTTGGGCGGCACAGCGGCTTGGCATTCCGGCGACGATCGTCATGCCGGTCGACGCTCCGGCAGTGAAGCTTGCGGCGACCAGGGCCATGGGAGCCAATGTCGTGCTTTATGACCGACCTGGCGGCGAGGACCGCGATGCCGTGGCCCAGCGGCTGATCGACCAGTCAGGAGCAACCCTGGTTCATGCCTATGGCGATCCTTGGGTAATCGAGGGCCAAGGCTCCGCCGGAATTGAGATCGCTACGCAGATGCAGGCGCGCGGGCTGGCGGGCCCGACCCGGATCGTGGCCTGTTGCGGCGGCGGCGGATTGACCGCAGGCCTGGCCCTCGCCTGCCCGGATGCGGAGATCGTGCCGGTTGAACCCGAAGGCTGGGACGATGTTGCCCGCAGCCTTGCGACTGGGGAGATTCAACGTGTCGCCAAGGATGCACCGCCAACAGACTGCGATGCGCTGCAGACCCCGGCAACCTGGCCCATCAACTTCGCAATCCTCAAGCAGCGGTGCGCTTACGGCCTCTCGGTCACTCCAGCAGAAGTGCGCGCGGCGCAGCGTTTTGCCTTTGCCAGGCTGCATCTGGTGCTGGAGCCGGGCGGCGCGGCGGCGCTCGCGGCAGCGCTGGCCGGCAAGGTTCCGCTTGATGGGCGCACGGCCATCATGCTGACCGGCAGCAACACCGATCCTGCCAGCTTTACCAAGGTGCTCAGCAGCAACGATTAGTTGCATTTGACAATCGGTTTCGGCCGGAACAACCTGCTGTCCTTGCGTTCAATCGAACGAAGGGGGAGAAAATGCAGGCTCAGATACTGGCTCCAGCCGCCGTGCTGGTACTGTGGACAATCGTCATGCTGTTCTGGATGGCCGGTACCAGGCTGCCGGCCTTGGCCAAAGGCGGCGGCCTGGGAGCAGCCAAGCCCGGAGGTCGCGGACAGGATCTTGAAGGGGTGATCCCGGACCAGATCAACTGGAAGTCACACAATTACACCCACCTGATGGAGCAGCCGACGCTGTTCTATGCCACAGTGGCGATCCTGGCGATCATGGGCCCGGTGGAGCACGACGTGCTGTTCGCCTGGGCCTATGTCGCGCTGCGGATCATCCATTCGATCTGGCAGGCAACGGTCAACAAGGTGCCCGTGCGCTTCACGCTGTTCCTGCTATCGACATTGTGCCTGCTGATGCTGGCGCTTCACGCCGCCAAGCTGACGCTAATGACGGCCTAACGGGGGAGAGAATACAATGATTGGTATGGAAATACTGAAGCCAGTGGCTGTTCTGGCTGGCTGGACCATGGTCATGTGGCTGTGGATGTACGTCACCCGCATCCCGGCAATGGGCAAGGCCAAGATTGACACCAAGAACCTGGTTGGCGGGACGGGCCAATCGCTCGACCAGGTGCTGCCATCAAACGTCCAGTGGATCGCCCACAACTATAACCACCTGCACGAAGCGCCGACGGTGTTCTATGCCGTGGCACTGGCGCTGGCCTTGATTGGCCAGGGTGACGGTCTGAACGGTCAGATCGCCTGGGCCTATGTTGGCCTGCGCATTGCCCACTCGATCGTTCAGGCAGTCTGGAACCGGGTGATGGTCCGCTTCCTGCTGTTTGCCCTGTCGAGCCTGGCTCTGATGGCACTTTCGCTGCACCTGATCCTGGCGGTGTTCCACTCCGCCTGACCTGAGGCTGCCCCGACCTGTCGCTGCTGGTCGGGGCACCTCACATTGCATCAGAACATCTTGCGGAACTCGATCTCGATCAGCCGGCCGCGCGGGTCAATCAGATCGGCCTGATAACCAATCGGCACGGCACCGGTCCCATCGGTCACCTTCTGGCGGCTGTCGAACAGGTTCTCGAACCGCAGCGAGACTTGCGAGCCCTTGAAGAACGGGGCCTTCTTGACCAGTCCTTGCTGCTGGCCAAGCGCGGCAAAGAAATTGATGTTCATCCGCGTCACGCTGCCAAAGCGCAGGTTGGTCGCGCCGGTAAGTCGCGAAGGGCTGGTCCAGGTGCCATTGAAGAAGGTGCCGAAACCGCTCTTGAACAGCCCGCCGTTGAATTCGACCGTATGACGCGGCGAGCCGGTTGACGACAGCAAGTCTCCACCCAGCAGATCGAGCACCGGAACGCCCGGCGCGATCAGCACCTGGCTGTCGAACTGCGCGGTATGGAACACGCCCAGGCTCCAGCGGCCGGGACCGCGTCCGCCGCCCATCATCGCCATCATGCCGCCGCCTCCACCGCCGCGGCCTGCTCCGCCGCCCTGCGGACGGGGTCCGGGCGGAGGACCACCGGCGCCGGCAGGACGCTGCGGCGGACCACCCATCATACCCATAAAGCCGCCGCCCGCCGGGGCCTTGCCGAGTTGCCCTGAAACGTTGAGGCCCCAGCGCAGACGCGAGGCGCGCTGCTCGGCAAAGGTCACCGGCCGCTGATCGACCGAGACCAGACGCCCGCTGACATCGCGGGTCACTCGTCCAGGGAATGCGGCTTCAATCTCTGGCGTCAGCAGCGGGAAGCTGGCCGTGACATCATTTGAGCGATTGCGGAAGTATTCGACCACCACGCTCGAGTTCTGCAAGAACGGCAACTGCCAATTGGCCCCGAACTTCAAGTCACGCTGCTGCTCCTTGCGGAGCGCCGGATTGCCGCCGCTGATGACCGTTGCCAGCACGGTTTCGCCGCGTACCAGATCGAAGATCGGCACGTTCAGGGTGGTAGCGATCGGATTGCCGAGTTCGGAAAGCCCCGGTGCCTGCTCGTTGACAAGGTAACTGGCGTTCAGGCTCAACTTCTCGAACTTGAACGGCGACCAGGTTAGGCCCGCACTCCAGTCCATGACAGCGCCGAAATCGGACAGGTGATCCCAACCCACACTGAAATTCAGCGAGAAGTCACCCAGCCCCGCACCATAATTCTCGCGGCGGCTGGTGATCGGCACCCCCACGTTGGCACCGGCGGTAAAGCGGTTGCGGTTTAGGTTGACCTTGCCAACCGCGCTGCGGGTATCCTCGGTATCGAACGACAGGAAGGTGAAGCCGGTTCGCAAGGTGGCCGCAACTTCACCGCCGGGCAGCCGTGCCGGACGGCCGATCAGCGTAACCAGGCCATCCAGCCGATCGGAATTGGACAGGGCCAGATCCTGCCCGGCATTGGCGACCGCCGGCAAAGGCCCGGTAATGGACAATGTTCCAGCTGCGGCCGCCGCCACCAGCGCCGCTGTGTTGGCGCGGCGATCAATGGCCGTGCGGTTTTCGGTGTGATTGCCATCCAGCGTGGCATTGAGCTGCCAATTGCCAAGCCTGGTATTCATGGCAGCCCCACCCTGCGCCGAGGTGGTGCGGGTGGTCCGTTCCAGCGGATCGTCAAGCGCGCGGATTGCGGTTGCACCGCCAGGTGCGGCCAGCACAACGAGATCAAGCCCCGAGTTACGCCGACTGTCTGTTCGCGTAAGGTTGCCGTTCAGGCTGAAGTTACCGCCCAGCCCATCCTTGCCAAGGCCCTGCGCAAAGGAAGTGTTGAGGCTAAGCTCGCGACTGTCGGCAATCAGCGAGCGGAATTCGGCCGGATTGGGATCGGTGGATACGGTGGGGACCGAGCCAGCGGTCTGTATGACCCTGCGCTCGGCCTCGGTCAGCTCGGAGCTGTCATCGATCCGGGCGGTTACGCTGAAACGCTTGGGACCGTTGATGCGCAGCGCGGTCGCTTCAACCTCATAGGTCTGAAAACCGCCACGGGTGGGAAAGCCAGTCTCGGCCTCGATCGTTTTTGAAGAGAAGTTGTCCTTGAGGATCATGTTGACGACACGCGTGTTGGCCGGAAAGCCAAATCGCAGCGCCACTTCTTCAGGCAGGATCTCGACCCGGCGGATCGCTTCTTGCGGGAAATTGCGCATTTCGCGGAAGTTGCCGATCCGCTGCCCGTTGATTAGGACCACCGGCGGCCCCGAAACACGCCCTCGGCCAGAGCCGGTCTGCGGAGCAAGTTGGGTCAGGACATCGGCCAGGGTTGTCGCGCCCAGTGCCTGGATATCCTTTTCGTCCAGCACGGCAATCGGCGGACTGGGACTTTCGACCTGGCCACGAATCCGCTCTGCCACCACCAGAATTTCGCTCCCGTGGCGTTCGGTATCACCTTGCTCGGCGTCCTGCGTTGCAGGCGGCGTAGCTTGCGTTTCACTTTCAACGGTAGCCAGCGCCGGAGCAGCAAACAGGGCCAGCGGAAGCGGAAGGAGGGACAAGCTGCGCATTAATACTCCGTGATCGCTAGAAAAATACGATCTGGTGTCCCCGCCCGGCATCGCAAATGGTCTGTTGCTTCGGTAATGGCAAGACATTCCAAGGTAACATTATGTCGCAACTCGACGAACGGTGAACACAGTGGGATCAGCGCCGAAGGCTTTCCTTTTTAACCTTCCGTCGCTATGGCGCGCCGCAATGTCGGCGAACAACAACGGAATCTAGGCCCGGATGGCGAAAGAAGAACTCCTCGAAATGCGCGGGACGGTGGTCGAACTGCTGCCGAACGCGATGTTCCGCGTCCGCCTGGAGAACGATCACGAGATCCTGGGTCATACTGCAGGCAAGATGCGCAAAAACCGCATCCGTGTGCTGGTAGGCGACGAAGTCCTGGTTGAGCTGACCCCTTACGATCTGACCAAGGGTCGCATCACCTATCGCTTCATGCCTGGCCGCGGCGGCCCCGGCCAGTTCGGCTAAGACCTGCGGGTGACCGCGCCAAGCCTGGTTCTGGCCTCGTCCTCACCGCGCCGCCGCGACCTGCTCGCCCGGATCGGGGTGACACCGACCCGGATATCCAGTCCAGACATCGATGAATCGCCGCTAAAGGGCGAACTGCCGCGGGCCTATGCGCTGCGCTTGGCCCAGGCCAAGGCTGCAGCGGTTGCGCGCGCGCCGGATGAGATCGTGCTGGCCGGGGATACGACCGTGGCTCTTGGGCGCCGGATCCTGCCTCCGGCCGAGGACGAGCAAACGCAGCGAAAATTGCTCGGCCTGCTATCGGGCCGGCGCCACAGCTGCATCTCTGCGATCTGCGTGATCGACCGTATGGGTACCGCTCGTACCCGGATGGTCGAGACAGTCGTTGCCTTCAAGCGGCTCTCGGAGGCCGAGGTTGAGGCCTATGTCGCCAGCGGTGAGGGCTTGGGCAAGGCCGGTGGATACGCCATTCAGGGCCGCGCCGAAGCGCTGATCCGGTTCGTCGCCGGCAGCCATTCGGGCGTGATCGGCTTGCCGCTGTTCGAAACGCGCGCATTGCTGCTGGCAGCGGGTTACCCCCTTGGCTGAATGGCAAGTCGAACACGGGATCGGCGAGACCCGCGCGATTCTGGTCGACGGCGGTGAGGTGCTGGCCGCGCGGCTCGATTGGCCGGGCGGCCTGGCCGCAGGGCTGGTTGAAGACGCCGTTCTGATCACCCGCGCTGCTGGTTCGCGCCGTGGCACGGCCCGGTTTGCGAACGGCGAAGAGGCGCTAGTCGACCAATTGCCGCAGGACGCCTGTGAGGGCGCACCGATCCGGCTCAAGATCTTGCGTTCGGCCATGGCCGAGGCGGGCCGTCTGAAGCGCGCCCAGGCCCGTCCGACGAAGGATGCGCCCTGCCTTGCTCTCGGACCCGCCGGCCGCGTTGTCGGGTCCTTTTCAGAGGGCCTGTGGGAAGACGCCTGGACCGACGCCTGGCACGGCCAGATCGCGTTCGCGGGGGGCACGCTTACCGTCACCCCGACGCCAGCCATGACCGTTATCGATGTCGATGGTGACTTGCCGGCTCGCGCCCTGGCGCTCGCGGCTGTTCCGCAACTCGCCAGTGCTATTCGGCGGTTGGATCTGGCCGGATCGATCGCGATCGATTTTCCCACGCTATCCGATAAGGCTGATCGCCACGCGGTCGATGTTGCGCTGGCAGCGGCGCTGTCAGGCTGGCCGCATGAGCGCACTGCGATGAGCGGCTTTGGCTTAGTCCAGCTGGTTGCCCGGCTTGAGCGCCCATCGCTGTTGCACCGACTGGCCACTAACCGCGCCGGTGCGGCCGCGCGGATGCTGCTTCGTCGGGCTGAATTGGTGCGCGAGCCAGGCCATGTAGTGCTGCTGACTGCGCATCCTGCGGTGAGGGCTGCCATGAATGGCGACTGGCTTGACCAGCTTACTCGGCGGACTGGCCGGACGATCCGCTGGCAAGACGATGCCAGCCTTGCGCTCGACGGCGGTTTCGCTCAGGCGCTGCAAGCATGACCGGTCCCGTCGTCCGCAAGTGTCCACTCTGTGGCAAGCCCCGCAGCGCTGAGCATGCTCCGTTCTGCTCGACCCGCTGCAAGGACCGCGACCTGATGCGGTGGCTTGACGATGGCTATGCCCTGCCCGGCCCGCCGGCCCTCGATGAGGAAGAAGGAAAGGCCTGAAAGGCTCTTGCCAAGCCGCCTTCGCTTCGCCATAGGCGCGCTTCCTGACGCGAAGCGACCGTTATGGTCACTTCAGGATGCGTTGCCCGGATAGCTCAGTTGGTAGAGCAGCGGATTGAAAATCCGCGTGTCGGTGGTTCGAATCCGCCTCCGGGCACCACTCCCCCACAGCGCTGAACCAAACGGCCTTCCCGTGTCAGGCCGCCTTGCGCACGTGATTGAGAAAATCGTCGACCTGGCTGCGCAGCGCGGCTGACTGGTGCTTGAGTTCGCTTGACGAGGTCAGCACCTGGGCGGCTGCGGCGCCGGTCGCGATCGAACCGGTACGGACCTGGCCGATCGAGCTCGACACCCGCTCGGTGCTGCGGGCTGCGATATCGATGCTGCGCGCCAGATCCTTGCCTGCCGCCGACTGCTGATCGACCGCTGCGGCGATCGAAACCGAGGTCACTTCGAGATCGCTGATCTGGCGGGCAATCGACTTGAGCGAGTTCACGCTGAGGCTGGTGTCTTCCTGGATCTTCTGGATCTGCACCGCAACGCGCTCGGTTGCTTTGGCAGTCTGGGCCGCCAGTTCCTTGACCTCGGCCGCGACAACCGCAAAGCCGCGCCCGGCTTCGCCGCCGCGCGCCGCCTCGATCGAGGCATTCAGCGCCAGGAGGTTGGTTCGCTGGGCAATCGAGGAGATCAGTTCAACAATCTGCCCGACTTCCGCAGCCGATTCCGCCAGAGCACCGATCTTGGCATCGGCTTGGCGAGTTGAATCGGCAGCCTTGCGGGCCAGTTCGGCCGAGCCTGAGGCCTGCCGGCTGATCTCATTGATCGAAAGCGAGAACTCGTCGGTAGCGGCAGCGGCCGCGGTCACGCCGGCAGCGGCGCTATCCATGGCTTCGGCTACGGTGCCCGACTGATTGGCCGAGACCTCGGCAGTCTGCGCCATGGCCGTCGCTGTGGATTCAAGCTGCGATGAAGCCGCGGCTACGCCGTTGACAATATCGCTGATCTGCCGTTCGAAGCGGGCCGCAAGCTCGGTCAGCTGGCGATCGTGGAGTTCCTGCTGGCGCTGACCGTCTTCGCGGAGTTCCTGCAGCAGAAACGAAGCCTTCTTGGCCTTTTCCAGCGAGCGGCTCATTTGGCCGATCTCATCCTCACGCTCGGTATGACGAATCTCCAGATCGTAGTTCCCGTTCGCGATCTTGTTCATGCCGTCGGTCAAGTCTTCGAACGGCTTGATCACGTTTTCGGTGACATATTTGCCCATGGAGAAACCATAGATCACGCTCAACGCCGCCACAGTCAGCGGCAATGCGATCATGCCCCAGTGCGCGCCCATGCTCACCAAAGTGCCAGCGCAGATCCCGCCGACTGTCACGGTCACCACGTTAGAAGCGATGATCAGCACCCGCAGCTTGGCGGCCACCGTGAGATTGACAAACCAGCTCTTGGCTTGGGCATTGGTAGGCATTTCACTCATCCTAGCTTCTTTGCAGCGATCGGTCGCACGGGAAGGTGTTCAATCTTGGCAAGCTGCTCATTCTGTATCGCCAGTTGCCGTTCCAGGTCGGCTGCCGGAACGGCCTTCGAATAGAGCCAGCCCTGCATCTGGTCACAGCCGGCATTGCGGGCCAGCGAGGCTTGCAATTCGGTCTCGATCCCCTCGGCCGTCACTTGCATGCCGAGCGCCTTGGCCATCTCGACGCTGGACGACATCACTGTCCGGGTGGCGCTATCTCCCGCCGCATCAACGATCAGCGAGCGATCAAGCTTGAGCTTTTCGAAGCGGAACCGGCGCAGGAAGCCGATCGAGGCATAGCCGGTGCCATAATCGTCAAGGACGATCCCGACCCCGAAGTCGCGCAGCATTTCAAGGTTGCGGCCGGCCACCAGCGGGTCGCCGACCAGGAAGGTCTCAGTCAGCTCGAGCTCCAGCCGTTCGGCCGGGAAGCCCGTCTCTTCCAGAATTTGGCCCAATTGCAGAGGGAACTGGGTGTTGCGCAGCTGAGCGACCGATACGTTCACCGAGACCTTGATCCCGTGCCAATCACGCGCGTCGCGGCAGGCACGGCGCAGAACCCACAGGCCGATCGCTTCGATCAGGCCAGTTTCCTCTGCAATCGGAATGAACTTATCGGGGCCGATCCGCATGCCATCGGGACGCTCCCACCGCAGCAGCGCCTCGACCGCCGAGACCCGTCCAGTGGTGCAGTCGATCAGGGGCTGGTAGTGTACTTGCAGCTCCTCCCGATCGAGCGCAGCGCGAAGATCCAGGTCAATCGCTTGATGCTCTGCCCGATCACGGTCGAAATCCTCGTTGAACCAGGTCAATCGTCCCTTGCCGCGCGCCTTGGCCACGCTCGTCGCCACGTCGGCCTGGCGCAGGAGGTTCGACGAGCTTGCCCCGCGCCCCGGTTGAGCACGCGCAAGACCAATACTCGCGCCAAGTCCGATCGCCCGATGCTCCACCATCAACGGGCTCGCCAATCGCGCTAGAACGCGTCGGCAGATTCCTTCAAGAATGTTGCCAGCAAGCGGCCCCTTGGCAACGATGGCAAATTCGTCGCCGCCAAGCCGATAGGCGCGCGCACTGTCGCCGCACAGATCGACCAGGACTTCGGCAAAGGCCTTCACGGTCCGATCGCCGATCGAATGGCCATAGAAATCGTTCACCAGCTTGAAGCCGTCGAGATCGATTAGGGCGATGGCCAGTTCGGCATCATCAGCCTCTTCATTTGCGCTTTCGGCATGGAGCGCGCGGCGGTTTGGCAAGTCGCAAAGACTGTCGGTCAAGGCGAGGCGTTCAAGCCGCCGACGCTCCTGCCATTCGCGGCTGACGTAGCTAATGGCAGCGGCACAGTAGAGCACGATGCCGGCCAGCAGCACGACCCCGTTCCAGGCCCGGCTGGCGCCGCCGGTACGCTCGGCCACCAGCATTGCCACGAGAATGGCTGTTGGCACACCGAATAGCAGCGCCAATCGCCACGAAACGGCAATCTCGGTAAATCGACGCAAGGCACCGCCCCCAGTGGATAGAACGTTCATCTAGGCCGGTTACGGTTAAGATGGTGCTAACCGCCGGTAAGGTTAGGCAGCCAGGGCGCGCTCTATACGGCGGTACAAGGCACAGTCCGGCGATGCCGCAACCAGACCGCTGGCGGGTTCAAGCGTGCCCTCCCCGCCGCCCAGCAGCAGCCTGCCATGTCCGGCCAAAGCCTTGCGCAAGCTCGCGCAGGTGCGCCGTTTGGCGTCATCGTCGAAATAGATCAGCAGATTGCGGCACAGGATCAGGTCAAACGGCGGCCCTGGTGGCGGGCCTTCAAGCACATTTCCGACCTGGTAACGCACCATCCCGAGCAGCTGGCGCGAGGCCTGCCAGCCATCCTTGCCCTCCTCGAAATGGCGCAACATCTGGCCCACGCCAAGTCCGCGCTGGATTTCGAACCGGGAGTAACGTCCGGCCTTTGCCGCATCGATCGCCGCGTGAGAGATATCTGTTCCCACCAGATCGATTGTCCAGCCGTTGCCCCGTGTAAGGCCCAGTTCGATCAGCATGATCGCGAGCGATAGCGGTTCCTGCCCGGTCGAACAGCCCGCTGACCAGATCCGCAAGGTCCGCTCCTCGCTGCGAACCCGACAGAGCGCCGGCAGGACGGCGCCAGCCAAGTGACTGAAAACCTGGCGATCGCGGAAGAAATAGGTTTCGTTGTTGAGCAGTGCTTCGATCAGTTCCCGCTCTACAGCACCGGCGTCAGGCTGAGTCAGCAGGGTCAGGATATCGTTGCTGCTGGTGACGCCGCGGTCGCGCAGAACGGTCTCGATCGCCCGATCAACCCGCCAGCGCCGGTCCTCACTGATGACCTGTCCGGTCCTGTCGCGCAGCAAGCGCGCAATCAGTGAGATGGCGTGCTGATGGATGGCCGGTTCCATCTGTTCACCTTCGGCCCAGCGAGGCTGCAACGCGCAATGCAATATCGCGGGGATGGAGCTCTGCTGCGGCAAGTCCCGCCCGGGCAATCGAGCCCGGCATGCCCCAGACGGCTGAACTGGCCTCGTTCTGAACCAGCACCTCGCCGCCAACCTCAACCAGCTTGCGCGCGCCTTCGGTCCCGTCGCGTCCCATTCCGGTCAGCACGATTCCCAGCACTTTCGCGCCGTAAATCGCCGCCAGCGATGCAAACATCGAGTCGACCGAGGGCATGCAGCCACTCTCGGCCGGGTGCCGGTCCAGCTGGATAACAACCTGTTCCGAACGGCGCTGTACCGTCACGTGGGCATCACCGGGCGCAAGATGAATGCAGTCGTTGCGCAGAATCTGGCCGGTCGCGGCAATCTGTACCTCGCGTCCGCAAAGCTCATGCAACTGGCGCGCGTAGGGCTGGCTGAATTCGGCCGGAAGATGCTGCGTGATGATAATCGGAATGCCGATCACCGCTGGCAGGGCGGCCAGAAGCTGTCCCGTCGCATGGATCCCGCCGGTTGACGCACCAATTGCCAGCACCGCTGGTCGCACGGGACTGGCAGTGCGCCGTACCAGTGGAGGCCTGGCGGTTTCGGCACTGGCCACGGCCCGGCGCAGCGATCTGCCGCCCAGGCTTTGAATCCGCTCAACCAGCCTGTCGCGGTAATCGCGGTCAAAGCCGCCTGCACCCGGTTTGAGCAAGGCATCGGCGGCACCCAGCGCCAGCGCCTGGACCGTATGTTCTGCACCTTCGCCGGTCAGGCTTGAAACCACCATGACGCGGGCCTTGCCCGAGCTGCGGATGATCTCGGGCAGGGCCCGCATCCCACCCATTCCAGGCATCTCGAGATCGAGCAGCACGACGTCTATCGGCTGATTGGGAAACTGACTTAGCGCCTCCTCGGCCGAACCGGCGGTTCCGGCCAATTCAAGGCCGGGCGCGTCTCCAACCAGCCGCGAGAAGATCGCGCGGACAACGCTGGAATCGTCGATTATGAAGACCCGGATCGCGCCAGTGTCAGAGCCTTCCTGTTTGGTACCTCCGGGGTCGTGCCGCGGAGAGAACATGTTCACGGCAGAATCCCGATCAGCTGGAGCTTAAGCAGAAGGGTTTCATGATCGAACGGCTTCATCACGTATTCGTCGGCGCCGGCGGCGATCGCCTCGCGGATATGTCCAGCTTCGTACTCGGTGGTGCAGAAGACCACCTTTGGCGCAGCACCATCGGGCCGCGCCCGGAGCGCCCGCAGGAACTCGATCCCGTCCATGACCGGCATGTTCCAGTCCAGCAGGATCAGATCCGGCATGGCCTGATCGCAGGCGGCCAGGGCCTGGACGCCGTCCTCTGCCTCGAGCGCAGTCATGCCCAGGCTTTCGACAATGTGCCGCGAGATGCGCCGGATGACGCGCGAATCCTCAACAATCAGGCAAGTGAGCCCAGTCACTGGAACCTCCACAGGTTCGCCCGAGAGTGGGCCAGAAATTGCATTCATATCAAGCTGCCTCCAGTTCTGGGCCAGCGACCAATCGAGCCAGATCGACCAGCAGGACCGTGCCAATCGACGTATCGACCATTCCGACCGCGCTATGCGCCCAGCCGGGTGCGAGCTTGATCTTCACGGGTTGCGCCGGGCCAAGGGCGGGAATGACATTTTCAACCGCATCGACCGCCAGGGCGTAGCCAACCCCGGCGATCTCAACGACCACCGCAAAGCGGGCCGCGGGTCCGGTGGGCGGCAGACCTAGTGCCAGGGCGACATCGATCACCGTCAGGGTGCGGCTGCGCTGCGTGGTCAGCCCTACTACGGGAAATGGCGCAAGGGGCACTGGCACGATCTCGCCCAGTTCAATGACCGACTGGACCTCGATCGCGCTGAGCGCAATCCGCTCTCCGTCCACCCGGGCGATCAGCAAGTCGTTGGTCATGATGCTTTCCGCTGGCTGGCGAGTTGCAGTGCCGCTTTGAGCGCAGCCACATCGCCGCGCGCGACAGCAAGCCCCTGATCACCGATCACCACGCTGTCGGACCGCGCCGAATCGATGCGGATCGCAAGGTCGGCCGGCCGCGACTGTTCGACGATGCGGTAGCCAGCGCTTTCCACCAGTGGCCGCAGGAAAGTGCGGGTCCAGGCGTCATCGTCCGGAAGGTGGCAGGTCGGCTGATTGTCCAGCGGGGTAGCCAGATCGAGCAGTTCGATCGAATGCCCGTCCAGCAGGGCCAGCCGGCGGCCGGTTTCAGTCGTGACCGTCGCCAGATCAATGTCCGATGTGTCGACCGCTCCGCCTGTCGCGTAAGCGAAGCGGCGGCCTTGATCGGCGAGGACCAGGACGTCGATCGACTGCGCTGCAGTCTGGCGGTCCAGGCCATGGAGGGGAATGATCGTCTCTTCAAAGACGATATGCGCGGCATCGCCGCTGCGGCCTATCGCGCCTGCCGGAACTTCGACCAGCCGTTCAACCTGTTCAAGTGGCACAGCCCGGCGCTGTCCATCAAAGCCATCGAAGACGATCATTGCGGCCAGTTCGCGCGCTTCTTCCACTGCCGCAGGCTCTGTCACGATGCGGCTCTGCTTGTCACTGGCGATGCCACCGAGCTGCGAAACCCCGACCAGATCGAGCATCAAGGCCGGACGGCCATCATTCAGCTGGGCAACGCCGACATAGAGCCCCGTCGCAATCACCTGGGGCGCAACCGGGCGGATCACCAGATCGCAATGGTCGGCAATGTCATCAACGCAAAGCGCGAAGACTGAGCCGTCGATCATCGTCACCATCACCAGCACCTGCCGCTCCGGATCGGCCTCACAGGCAATCCCGAACAAGGCTCCCAGGCCAAGGCACGGGTAAAGCTCGCCGCGGACCCGGACATGCCGCATTCCGCCGATCCGTTCGGCTTCCACATCGTGGCCGTTGCGGACGATCTCGCGGACATAAGAGCGCGGAACCGCGAAGACCTGATCGCCAACCTCGACCGTGATCGACGGGACGATGCTGAGCGTCAGCGGTACGTCGAGCAGGAAGCGCGTCCCTTCGCCCGGCGCGCTGACGATCCGCAGCTTGCCGCCGATGCGTTCAATGCTGGCACGAACAACATCCATACCGACACCGCGGCCAGAAATGGCCGTCACCTCGCGCGCGGTCGACAGGCCTGGTTCGCAGATCAGCATCAACTTCTGCGCGGTTTCCATCCGGGCAGCTTGCTCTGCCGTGACGATCCCGCGCTCGACAGCGCGGGCCGCGACCTGGCCGGCATCAATCCCGCGCCCATCGTCAAGGATGGCGATGCGGATCTCGTTGCCGGTCTGGCGGGCCGATAGCATCAGCCGCCCTTCCGGCCGCTTGCCGGCGGCCTGCCGCTCGGCCGGCGTTTCGATCCCGTGATCAATCGCATTGCGGATCACGTGGAGCAGCGGATCGCGCAGCAGTTCGATCATCTCGCGATCAAGTTCGACCTGGCCGCTTTCGATCTCCACTTCGACCTGCTTGCCAAGCTCGGCAGTCAGGTCGCGGATCATCCGCTGATAGCCATCGAACAGCGTGCTGATCGGCTGCATCCGCACCCGTGCCATCGCCGCCTGCATTTCCGACAGCAGCGAAGACAACCGCCCAAAATTGGCAATCAGGGCAGGATCGTCATCGCTTTTGCGGAGTTGCCGTTCCAGCTCGTTGCGAACCAGGATCATGTCCGAGACGCCGCTCATGACCCGATCGACCAGGCTGGTCGGCAGGCGTACAGAGCGGAACGGCTCGCGGGCAGGAGCAGCCTTTACCGGAGGAACCACCGGTTCAACCGCCATCGGCTCCGGCTGGACCAAGGCAAAGCGCGCGATCAGGTCACTGTCGTCGCCACCAGCAATGTCCTCACCGGCTGCGATCGCCTCAATCATTTCGCCGATCCGGTCGACCACGGCGAGCACAGCGTCAACCAGGCTGCTATCGATCGCCCGCTTGCCGGCCCGCACCTCGCCCAGAGCGTCTTCCGCTGCGTGAGCCAGGGCTGCGAGCCTGGGCAGGTCGAAAAAGCCGCAATTGCCCTTCACCGTGTGGACGAACCGAAAGATCTCCGAAAGTCGCTCGCGATCCGCCGGATCCCGCTCCCACGCCACCAGTCCGCGTTCGAGTGCTTGCAGCATCTCGCGCGTTTCGGCGATGAATTCGGTGATCAGGTCATCCATGGGTGGCACGTCTCCGCCGCTGGCTATGGCCGAAGATAGTTAATGGCGGGTTATTCCCTGCTAATGGTTGCGACCAGCCGAGCGCCCGCTGGTTGACCACCTGTTAACCATTCGAAGCTAGCCAGTCCGGGCAACACAGCCGGGGCCACTTGCATGTACGTTGAACCGATCCAGACCGGACTTCCCCTCCTTGACCAGTCCGCCGCGACCCATTGCGGTGAACTTGCCGTGGGCTGCACCGAGGCCGCCGGCCAGATCGAGCGTGCCACCGACCAGATGCAGCGCCAGATCTCCGACCTCGCTGAGCTCGACGAGATCGCCAGCGCGCTCGAAATGGACCAGCGCCACATCGCCGAATCCGCTGACGAGGCCAAGCTGCTCTCGGCCCAGGCCTATGACCGGCTCGGCAAGGGCACCGAACGGGTCGGGGCTGCCGTGGTCGAGTTCCGCTCGATCATCACGCTGATTTCGCGCCTCGGCCTCCATGTCACCAACTTCGCGACCGTGATGGAGCAGGTCCAGCAGGTCTCCAAGGGCATCGAGACGATTGCCCGCACCACCAACATGCTCGCGCTCAACGCCACGATCGAGGCCGCCCGCGCTGGCGAGGCTGGCAAGACCTTCGCCGTGGTGGCGAGCGAGGTGAAGAAGCTTGCCCAGAACACCTCCGCCGCCGCCGAGGAGATCCGCCAGGCCGTCGGCAAGCTGGTCGATGAAGCCGCTGGCCTTGTCACCGAGATCCAGTCCGGCGTCGACCAGTCGAGCAAGGCAGAGGAACGGCTTGAAACTGTGACCGACGTCCTGGCCGAGACCACCCGTCTCGTCTCCCAGCTCGACGAGACCGGCGAACGCGTCGCCCGCCACTCGGCCGAAGTGCACGCCAAGGGCGTCGCCGTGCGCGAGGCGCTAGACACCGTCATCGGCTCGGTCCGCGCCAACGCCCAGCTGCTCGACGCGACCCGCAGCAACGTCATTGCCATGGAGATCACCTCCAACAGCCTGTTCAACGCCGTGATCAGCGCCGGTGTCTCGCCGCGCGATACCGAGATCGTCGAGCTTGCCGCCTCATTCCGCGACGAGCTCGTCGCCGTGACCGAAGCCGCGATTGCCAACGGCGAGCTGCGGCCCGACCAGCTGTTCGACACCAATTACCGCCTTGTCCCTGGCACCAACCCGGAACTCTATCGCACCGGTCTTAGCGACTGGGCCGATGCCAACTGGCGTCCCCTGTTCGACCGCCTGCGCATCACCCACCCCAGCGTCATCATGTGCAGCGCCGCCGACATGAACGGCTTCCTGCCGACCCACGTCACCGAACACTCGCGCGCGCCGATCGGCGAGCTGGCGCATGACACCAAGTACTGCCGCAATGGCCGCATCCTGCTCGACGATGTCGACAAGCAGGCCAAGGCCAGCCAGGCACCGTTCTTCATGACAGTCTACCGCCAGGAAGGCGACGGCACCAACTATGTCACGGTCCGCAACGTCTACTCCCCGGTGGTCATCCAGGGCCGCCGCTGGGGCGATTTCGAGGTGGCGTACCAGATCAGGGGATAGGCCAGATCAGGGCCTAGGCCCGACCTGACCGGGCAGCGTTACGCTCAAGTTGACACAGTTGACACTGAGTCCGCTTTTCCCAACATTAGTTTTTCGTTATATTTCAGTTACTTAACTGTGAAACAGGTCAATCCGCCCGGTTGGTCGGAAAAAATTCCATGCCCAGGTCCAACCCCTGCCGCACTCCACGATAGGAATGACCAGCCGCGAATGTACCGGATCGCGGCGGTGTAGGAAAATGCGCCCCACCCTTCCCCCGCAATGGCGGAAAGTTTGACGCCTAACCCGCAATCGGCGCGTGCTGGATCTGCGGCAGGACATAGCGCGCGAACATGTCGCATTCCTGCATGTGCGGATAGCCGGAGAGGATGAAGGCTTCCATTCCGGCCTCCTGATAGGCGCGCAGCTTGGCAATGACCTGATCGGGGTTGCCGACAATCGCCGCGCCGCAGCCGGAGCGGGCGCGGCCGATGCCGGTCCACAGGTTCTCCTCGACAAAGCCATCGCCATCGGCGGCGCTGCGCAGCTCCTGCTGGCGCTGGACGCCGTAGTTCTGGGCATCCAGGCTCTTTTCCCGGATTGCGCGGCCCATCTCGTCATCAAGCTTGGACAGCAGCCGGTCGGCATAAAGGCGCGCCTCGTCCTCGGTCTCGCGCACGATCACGTGGGCGCGATAGCCGAACTTGAGGGTGCGGCCCTTGGCGGCGGCGCGGGCCTTCATGTCGGTGACGACTTCGCGGACGTTTTCCATCTTGTCCGGCCACATCAGGTAGACGTCGGCCGCCTCGGCAGCGCATTCGCGCGCTTCGTGGCTGAGGCCGCCGAAGTAGAGATTGGGGCACTTGCCCGAGATTGTGCTGATCCGCGCCGGATCGAGCTTGAGCTGGTAAAACTCGCCCTGGAAATCGAGGTGCTCGCCATTGAGCAGCGTGCGGATGATCTTCATCACCTCGGTCCCGCGGCGGTAGCGCGGGGCGCTGTCCATTGTCTCACCAGGCATCGGCGAGGAGATGATGTTGACGTTGAGACGCCCGCCAGTGCCGGCGGCATTGGGGCCCAGGATCCGGTCGATCGTGGCGATGCGGCGGGCCAGCTGCGGCGGCCAGTCCTCACCCATGCGGGTGGCCCAGAGCAGCTTGATCCGCTTAACCTGCGTGGCAACGGCGGCGGCGAAGGCGGTGGTATCGACCCCCAGTTCATAGCCCGAGGGCAGCAGGATATTGTCAAACCCGCCCTCTTCGGCGCGCATCACAATATTGCGGCAATGCTCCCAGCTGGACTTGAGGTACTGATCGGGAACGCCGAGGAACTCGTAATCGTCGTCGCACAGGGCCGAGAACCAGGCGATTTCGGGCGGGTTTTGGGCGGTCATGGCAGTCTCTCCGTCAGGTCAGTTTTGTGGCGGGTCTCTGGACGTTCGCGCCCCAGCCCGCCTTGATCGGTATCAAGGCAGCGGCACGCCGCGCGCGGCGACCAGCACGGCGTACCAGTCGGTCCGGGTCCAGCGGACCTTCAGCGCGGCGGCGCCTTCGGCAATCCGTTCCACCTGCTGCGAGCCGATGATCGGAATGATTCCGGCGGGGTGCACCATCAGCCACGAATAGGCGGCGACCGAGCGCGAGACGCCAGCCTCGCCCGCCACCTTGTCAAGCGCGGCGCAAATGGCGTTATCGCGCGCGCTTTCCGGCTTGGCGAGGCGCCCGCCGCCGAGCGGCGACCAGGCCAGCGGGGTGAGGTCCAGCATCATCGCCTGATCGAGCTCGCCGTTCTCGAAGCAGTCGATCCGCAGCGGGCTGATCTCGGGCTGGGTCGAAACCAGTTTGTGACCGAGGAAGTGATTGAGCGCGGCAGTCTGCGCTTGCGTGAAGTTGGAGACGCCGAGCGTGCGGATCTTGCCCGCCGCCACCGCATCATCCAGCACGCGCGCCACTTCCTGCGGATGGGCCAGGATATCCGGGCGGTGGATCTGCCACAGCTCGACGCTATCGGTCTTCAGCCGGGTCAGCGAGGCATCGATCGCCTTGCGCAGGTAAGCGGCGCTCTGGTCATACGGCAGCGGCGGCATGATACCACCCTTGGTGGCGAGGACCATGCGGCTGCGCAGGCCCGGTTCGGCGGCCAGGACTTCGCCCAGCAGCGCCTCAGCATCACCGAACCCGCCGCTGCCGTTGAAGCCATAGATATCGGCCGTATCGAGGAAAGTGATCCCGGCATCGAGCGCCGCGTGAACCAGCCGGGCCGCCTCGGCAGCGGTGCGGCCGTTCTCGGCCAGGCGCCACATCCCCCAGGCGATCGGGGAAACTTCGATCCCGCTGGCGCCAAGCTGGCGGGTGACGGGCGGGAGAGGCAGTTCGCTCATGATATCTTCCTGTATGGCGGCGCGACGGATGCGCGCTCGATGAGTTGGTGCGGCAGGCGGCGATGGGTGATGTCGCCCCCTTCGATCAGGATTTCCGCCGCTGTCTGCGCCAGTTCGGCCATCGGCTGGTGGATCGTGGTCAGCGGCGGCCAGACCGTGCGGGCCAGCGTCGTATCGTCAAACCCGGCGACCGAGAGCTCAGTCGGCAGCTCGATATTGCGATCGTGCGCGACGGCGAGGACCCCGGCGGCCATATCGTCGTTCGAGGCGAAGATTGCGGTCGGGGGCTCGGGCAGGTCGAGCAGGCGGTTCCCGCCGCGCACGCCGGAATCGAAATCGAACTCACCATCGCAGACCAGCACCGGATCGAAGGGAATTCCGGCCCGGTCGAGCGCGCGGCGATAGCCGGTCAGGCGGTCTTCCGAGCCCTTGTGGTTGGGGTGGCCCTTGATGAACCCGATCCGGCGGTGACCGGCGTTGATCAGGTGCGTCGTCATGTCATCGGCAGCCTGGGCATCATCCATGAAGACGGAACTGGTCAGCGCGTGATTGGTGCCGGGGGAGATGCGCACGAAGGGGATGTCCATCGCCTCCAGCGCGCGCAGCACCGGCTCGCAATCGGTCACCGGCGATGACAGGATGATCCCGTCAACCTGCGTTTCGGTCACGAGGCCGCGCACCTGGTCTCCCACCGCGGGGTCGGCCACGTCGACCGGCTGGGCCAGCAGGCGGATGCCCTTGGCGCGGCAGACGTCCCAGCAGCCGGTCTGGATCTGGAACATGTAGTAGGGGCTGTGATTATCGTAGATCAGCGCGACCTGATTGCTCTTCGCGCCTGAGAGGATGCGCGCCGCGACCGAAGGCCGGAAATCGAGCGCCTTCATCGCCTCTTCGACGCGTGCCTTGGTATCGGCCGAGACATAGGGATGGCCGTTGAGCACACGGCTGACGGTCTTGACCGCCACCCCGGCCCGCGCGGCGACATCGCGAATGTTGGAACGCTCGCTCATGGATGACGTAGCCCTTGGAAAAGCTCGGCGTAACCACTTTGCGCACGATAGAATACCGGCGGACAGCCAATCGGAGCGGCAACCATATGGGTGCCAGCAGAAAAGGTCTCGCCGGTGAAGGCATGGACCCATTCCCCTTCACCCGGCAAGATCACCTGGCGTTCGCGCGCGCGCTCCTCGATCACCGGCGCGACGACCAGATCGGCACCATAAAGGTACTGGTCCTGCACCGCGTAAAGGCTCGCATCATCGGGATGGTGCAGGAACAGCGGGCGCTGCGCCGGCAGGCCCAGCTCGACCGCCTCGTTGCAAAGGTGGCGGACATAGGGTGCAAGGTGCGCATGGACCCGGCTCCAGCGCGCAAAGCAGGCCAGCAGCTCAGGCGTGGAATCGTATTGCAAGTTATCGTCGGGCCGGTTGCCTTCGTGGCTGCGCATGACCGGGGCGAAGGCCGCCAGCTCGCACCACCGCTCCATCAGCTCCACCGTGCGAACATTGCCGAGCAGCGAAGTGTAACCGCCGCAGTCCGAGTGGCTGTAGGCATTGCCGACGAGGCCCGCCGATAGCGCTGCGGTGATGACCGTGCCGATCCCGTCATGCCGGGTGAAATCGACCGACTGGTCGCCGGCCCACAGCAGCGGGCAATGGCCCTGCACGCCCGAGAACCCGGCGCGCATGAAGAATACGGCATCGCCGGTCTTGCCCCGGCTCGCCACGGCCTGGGCATTGACCTCGGCCCACAGCACGGGCCAGCGGTTGTGCGCTTCCATCGGATCCGAGCCATCGGCCAGCCGCACGTCGGTCGGCAGGTATTCGCCGAAATCGGCCATCCAGCCGGAGATGCCGATGTCGAGCATTTCCTTGCCCAGCACCTTTTCGGCGAACCAGTCGCGGGTTTGCGGCCGCGTGAAATCAAGCACGCCGCAATCGAACTCGCCAAAATCGACCAGATAGACTTCGTCGCTGTCGGGCTTCAGGCAAAAATGCCCGCCCTCCAGCGCCTCTTCATAGAGGATGCCGTCGTTGCAGAGGTAGGGGTTGGCATAGGCGAGGAAGCGGATGCCGCGCGCCTGCAGCGCAGCGATGCGCTGCGGCAGGTCGGCATAGCGCTGGTTGTCGCGCCGCCAGTCCCAGAACAGGCGCCGACCGAAACTGGTTTCGCGGATCCCGGCCCAGTCCTCGCACCACAGGCCTGAAACGGCAGCGCCGGCCTGGATGAAGCCTTCCAGCCGCTCGAAGCTGCGGGTCCCGTCCTTCAGGCCGACAATCGCCCCGCCAATCGCCCAGTCGGGCAGCGGCGGCTGGCGGCCGAAGCGAGTGGAGAGTTGGCCGACCAAGTCCTGCGGACCGTCGGCGGCGAAAAGTTCGAAAGTCGCCGCGCTACTCCACACCGCGAAAGCGTGGTGGGCCGGATCGGCGCAGTCGATCACGGAGTAGCAGGCGGCATCGAGGTGCACGGCCAGCCAGCGCGAGGTCAGGATCGTCGGCTGCGGGTAATTGGTGTGGTAGTAATCCCCGCCCGCCATGCCGCTTTCGTCCATCTGGCGGGTCAGCTCGGTGGTCTTGTCGCGGCCGACGCCCGGCTCGCTGGTCCACATCGGGAACTCGCGGCCGTTGAGGGCGAAGTAGCTCATCTGCTCGCCCCCGCCCCAGACGGTTTCGCCGGGCTCGGCATGCCAGCGCAGGCTGATGCGGTCATGCCCGGGGGTCAGCAGCGTAACGGTCAGCCGATTGTCAGCCAGCTCCAGCCGCGCCACCGCTGCGCCCTGATGCGACAGCGTTACCGCGCCATCCTCTAGCGCACAATCGAGCGGCGTGAGCTGCCCTTCAGGCGCATCGTCGATCTTGAAGTTGCCGCGGTACATCAGGACGCTCGGATTGCCGCGGGCTGAGTCGAGCACCGGTGCATCGGGGCGATGGCGCAGCACCAGCCGGCCTGCGAAGCGCAGGTCAAAACCGCCCTCAACCGCCGAAAACCCGGCTTCCAACTCCATTCCCCCAGCCTCTCGTCCGCGCTGTTGCGACAATGTCACAAGCGGCCCGCGATCCACGCTTGTCCCGTATGACACCGCTTGACATATCGACCGTCTCGCCGCAATTCAAGCACCAACCGGAAGGGTGAATCCCTCCGGCAGAGGAGAATTCCACCGCGGGGCAGGAGGCCCCCGGTGCAAGGGAGGAACATCCATGAAGTCGATGCTTCGCACCTCGTCGGCCCTGCCCCTGGCAGCGCTGGCCATGGTCGCTTTTGCCGCTCCGGCCTATGCCCAGGACGCGGCCAATGAAGACGAAGGCGCCCCCGGCGAAATCGTCGTCACCGCCCAGAAGCGCTCGGAAAACGTCCAGGACGTGCCGGTCGCCGTTTCGGTGCTTAGCGGCGAACGCCTGGCCGAAGCCTCGCGTCCGTCGATCGAAAGCGCCGCCCAGATGGTGCCTTCGCTGAACTTCTTGAAGTCAGGCACGACGCTTAACCAGACGATCTTCCTGCGCGGCGTCGGCACGGCCACCTTCTCGATCGCGGGTGAGCCTTCGGTCTCGACCGTGGTTGACGGCGTGGTCTATTCGCGTTCGGGCGAAGCCTTCTCCGACATGGTCGACGTGGCCCAGATGGAAGTGCTGCGCGGCCCCCAGGGCACGCTGTTCGGCAAGAACGCCTCGGCCGGTGTGATCAACATCACCACCCAGATGCCGAAGATGGACTTCGGCGGCAGCCTCGAAGCCAGCTACTTCGATCGCAACGAGTTCCGCCTGAAGGGCGCGGTCAACCTGCCGCTCGGCCAGGACCTCGCCGCCCGCCTGACCGCCTTCTACGGCGAGTATGACGGCAACATCCGCAACACCACCACCAATGAGTGGGTCAACGGCTACAAGCACTACGGTGTGCGCGGCCAGTTCCTGTACGAGCCGAGCGACGACCTGCGCCTCTACCTCGCCGCCGACTATTACAAGAACGACGACGATTGCTGCGCTGATATCATCGCCACTGGCGCGCTGACCGGCGCGGGTGCGCCGACCACCAGCCTGGGCTTCCTGGCCCTGCCGACCCCGCTGGGTGCCGATACCCGCGCGGTTGCGCAGAACCTGGTCACCTCGACGATCGAAGAAGGCTGGGGCGTTTCGTTCCAGGGCGATCTGGCGCTGGGCGATCACACCCTGACCAGCATCACCGCCTATCGCGGCTGGGACAACACCGAAATCCGTGACGGTGACTGGCTTGACCGCGCCTATGTCGGTTTCGCCCAGCTGCATGACAGCGGCCCGCAGACCTCGAACACCCTTACCCAGGAACTGCGCCTGACTTCGCCTGCCGACCAGGCGCTGTCCTATGTGCTGGGGGCGTTCTACTCGCGCGCTGAATCGGAGCGGACCTTTACCCGCAACGTGACCCAGTGCACCGCCGCTGCCGGTGCGCCGACCACCTCGCTGGTGCCCTGCGGCAGCGCATTCGCCAACCCCTCGACCACGCCGTCGGGTTCGGCGACCTTCGGTTCGACCTTCAACAACTTCGCGGTGTTCGGCCAGGCGACCTACAAGCTGTCGGACACGATCCGCTTCATCGCGGGTCTGCGCTACACGCATGACAAGCTATCGGTCTTCCACAAGCGCGTCTCGCCGCTGACCGGCCCGGGGATCCAGCCGAACTTCGATCAAGGCGTCTATAACGAGTACATCCGTCTGCTCGGCCTCGGCACTGCGCCGGGTGCGGCTGCAACGGCTGCCGTTGCCGCGTCGAACGGGGTTCCTTGGACTGCCGAAACCAGCAACGACAACCTGTCGGGCAAGGCCGGCTTCCAGTTCGACCTGAACGACGACACGATGGCCTATGTCACCTACGCCCGCGGGTATAAGGGTCCGGCCTACAACGTATTCTTCAACCTGACCGGCACCGGCACGAACGTGATCGAGCCGGAAACCTCGAACTCGTTCGAGCTCGGCCTGAAGAACACGCTGCTTGATGGCGCGCTGACCTTCAACATCGCTGCCTACTATGCCCGCTACAACAACTTCCAGGCCAACAACCCGGATCTGGTGGCTGGCGTGGTGGTGACCCGCTTCACCAACGCGGGCACGGTTTCGACCAAGGGCATCGAAATCGACATGAACTACCGCGTTGGTCGCAACACCAACATCAGCGGCGGCCTGTCGATCAACGACGCCCACGTCGTGAACTTCAAGGCTCCGCTCGGCGCGGCTTCGATCCCGGCCGGGACCAAGCTGGGCTATGCTCCGGTCTGGAAGGGCTCGCTGGCGGTGGATCACACCATCGAAACCGGCAGCTTCGCCAACCTCGCCTTTGGTGTTTCGACCAACTTCCAGTCAAAGCAGCTCTCGCTGTTCGCGGCGGATGCTGTGCAGCGCCAGCTCGGCACGATCCCGGCCTATGCCCTGGTCAATGCCCAGGTCGGCCTGGTCGATCCGGACGACAAGTGGAAGCTGACCTTCGTGGTCCGCAACCTGTTCGACAAGGCCTATCCGGCCGCAATCGTGAACGGCGGCGTTGGCGGGTCGTACCGCTATCAGATCCCGCGCGATGCGGACCGCTACTGGGGTGTGACGGGCCGGTTCAGCTTCTGATCCAGCCCGGCCCTGGCGGCCATATAGAAAGGCCCCCTGCCTCGCGGCAGGGGGCCTTTTCTTATGCCCACCATTCCCTGGTCATTGCCAGGTCGCAGGCCACGACAACTCGGGCATGGTTAGCTCACGATCACCAAGCGATGCGGTTGGCTTATGCCGCGCTCACCCCTCATCATGTGCCACGATCCGCGGCACCAGGAAGTGGATCACGCCCAGCGCCAGCAGATAGGATACCGCCGCGCCGTAAAACAGCGGGGTGTAGCCGTGACCGTTGGTGAGCAACCAGCCAGTCGCTTCCTGGATGCCGAAGCCGGCGAGGTTCCCGGCAATCGCCCCGATCGCCATAACCGTGCCGACGCGTGAAGTGGGTACGGCATCGGCGGCAAAGCCGAAGATGTTGGTGGAGAAGCCCTGGTGCGCAAACAGCGCCATGCCGATGATCGCGGCGGCGGTCCACGGGCTGTTGGCGGTCAGCGCCAGTGGGATCGGGACGATAATCAGCGCGTACATCAGCAGCGCCGTCTTGCGCGAGCGGTTGACGCTCATCCCGCGCGCCAGCAGGCGCGGGAAGACCACCCCGGCCGAAAGCGCGCCAACAGCCGCCAGGGTAAAGGCCAGCGCGGTCGGTCCGATCAGTTCCTGCTGGCTGAGACCGAAGACCTTCACGAACAGGTCGGGCAGCCAGAAGGTAAAGAACCACCAGAACATGTCGGTCAGCGCCTTAGCGCCGGCGATCGCCCAGGTCACCTTGTCCTTCAGCGCCTCACCGAATGAAGGCTTGGCCGCTTCGACCAGCGTATCGGCGACCGGCTGCAACCGGCGCGTGCCGCCGATCCAGAAGGCCAACCAGACGAAGCCGATCAAGCCGGTAACGATAAACGCCGCATGCCAGCCAAACATCGCAGCAAAGGGAATGACGGTCAGCGGCGCAATGATGTTACCCAGGTTGGGGGCCGAATTGACGATCCCCATTGCCATCGAGCGTTGCTTTAGCGGCAGGAACACGGCCGCTGCCTTGACCGCCGCCGGGGTATTGATCGCTTCGGCCGCGACCAGCGCGACGCGGGCGGAAACGAACTGGGTGACCGTCGCAGCAAAGGCATGGGCTATGCCCGCCAGGCTCCACAGGCCCACCGCCGTCCCATAGGCCCGCCGCACGCCAAACCGGTCGAGCAGGTAGCCGACAAAGATCAGCGCCGAGGCGGCCGCCAGCTGCGACATCGAGGCGAAGTGCGCAAACTCGGCATCGCCCCAGCCATATTCCGCCTCGATGCTGGGCTTGAGCAGCGAGAGCACCTGGCGATCGACGTAATTGATGATCGTGCCAAAAAACAGCAGCCCGATCAGCAGGTTGCGTGAACGGATCAGACTTGCTTCGGTGTGGTTTGCGCCGCCCATGGCCATGGCTCTTCCCCAGATTTTGTTTTTTCGTTGCTTGCAGACTAACGTTTCGCGGGGATAAGGGAAGGGCAATATGACACCGCAGGACAGAAACGTGGTCACCCGACCCGCGATCGATTGGGACGCCCTGCCCCACGGCGGCGATCTTTATGGTGAGCTGCACCTGGCCGAGCTGACCGCCCAGGCTGAGAGCAAGAAGGCCGGCCTGTTTCCTGGCCTCGCCATTTGCGGCGTAGCAGCGGCGGCAGCAGCCTGGCTGTCAGAGCATTACGGTTTTCCGATCATCCTGCTGGGCCTGCTGATCGGCCTCTCGCTGAACTTCATCGCCCGCGAGCCGCGCTCGCATCCGGGGCTCGACTTCGCCTCGCGCACCTGCCTGCGGGTCGGGATTGTCGTGCTGGGCCTGCAGGTGACGATCGAACAGATCACAGCGCTGGGTGCCGCACCGTTCCTGGCGCTGCTGGTGGTGATGGCAACCACCTTCTTCGCCGGGATTGCCGGCGCGCGCTTTGCTACACAGTCCAAGTATGCCGGGATGCTCGCCGGCGGCTCGACCGCGATCTGCGGGGCCAGCGCGGCGCTGGCGCTCTACGGCGTGATCGGCAAGGAGCGATTGAGCCAGGCCCAGTTCGCGCTGACCCTGGTCGGCGTCAGCCTCGCCAGCGCCTTTGCCATGTCAGTCTACCCCGCGCTTGCCGCCGAACTGCACCTGACCGATCAGCAGGCCGGCTTCCTGATCGGCGCGTCAATCCACGATGTCGCCCAGGCGATCGGCGGCGGCTATGCTTTCTCGGACGCGGCGGGATCCTATGCCACGATCGTCAAGCTGGCGCGCGTCGCCCTGCTTGCCCCGGTGGTCGTGCTGGTCAGCCTGATGCTGGGTGGTGGCTCGGCGGGCGGCGCGGCCCAGCCGGTGTGGAAGCGCCTGGCGCTGCCCTGGTTCATCACTGCTTTCCTGGCGACGGTCGTGCTCAACAGCGTGGTGACCGTGCCGCAGGTGATCAGCCATTATGCGCTGATCGCCTCCAAGGGGCTGCTGCTGCTGGCGGTCACTGCCACTGCGATGCGCAGCCGGATGGACCTGCTGCTCGACATGGGCTGGCGCGCGACGATCCCGGTGGTGACAGCCACCCTGGCCAGCTTCCTGACCGCGCTGGGCTTTGCGGTGCTGCTGCTCTAGCCCGGTTGCTCGATCACCTGGATCGACACGTCGGCCAGCCCCTCGCGCAGCTTCTTCACCTCGGCATATTCGGGCGAGTTCCAGAAGGCCAAGATCGCGGCCTTGTCGGGCCATTCGGAAATCACCACCGAGGCGCCGGGCCAGCCCTCCCCCTCCAGCACTTGGGCGCCAGGGGCGCGGACGATGTACTTGCCGCCGAACTGCCCGATCAGCTTGGCCGCTGCCGGGCCATAGCCGGTGATGAACTTTTCGCGGTCGTGAATCCGGGCAGTTACGATCATCCAGGCGGTCATGGTTTGGCTCCATAGCTGGCAGGCATGGCCAAGGTGGCGGGATCGATCGGCTGGCCGACCACGGCCTTGTCCCAATAGACCGTGTTCTGCCGCACGCCGTTGTAGAACAGCGTGACGCTGCGCGCCTGCAGCCAGCGCGGGCTGCGGAAGAACACGAAATCGTCATAGACCCGCTCGTGCCAGCCGCGCGGGGTGGCAAAGCCCATGTAGCGGATGTAGCGGCTCTTGGCGTCGATCCCGAACAGTGTGGCCTGGCCGGACGGATCGACGATCCGCACCATGTCGAGCGCATGGCCATCCACAGTCCGGTCCGGCGCACGCTCCAGCTTGAAGCCCTGCTTCAGCGCCATACGGATTATGCCGAAGCCGAAGTTGGCGGCCCAATAGGCATCGGCCTCTGCCTTGGGCACTACGCCCTTTTCGTTCCACGTCGTCTCGCCATCATAGCCGACATCGAACAGCAGCTTGCCGCCCGAACGCGCGGTGATCCGCACCTTGCCTTCTGGCCCGTGGGCCACGGTGCGGTTCGGATCGAGCACCCGCCACATCACATAGCTTTCAGCGCGGCGAACCACGCCGGGCTGATTGGGCGCATAGAACTCCGCCCGCCCTTCCAGCCGCAAAGTCGCCGGGCTGAGCCAGGTCTCACCCCCGGCCACCTCAGCGGCCTTGCTGATGATTGTGCGCGCGTCTTCCGCCGCAGCAGGCTGACTTAGCGCCAGGGTGGCAGCAGCAATCAGGATCAAGCGCATCGCAGTCCCTCCGATGCCAAGGACTATGGATTTGTCCGGACATCTTTGCAATGCTGGCCATCCGGTCCTGAAGGAGCCTTGCGATGATCCGAACCCTACTGCTTGCCCTCGTGCTGGCGCTGCTGCCATCCGCCGCCCTCGCGCGCGACCAGAAGGCCGAGATTGCCGCGCAGGGTGACCTGTGGAACGCGGCCTATTCGGCCGGGAACTGGGCGGCCCTGCGCAAGCTCTACACCGATGACGCCTGGCTGATGACCGACAAGGCCCCGGTCGCCAAGGGCGCCGACGCGATCATCGCTTACCTGCGCCGGTTCAAGGACCAGGGCGCCACGGTCGCTTTCCGCTTCGAGCCTGAGCATATCGCGATCGAGGGCAAACTGGGCGTGCTGGTCGCCAAGTACTGGATGACCGCGCAGCTTCCCGGCAAACCTGCGATCCGCACCGCCGGCCGCTCAATGCTGATCTACAAGCGCGCGGGCAAGGGCTGGCTGCTTTGGCGCGACATGGACAACACCACGCCGGATGTGAAGCCCGACCCGGCCCCCTGACCACCCTGCCCCACGATCCAGCTTGCGGCGCGCGCGAAGTTGCGCTTTGGCGCGCTCCATTCGCGGCCGGGTGATTCCGGTGCGCGCAAGAACTGACGTGGAGAGCTGAATGACGTTTCGCATGATTGCTGCCGGCGTATCGGTACTGGCCCTGGCCGCTCCGGCCGCCGCCGATGAAGGCATGTGGTTGCCCAGCCAGATGGCCGAAGTGGCCGCCCAGATGAAGGAAGCCGGCGCGCAGGTGCCGCCCGAACAGCTGGCTGACCTGACCAAGGCTCCGATGAACGCGATCGTCTCGCTGGGCGGCTGCTCGGCCTCGTTCGTTTCGCCGCAGGGGCTGGTCGTTTCGAACCACCACTGCGTCTACGGCTCGATCCAGTACAATTCGAAGCCTGGGCAGGACTACCTGACCGACGGCTTCCTGGCCAAGGACAAGAGCGCCGAACTGCCTGCCGCGCCCGGCACCCGGATCTACGTGATCGAGGACCTGCGCAACGTCACCACCGACATGCTTAAGGGCGTCACCCCCAAGCTGACCAGCCGCCAGCGCTATGACCGGATGGATGCCAACCGCAAGGTGCTGATCGCCGCGTGTGAGAAGCAGCCAAACCGCCGCTGTGATGTGCGCAGCTATTTTGGCGGGGAGCGCTACTTCCTGCAGCAGCAGCTGGAGATCAAGGACGTCCGCCTGGTCTATGCCCCCGCTGGCGGGATCGGCAATTTCGGCGGTGAGACCGACAACTGGCAGTGGCCGCGCCACACCGGCGACTTCGGCTTTTACCGCGCCTATGTCGGCCCGGATGGCAGCTCGGCCAGCTATTCGAAGGACAATGTCCCCTACCAGCCCAAGTCCTGGCTGACGCTGGCCAAGGACGGGCTGAAGGACGGTGATTTCGTGATGCTGGCGGGCTTCCCCGGCAACACCAACCGCTGGCGCATGGCGAGCGAGACCAAGTCAGTCTTCGCCGATCGCTATCCGCTCAACCAGAAGCTGCTGTCCGACTATTCGGACCTGGTGAACAAGCTGACCGCAGGCAACCAGGCTGCGCAGATCAAGTATGCCAGCAGCGTCAAGGGTGCCGACAACACCAAAAAGAACCTGCTGGGCCAGATGGCCGGGGCCGATGCAATCCGGCTGATCGAGGCGAAGGACGAAGAAGACAAGGCCTTCCGCGCCTGGGTTGCCGCCGATCTCAAGCGCCAGGCGGCCTACGGCCCAGCGCTCGCCAAGCTCGACGCCCTGCTCGCCGCGCAGGACAAGCGTGCGGTGAACGACATTCGCATGGGCCAGCTTGGCCGCGCGCAGCTGCTGTCAGCCGCGACCACGCTGTACCGCTGGGCCAAAGAGCGCGAAAAGCCCGACGCCCTTCGCGAAACTGGTTTCCAGGACCGTGACCGCACCCCGCGAAGCGAAGGGCTGAAGCAGATCGAGCGCCGGTTTGACGCCGGCGTCGATCGCCAGATCATGGAATGGGCGCTGACCCATTACCGTGCGGTCCCGGCAGGCGAGCGCAACGATGCCCTGCTGACCAAGCTCGACACTATCGGTCTGGACAAGCTCTATGGCGAGACCAAGCTGGCCGACACGGCCACGCGCCTCGCCTGGCTCGACAAGCCGGCGGCCGAGTTCGAGGCCTCGACCGATCCGTTCATCCAGCTGGCGGTAGCGGCCTATCCCTGGAGCCAGAAGCGGCTGGACGAAGAAAAGGACGAAAGCGGCAAGCTGAACGAAGCGCAGCGCACGGTCATGGCCGGGCGGATGGCCTTCACCCGCGAACAGGGCAAGCCGGTCTATCCCGATGCCAACTCTTCGCTGCGGATCACCTGGGGCAAGGTCACCGGCCGCAAGCAGGACGGCGTAGCCTGGAGCGCCTTCACCACCGCCGAAGGCATGGCCGCCAAGCACACCGGCAAGGGCGAATTCGACGCACCGGAAAAGGCGATCGCGCTGATCAAGGCCAAGGACTATGGCAGCTATACCGCACCCGAACTCGGCACGCTGCCGGTCAATTACCTGACCACGGTCGACATCACCGGCGGCAATTCCGGCTCAGCCACGCTCAACGCCAAGGGCGAGCTGGTTGGCCTGGCCTTTGACGGCACGCTTGACGGGGTCATCTCCGACTGGCGCTTCAACCCGGAGATCAACCGCACCATCCATGTCGACCACCGCTATATGCTGTGGGTCATGGACAAGGTCGACGGCGCCGATAACCTGCTCAAGGAAATGGGCGTAAAGTAAGGGCTAAAACGGGGCGGTCAGTTCTTCCAGGCCGCTCCGCCCACACTGGTGCCCGCCACGGCGGCAAAGGCCGCGATGTGGATCTGGCTCCACAGACCGGCCCCGGCATAGGGATCCCGATTTAGGAAAGCGCGGGCATCGGCCTCATCCGCCGCCTCGACCACCAGCATCGAGCCGATGGTCTGCCCTTCCGCATTCTTGAGCGGACCGGCGACGAAATAGCGATCGATATTGGCCTCGACATGGGCCAGGTGCGCCCCGATCAGCCGCGGGCGGATTTGTGCACCCTCGGGTCCATCAATCGCGTGAATGCAATAGAGCGCCATTATCCCACCTCCACCAGTTCGATCAATTCGCCGGCATAGCCCAGGCAGGTGCCCGCGCGGCGGCCTTCGTAAAGCGCGCCATCGCGAGGCACTGGCGGTGCAATCCAGTCCACCTTGCAGGCATCCAGATCGCGCATCGCCAGGCTTACCAGCGCATTGCCCGGCGGGAGCATCCCGGCGTGACGGGCGCGCGGCCGGGCCTGCGCGGGGTAATCGTCGACTTCGACAATCGGCATCCGTCCGGCCTGGACCATGGTCAGCGCGGTGATGGTGTCAGCCGGCAGACCGAAGGCGTCGTTGATCATGGCATAGGGCAGTTCGAAGGTGTCGACCGGCTCCAGCCCCAGCCGCTCCTGGTACCAGCGGCAAGACTCCGCCCGGCTCGGCGTGCCCAGGATGACGATAAAGATCCGGTCGGTGATCGACTGGGCGCGCGGCAGATCGACGTTCGCCATGTCGCCAAAGACCTGGTTCAGGTAAACCATCTCGCGCCCGGTACCGAGCACCTGCATCGGGATAAAGGCGTCCATCCCCGGCAGTTCGCGCGGTTCGCCAACGATGGTGAAGCCGCTGCCCTTGAGCCGGTCGGGCCAGCCGAACACGTCTTCGACCGTGCACTCGAACGCGCCCCAGCCGAAGGTGGTCGTGGGCTTGAATTCGGGATGGTCGGGCTGCTCGACCAGCCGGAACCAGCACGGGTTGCCGCTTTTGGGCCGCAGCACGGCATGGCGCGCGCCGGCGCTGGCCGGACAGCCCCAGCTGGCCGCGAGGTCCTCCGGCAGCGGGCCTTCGTGAATCAGGTCAAGCTTCAGCACACCCTGGTAATCGGCCAGCGCAGCGGCCAGGTCCGGCACCACCGAGAGCCCGCCCATGATCGTTCCGTGGGGAATGGCCATCATTTGAACTCCGGCTTGCGCTTGGCGACGAAGGCGCTGGTCCCTTCGAGGAAATCGGGCCCGGTGAAGGCCTGTGCGAACACTTCCAAGGTCTCCGCATCGTCATCGGCCTGCCCATCGAGCACGCGGCGGACAAAGCGCTTCATGCCGCTGGTCGAATGAAGCGAATTGGCCGCGATAACGTCTTCGAGATGGCCAGGGCTAGCGGCGATTTCATCCACCAGCCCAATCCGCAACGCTTCATGCGCATCGAGAAGCATGCCGGTATAGAGCATCCGCTTGGCCTGCCCCGGCCCGACCAGATCGACCAGCAGCTTGGTGTCATGCAGCGGATAGACCAGCCCCAGCTTGGCCGGGGTGATCCCCAGCCGTGCGCGCGGGGTGGCGACGCGGATGTCGGCCGCCAGGGCAATTCCGCAGCCGCCGCCGACACAATCGCCATCGATATAGGCGATCACCGGCTTTTCGGCCCGCGCGAGCACGTGCTGGGCGCGGTTGATCGCGGCCTGGTTGGCCGCGCGCCACTGGGCTTCGTCCTTGTTGGCGAGGAGTTCGGCAATGTCCGCCCCGGCGCAGAACACGCCGGGATGGGCGGATTCGATCGTCAGCAACCGCACCGCCGGATCGGCCATCGCCTGCAGCACGAGTTCGGGAAGCTGCTCCCACATCGCCTGGTTGAAGGCATTGCGCTTGTCCGCCCGGTCGATGAACAGCCGGGCGACATGTTCGCCAGTGGTGAGCCGCAGCGTCATGCCGGCACCGTCTGGGCAAAGTTATCGGCAATCGCCTTGCGCGTCGTCACCCAGACCCCGTCGTGCTGGCGGACGTGGCGGAAGAACTCCTCCAACGCCCAGATTCGCCCCGGCCGGCCGATGATCCGCAGATGGAGCCCCAGGCTCATCATCTTGGGATTGCCTTCCAGCCCTTCGCGGTAAACCTGATCGAAGTTGCGGATCGCATAGGCCAACCACTGCTCCGGAGTCATGGCCGGATCGGTCCACATCTTCATGTCGTTGTTGTCGAGCTGATAGGGCACGATCACCATCGGCCGCTCCGGAACCGTCTCGCGATCCCAGAACGGCACGTCACCGCTGTAATCGTCCATGTGGTACGAGAAGCCCTCCTCGATCAGCAGGCGGCGGGTGTTGTCGGTCAGCATATAGCGCGACAGCCAGCCATAGGGGCGCACGCCGCAGGTCTGCTCGATGCTCGCCACCGCCTTACGGATGAACTCGCGCTCCTGGTCCTCGTTCAAGCGGAACTGGTGGACCCAGCGCCAGCCGTGGCTGACCGGCTCGTGGCCCAGTTCGACGATGGCCTCGGCAATCTCGGGATGGTTCTCAAGCGACAGGGCGGCAACCGTCCAGCTTGCCATGATATCGAAAGCTTTCAGTAGCTTGACCACGCGCGGCGCACCGGCCTTGATCCCGTAAAGGTAGTTGCTCTCGTTCGCATAGTTGCGGATCGGGGCCTTGATGAAGATGCCCAGCTCGTCGACCGGCTCCATCCCCTTGTCTCCGCGGGCAATGGTCTGCTCGCTGCCTTCCTCGACATTGACCACGACCGACAGCGCCATCTTCGCGTCGCCGGGCAGGTCCATCCGTTCCTCACGCATCAATGCATCTCCTCGCCGCCCGAGACGTTGAGCGCCTCGCCGGTGACGTAAAAGGCGTCGTCGCTGGCGAGCCAGGCGCAGGCAGCAGCCGTATCGCTGGGCAGGCCCGGGCGGCCCATCGGGTTCTTGGCGGCCATGTTCTTGAGGTAGGCCTCGACCGTGTCGAACCCGAGCAGCTTGGAGAAATACTCGTTCTGCTGCGCGCCCAGGCCGGTGGTGACATGGTTCGGGCAGACCGCGTTGACGGTGATCCCGTGCGCGCCCAGCTCGACCGCCGTTGCGCGGGTCAGGCCGACCATGCCGTGCTTGGAGCTGACATAGGCCGGCAGGTGCGGGAAGCCGGTCTTGGCCGCCTGGCTGGCGATGTTGATGATCCGTCCGCACCCCCAATGTCCCTTTGGCCCGGCAGCGATCATCGCCTTGGCTGCCGCCTGGGTGCAATAGAACGCGCCCGACAGATTGACCGCGATGACCGTCGCCCAGTCCTTCGGATCAACCTCCAGCATCGGCTTCATCATGAACCCGATCCCGGCGTTGTTGACGAAGACATCGACCGAACCCAGCGCCGCGACCGCCTGATCGACCAGCGCCTGGCACTGGGCCGGATCGGACACGTCGCAGGCAATCGTCGCAACCTTTACACCGCGCCCGCGCAGGTCTTCGGCCACGCCCTCGGCCTCGGCATCGATCGCCAAGTCCGAGACGACGCAGTTCGCGCCCTCATCGGCAAAACGGCGCAGGATGCCCTGGCCCAGGCCCTTTTCCTTACCCGAGCCGGTGACGACTATCGTCTTGCCCGCGAACCGGCCCATTTTCAGAGGTCCTCGGTCAGGATGAAGCAGGGGTTGTCGGTGAATTCACCAAACCCTGCGGCGACCTTCTGGAATTCGGGATCGGAGACATCGGCCACGAAAGCATCCATCCCGTGAATGTCGATCACCTCGATATAATCATAGGGCGGCTTGGCATCCGAACCGAACAGGCCGGTGGCGCGGTGGACGGTGAAGCCGCGCACCGAGCCGAGCGCATTGACGCCAGGAATGTCGGTGCCGCGGGCCCAGGCCTCATAGGCTTCGCGGCTGGCGCCTTCCTTCAGGTTGAACAGGCAGACGATGCGCATGGTTTCTCTCCCTTCAGATGTCGATGTTTGGCGGACGGCGGTAAGCTTGCAACTGGTTATCGAGCTGGCGGGCTAGCGCGATCAGGCCCGGCTCACTGCCCGGCGGGCCGACCAGTTGGACGCTGACTGGCAGGCCATCCTTGCTCCATCCTGACGGTAGCGCCAGCGCGGGCAGCCCGGCGACATTGGCGAGGCAGGTGAAGTCGGCCTGGTTTGACGGGGCGCGGGTGCCGTGGGGAAAGGCCACTTGCGGCGCAGTCGGCATGATCAGCACGCCGTCGCTGCCCAGCGCCTCACGCAAGGCAGTGCGGGTACGGGCCAGCACTTCGGGGCGCTGCTCCATCCCGGCGGTGATCTTCAGGATGAACTTGAGCTCATCCGACAGGCCCGGGTTATCCTCGCGGTACTCGGGGCCAAGATCGGCAATCAGCCACTGTCCGGCACTGACCAGCCCGGCCATGCGGATGTCGGTCAGGCTGTCGGGCAGGTCGAGCATTGTGGGCGTCAACGGCAGAGCGCGCAGCGCGGCTTCGAAACCGGCCGTGACGGCAGGCTGAACCGCAACTTCACCTTGGCGACCAAGCACGAAAGCGCGGTTGAACGTGACCGCATGGCCCGGATCGCTTGCCAGGATTGGCCAGGCCTGCTCCAGCATGTCGAGGCTGGCGGCGAGCGGCCCGATGCAGTCAAGCGAGGGCTCCAGAAAGGCCAGTCCATCGCTGCTCACCGCGCCCTCGGTCGGCTTCAGGCCATAGACCCCGCAATAGGCCGCCGGAATACGGACCGATCCCATCGTATCGGTGCCTAGCGCCAGATCGCACAGCCCCGCCGCCACCGCCGCACCGCTGCCACCAGACGAGCCGCCGGGGGTGTAGTCATGGCGGTGCGGGTTATGGGTGCGGCCATAGAAGGCATTGTCGGTAAGGGCCCCCAATGCTGCTTCGTGCATGTTGACTGTGCCCAGGATCACCGCCCCAGCCGCGCGCAGGCGGGTGACCACTTCGGCATCGCGGCCCGCGATCCGATCGCGATAGAGGCCCATTCCGCCGGTCCAGGGCAGGCCCTTGACCATGATGTTGGACTTTACGCCGACGGTCAGCCCTGCGAGCGGCCCCTCGCCGCCCTGGGCGTCGGGATCAAGATCGACGAAGGCGCCCCAGCGGTCCTCCATCACACACCGCGCTCGTCGATCAGCCGGATCGGCTTCTGGCGGGTATCGATCTGGGTTGCTGCCGCTGTTTCGCCGGGTGCGCAGAGCTGCACCGCCACTTCGACGCCAAGGCCCCGGCGCAGGACTTCGGCCAGTTCGCTGGCATCGCTGCCGCCGCGGCTTTCGATCGTCACCACCATGTCATCGCGCTTGGTCGCGGCATCGCGGCGCAGGTGGCAGACATATTCGCCGGTCAGGTCGGGCCGGTTCTCGATCAGCGCGGCAATGGCGTGGGGGAACAGGTTGATGCCGCGTAGCTTGACCATGTTGTCGCTGCGGCCCTTGAACCCGGCAATCCGCTTGAAGCCCAGCTCGCCCCGTCCATCCAGCTCATGCGTGATATCGTGGGTGTTGAAGCGAATGCAGGGGGCGATGTCGTCCTTGAACAGGCAGGTGACGACCATATCGCCAGTCTCACCCTTGGCCACCGGCGTGCCGCTCTCGATATCGAGCAGTTCCAGGTACTGGGCATCCTCCCACACATAGAGCCCATCCCGGTCCGGCCCTTCGCCGGCGATCGAGCCGGTATCGCCCACCCCGTACCAGTCATAAGCCTTGGCGCCGTGCCAGGCGGCTTCGGTCGCGGCGCGATCTTCCGTGCCCAAATGACCGATGATCATGCGCAGCTTGATCCGATCAAAAAGTTTTTCATTTTCAGCTACTTCGGCCAGCTTCCTGATGTAATCTACGAATCCCACCATTACCGTAACGCCGAAGTCCGCCAGCAGGTTGACCTGGTTGACCGAGCGGGTTTCGATCCCCGTCCCGGCCGAAAGGAAGAGCGAATTGGTGAAGTGGGTCACCGCCTCGCGGATATAGTGGCCGCCGTTGATCATGCCGTGGCCATAGACCGAATGGACCACATCTTCCGGCTTCAGCCCCATCCAGCGGTACATCCGCCCGACCAGCAGGTTGGTGACCTCGCGCCCCTTGGGCCCGAACATCAGCGGCTGCGGGCGACCGGTGGTGCCGCTGGTGGTGTGGAACACGACCGGCGTATTGCCACGCCCGTCGAAATCGCCGTAAGGCGGGTGCGCGTTGACCGAGGCCATCAGGTCGGTCTTGTCATAGACCGGCAGCTTGGTGATGTCGGCCAGCCCGGTGATGTCGCCGGGCTCGATCCCCTGCGCGCCCCATAGCCGCTGGTAGAATGGGATCTGCCAGCCGCGCTGCATCAGCCGCCGGAACTGGGCATCCTGGATCGCGAAGATCTCGTCGCGGCTGATATTGCGATAGCGCGCGGTAAAGGCATCCCCGACCGGGTAATCGGCCAGCATCTGCTTGATGTCGAAGGCTTCAAAGTAAGTCGGGAAGCTCATGTCGGGTCCGTGAAATAGGTCAAGGGATCGGTGAACAGACGTGGGTCATGCCCAGCCGGAGCGAGTTCGCGGGCGAAGTCCAGCTTGGCCTGCGTTTGGACGGGCGAGAGCGGCGCATCGGGGCTGCCCAGCGTGTGCGGCACGGCGATGGTCTGCGTCACCCCGCCGGCCGTGACGCGCAGTTCCTGCGGGAACAGGGCGTTGGGATCGGCATTGCCATCTGCCACCAGCCCGACCTTGCCGGCCAGCGCTGCGAGCGACGGATCGGCGAAGTTTGCCGGCGTGAAGCGGCGCGGGTCGATCCGCCCGTCAGTCAGCATCAGCGCGGCCAGGAACGGCAGGCACAGGCGCGCATAGGCCGGGGTCATGTCCGGCTTGTAGGGCCGCCCGACCAGCCGGTGGATCAACGGCGGACAGGCGAGCTCAATCCGCTCCACGTCCTGCCCGGCAAGGCCCTGCAAGGCACCCAGCGCGGCATGGCTGGCGCGGCCGGAGGGAAACGGTTTGGTGCTGATCTCGGCAATCCGCCAAACCTGACCCAGATCGCGCGTGTAGCGTGACAGGTCGCCCTGATCGATCAGCTTGAAGTACCCGAACGGCCCTTCCAGCGGATCGAGCGGCGCGGTAAATCCTGCCTTTGCCAGATCGCTGGCTGTCACCGCCGCGCGGGCGGCATTGGCGACCTGGAACGGCAGGGTGATTGAGCCTTCGACGTGCGCCTGCATCGTCCCCGCCGCGCTCGAATAGGCTAGCCCCAGCGCGTGCTCCAGCGGAGCGCCATCAATCCGCGCCACCGCCAGCGCCGCGCCGATCACACCAGCCGTGGCGGGACGGAAGAAGCTGAGCGCCGAGTCCGCGGCAATGCCAAGGCCCGAAGCAACATCGACACCGATAGCGAGCGCCACCAGCGCCGCTTCAGGATCGCAGCCACCCTTGCGGTCAATCGCGGCTCCCAGCGCCGCAGTCACCACGCTCATGGCGTGAACCACGGCCGGTTCGTGGACCGCATCCCATTCCAGACAGTGAATGCGATAGCCATTGACGAAGGCCGCCCCGGGTGCGGGTAAGCGTTCTGCTGTCCCGATCAGGCGGGCCTCGGCACCATTGCCCATGGCCCGCGCCGCAGTGAGGATCGCCTCCGCGCCCGGCGCGCTCACGCCGGCCGCGCCGACCGCCAGCGTATCGCCGAGTAGCCGCACGGCGTCGGCGCGCGCAGCCGCGGGCAGACGGTGCGCTGCCCCGGCAAAGGCGAGGAGATCGCCGGTCGCGCTCATCCCAGCCAGTCCTCAAGCAGATCGGCAATCGCCGCGGCATCATCGCCTTCCAGCGCCAGCGCGCAGGCGCGCTCCGCCTCTTCCGGTGGCAGCCCGCCCCAGGCAGCGAGCGTGTGCATCTTTTGCTTGATCACCGCCTCGTCGACCGGCCGCTCAGGATCACCGCGCGTGTCGATCAGCTCCAACCCATTGAGGCGGGCACCGAAGTGTTCCGGGTATCGCATTGTAATTGCTTTATCTTCCGAAACCGAAACCTCTGCCCGCAGTGCCGCCAGTTCGGCAATCGCCTCAGGCGTGAAGTCCTCGGGCCGCGCCTCGCGTCCGCTCGCGATCACTGCCACGGCGTGCTGCAGGCTGAACTTGGCGTTGACCTCGGTCACCGGGTTGGGCCGGTCGCAGAAGGCGATGGCATCGGCATAGGTCTCAACCCGGAACGGCGCGGTCAGCTTGCCTTGCGCCCGCAGTTCCAGCGCACAGTCGATCACCGGATGGGCATGGCGGCAGGCCGCCCAGGGCTTGAAGCTGACTTCGTGGATCCGCCACCCTGCATCCAGCTCAAGCGGCTTTGGCGCAGCGCAGGTTGCGGCATAAAGCCCCTGCGGCCCCTCCAGCACGGATGCCGTGCCGGTCAGCCCGCGTGAGGCCATATAGGCGGCGAAGTAGCCATTGTTGCCGGCCATGGCGACGTGCCACTGCTTGGTCATCCCGGCTTCGTGCCGCATCTGCCACAGCCCGCCAGTGGTCGATCCGGCATTGCTCAGCGCGGCGACCAGCTGCGCTTCGTCCAGCCCCAGCACCGATCCGGCGGCGGCAGCGGCCCCAAACGGACCGGCGGTCGCCGTGTTATGATAGTGCGCATAGTGCTTTGCGTCGAAGCTCGCGCCGATCGCGATCATCGCCTGATAGCCGCGCACCGCCCCATCAAGCACGGCATCCAGATCGGCATCGACATCGCCGGCAGCTTCCAGCGCCGCCGCCCAGATCACTGGCCCGGGATGGAGCAGTGCGCTGCGGTGGACGTCATCCATCTCCAGCACCCCGCCCAGCCAACCGGCCCGGCGCGCACCGCCCAGGTCAGCCTGATACAGCACCTTGGCCACTTGCGTCTGGCGCGCCCCCGCGACACAGGCGAGCCAGTCCAGCAGGTGCAGCCGCGCACGCGCCCTATCGCTTTCCGTGATCGGGCGCGCTAGTGTCCGGACAAGTTGGACCAGCAAGGGCTCGCTCATAGCCGCCCTCCGGGACCAGACGGGAGCAAGGATTGACTGCCAGCATGACCGTTACGCGTGATCGCGAAGCCCCCCGCTACCTGCAGGTGGCCGGGGAACTGCGCGCCGAAATCCTTTCCGGCAAGTTTGCCGCGCGTGACCAGTTTCCCACCGAAAGCGAGCTTTGCCAGCGCTATGGCGTTTCGCGCTTCACGATCCGCGAAGCGCTGCGCCGGTTGCAGAACGAAGGACTGATCGCCCGCAAACGCGGCTCTGGCACGGTGGTGCAACCCGCGGCCGCGCGCGGCGGCACGCTGCACCAGCCGCTCTCCAACGTGGGCGAAATCCTGCAATATGCCCGCGATACTCACGTGACCTACGAGCCACGCGGCCGCGGTGACCTGCCGCGCGAAATCTCCGAGCAGATTGGCGAGGATACCAGCGGGGCCTGGACCTGCTTTCGCGGCGTCCGCAGCCCGCAACTCGACGGTCAGCCGATCGCCGCGACCGATGCCTATTTCCACGAAAGCGTCGATGCGGCGGTGGAGCGGCTCGATCTTGGTGCCGGCACGTTGTTCAGCCAGATCGAGCAACTCGCCGGAGTTAGCATCGGCAAGGTTACGCAGGATATCCAGGCCGTTGCCGCCAGCGCCGACATTGCCCAAGCGCTCGATCTCAAGCGCGGTAGCCCGGTCTTGCGGATCCTGCGCTGCTACCTTGATGCCAAGGGCCGCGTCTTTGAAATCTCGGTCAGCCACCACCCGGGCGATCGCTTCGCCTATTCGATGCATATCGACGTCGACGGCTGACATCGCCTAGCCCTCGCCCAGTTCGGGCACAGTACCGGGTACCCACGGCGCTTCACCTGCAAAGCGGATCGGCGGAGCGATGTGGTGGCGGCCATCAGCCTCGACCAGCAAGCCGCGCTGGGCAACGTGCGGCTCATCCAGTGCCTCGCGGAAATCGAGCACGGGGGCGAAAGCCACGTCCTTGTCGTGGAACCACGCCACCCATTCGTCGCGGCTCTTGGTCAGGAACGTCTCGCGCAGGTATGCGATCAGCGGCGCCTGGACTGGCCCGGCTTCCTGTTCGGCTAGGGCAATCAGGTCTGGCCGGCCGAGCGCGGTAAGCAGGTTAGTGGCGAACTTGATCTCGCGCCCGCCGAGCACGACGTGGCGGCCATCGCTGGTCTGGTAGACCTGGTAAAAACCCGCTCCGCCGAGCGAGCGCTGCTCGCTCGACTTGGGCGACGGCCCGCCGGCAATCGCGCTGCCGGCCGTATGCGCGCACCACGGCAGAAGGCTGTCGAACATGGCGACATCGATATAGTCACCCTCGCCCGTCTTCTCGCGCCCGATCAGCGCCATCAGCACGGCCGAAAGCGCGGTCAGGCCAGCGGCAAGATCGGCGCTGGGCGCGCCCGGCACCGCCGGCGTCCCGTCGGGTCCGTCATTTACACTCATGAACCCGGCGAGCGCCTGGACCGCCATGTCATGCGCCGGATGGTGGGCCAGCTCACCCTCCTGCCCGAAAGCGGAGATCGAGCAGTAAACGATGCGCGGATTGAGTGCGCGGACGGCCGGGTAATCGAACCCCAGCCGCTTCATCACACCGGGCCGGAAGCCTTCGACAAAGACGTCAGCCTCGGCGATCAGCGCCCGCAGGGCGGCCTTGCCATCGTCGCTCTTGAGGTCGAGCACCCGGCTTTCCTTGCCGCGGTTGAGGTTGGAAAACCAGATCGACTGGCCATTCTCGAACGGTGCCTGGCTGCGCACCGGCTCACCGCCGCGCGGCTCGATCTTGATCACCCGCGCGCCTTGGTCGGCCATCATCACGGTCATGGCCGGACCCGGCAGGAACTGCGTCAGGTCGACAACGGTGATGCCGCTCAGCTTGCCCATCGCCCCCTCGATCAGACAACGCCGGCGGAGCGTAGCCGGGCGAAGTCATCCTCGCCATAGCCAAGCTCAGCCAGGATCGCGGCGGAGTCTGCCCCCAGCAGCGGCCCGGCCCGGTTGGGCAAGCGCTGGCCATCGAGCTTGATCGGGCTGGCGAGGACCTGGAAATCGGGATTGTCGGGATGGACCACGCTGTCGCGCATCCCGATCGTCTGCAGCCACGGGTTATTGAGCGCCTGGTCCAGCTGGTAGACCGGCGCAACCGGCACGTGTCCTTCCAGCAGCGCCTGCCAGTGCGCCATCGGCTGGCGCGAGAAGATCGCGTCGAGCACTTCGGTTAGCGCAGCGCGGTTGGCGAGGCGATCGGGGTTGGTCTTGAATCGCGGATCCTGACCCAGTTCGGGGTGACCGATCCGTTCGACCATGATGTCCCAGAACTTGGGCAATTGGCACATCACGAACATCCAGCCATCGGCCGCCTTGACCATCTGGCTGGGCGTGGCGCTGGGATGAGCCGAACGCGGGGTGCGGCCCGTCACGTCGCCGTTGTTCATGTACCACAGCGCCGGATAACTGGTCTGGTGCACGGCGGCGGAGAGCAGATCGGTATCGACATCGCGCCCCTGCCCGGTGCGCTGGGCATCGATCAGTGCAGCCAGCAGGCCGATCGCCATGATCGTGCCGGTCATGAAATCGACCATCGAGAGCCCCATCCGCTGCGGCTCGCCATCGGGATCGCCAGTCAGAGCGCAAAAGCCCGCCTCGGCCTGCATCAGATAGTCATAGCCCGGCCACTTGGCCCGCGCATTGTCGCGGCCGTAGGCGGAAAGGTGCGCACAGACGATCGCCGGGTTGACGTCCTTCAGCGCATCATAGGTAACGCCCAGCTTAGCCGGCAGATCGCCGCGCAGGTTGTTGACCATGGCGTGGCTGGTTGCCACCAGATCGCGCAGGATCGCCTGGCCTTCGGGCGCGTTGAGATCGAGGGTGAGCGATCGCTTGTTGAGGTTGAAAGCGTGGAAATAGACGCTTTCCCCCGGGCGGGTGAAATGCGGCCCCACCCCGCGCGCGGTATCGCCCCCGCCCTTCCCGTCCTTCTGCGGCGGCTCGATCTTGATCACTTCGGCACCTAACTGTGCCAGGAACATCGTGCCATAGGGCCCCGCGCCGTACTGTTCGGCGCTGATAACCCGGAAACCCGAGAGGGGAAGGTGCAGTTCGCTCACGCCGGGTTCCGTTTGACCCACTGCTTGGAGATGATCATCCGCTGCATCTCGTTGGTACCCTCGCCGATGCACATCAGCATGGAATCGCGATAGAACCGCTCGATGTCATACTCCTTGGAATAGGAGTAGCCGCCGTAGATCCGCATGGCTTCCTGGCTGTTTGCCACGGCCGCTTCGCTGGCAAAATACTTGGCCATGCCTGCTTCGAGGTCGCAGCGTTCGCCCTTGTCATAGGCAATCGCGGCATCGAGCGTGAGCAGGCGCGCGGCGCGGGCGCGAGTGACCATTTCACCGATCTTGAGCTGGATCGCCTGGTGCTCAGAAATCGGCTTGCCCATGGTCTGGCGCTGCTGGGCATATTCGGTGGCGAGCCGCAGCGAACCTTCCGACAGGCCAACCCCGCGCGCGGCGACGTTGATGCGGCCAAGCTCAAGCCCGCCGGTCGCCTGGAAGAAGCCCTGCCCTTCCACGCCGCCGATCAGCTGGTCAGCCGGAATGCGGTAATCCTCAAAGATCAGCTCGGCGCTGTCGATCGCCTTGTAGCCCAGCTTGTCGAACTTCTTGCCGGTGGTGAAACCTTCGCGCTTGTCGGCGATGAACAGGCTCATCCCCTTGTAGCGCGGATCGGCATCGGGATCGGTCTTGACCAGCAGGGCAAAGCACGAGCCGTTGAGCGCGTTGGAGATCCAGGTCTTGGTGCCGTTGATGACGTAGTGGTCGCCATCACGGCGGGCGACCGTGCGGATCGCTTGCAGGTCGGTCCCGGCATTGGGTTCGGTCAGCGCCAGGCCACCGCGGATCTCGCCGCTGGCAAACTTGGGCAGCCACTTGGCCTTCTGCGCCGGGGTGCCGAACCGCTCGACCGCTGCGGCCATGATCAGGTGCGAATTGAAGATGCCGGTCAGCGCCATCCAGTAGGAGCTGATCTTCATCACGATCTTGGCATAGGTCGTGGCCGGCAGGCCGAGGCCGCCGTATTCCTGGCCGATGGTCGCGCCGAACAGCCCCATATCGACCATCTCGTGCACCAGCTGCTCGGGCCAGATGTCGTTATGGTCGTGATGCAGGATCACCGGTTTGACCGAGCGTTCGATCCAGCGGTCGATCGCGTCGAGGAAGGCTTCTTCCTCGGCCGGATCGATCGTGCGGCCCTGATCGCTCATCATGTCCACGGCGGTTGCCATCTCAGATCTCCTTAATCGTCGCCGGGGCCGAAGCCGCGCTTCCAGATCAGCATGATCCGCACGAAATCGCAGACTACATCACCATGCTGGTTCTTGCCCACGGTCTTGATCGTGACGATGCCCTGCTGCGGGCGCTTTTCAGACTCGCGCTTTTCGAGCACTTCGGTTTCGGAATAGATGGTGTCACCGGCAAATACCGGCTTGAGCAGGCGGATGTCCTTCCAGCCGAGGTTGGCGACGGCCTTCTGGCTGACATCCGATACGGACTGCCCGGTCATGATCGCCACGGTCAGCGGCGAGGCGACCAGGCACTTACCGAATTCGGTCTTGCTGGCATATTCGGCATCGCAGTGCGCCGGATGCTGGTTCATCGTCAGCAGGCTGAACCAGGTGTTGTCAGTTTCGCTGATCGTCCGGCCGGGGCGATGCTCATAGATGTCCCCGACGTTGAAATCCTCGAAATAGCGGCCGAAGGTCTCGCGGTACCGGCCCGGTGCGACTTCGATTGCCCCGTCACGCATTGTCAGTTCCCCTTCCGGCTGAGCACGGCCTGGTAACGCTTGACCAGCGGTGCCTCCAGCATCTTGCCCTTGAAACGGATTACCTTGCCTCCGGCCGCATCATAGGCAGCGAGTGCGGCCTCGGCCTCGGCCACTTCGGCGGCGGTCGGCGTAAAGGCGGCCTCGATCGCTGCCACCTGATTGGGGTGGATTGCGGCCTTGGCGGCAAAGCCCAGCGCCTTGGCCTTGGCGCATTCGTCAGCAAGGCCTTGGGCATCGTCAAGATTGATCCACGGCACGTCGATCGCCGGCACCCGTGCTTCGGCACAGGCCAGGATCAGCGCCTGGCGCGCGGCCAGCAGCGGCTCCCAGGCCAGCGCCACGCCGAGCTCGCCCGAAAAATCCCCGCCGCCGAACATCACCCCGCCAACCATCGGCGCCGAAGCGATCGCAACCGCCTGGCGCAGGCCCTTGGGCGTCTCGATCAGCGGGATCAGTTCGGGGCAACGCTCACCCAGGGCGCGGGCGACAATCTCGATCTCGACCGCGCTTTCAACCATCGGCACGAACAGGAACGGCGGCAAGTGTTCGGCCTCAATCAGTGCCGCAAGGTCGGCAATCCCGGCCGCCGTGGCCACGCCGTTCATGCGGATTGCCCAGCCCGCTTCGCCGCTCGCAACCTGCGCCAGCGCATTGACCCGTGCCGCGGCCTTTTCTTCGGCAGGAACGGCATCTTCCAAATCGATAACAGTCAGCCCCGCCCCGCTGCCATGGGCCTTAGCGAACCGGTCAGGCCGCGAACCAGGCACAAACAGGAAGGAATTGGCGGCAAACATGTAGACAGAGTGCTCCCGGCGGTGTGCTTTCCCCCGCCTTGGCACGGATAATTTGTCCGGACAACTTCAAAGTCAAGCAATTCATCCGCCAGATGGACAAACTGCCGTAACGCCTCTTGCTCAGGCCTCTGGCGGCGGCGCTCCGCGGACCAGCAGCAGGTACATGGCCGGGATGACAATCCGGCTCAGCAGGGTCGAGGAGACCAGCCCGCCAATGATCACCCAGGCCAGCGGCGCATAGAGCGGCGAGCCCGACAACGCCAGCGGCAGCAGGCCGCCAATCGCCGTGACCGAGGTGAGCAGCACGGGCAGGAAGCGGATCTCGCCGGCCCGCTCGATCGCCTCCATCAGCTCCATCCCTTGCTGGCGCAGCTGGGTGGTGAAATCGACCAGCAGGATCGAATTCTTGATCTCGATCCCGATCAACGCGATGAACCCGATGACCGCCAGGTATGACAGCGAATTGCCGGTGAAGATCAGCGCCCAAAGACCGCCGAACAGGCCCAGCGGCACCACTCCGGCGACTACGGTCACTTCGCGGAAGCGGCCGAACTCCAGCACCAGCACGCACAGGATGCCAAACACCGCCAGCATGGCGATGCCGCCTACCCCGTTGTTGTTGCGCGCCGAAACCTCGGCCTGGCCGCCTACGCTGATCGAATAGCCGGGTGGCAGCGGGATCTTGCGCACTCGTTCCAACGCATCGCCATTGACCTTGGAGGCAAGGTAGCCGTCCTTGACGAACGAGGTCACCGTAACCAGTCGCTCAAGCTTGAAACGATTGATCGTGGCGGGCCCGGCCTGCAATTTCGGCGTGGTAAGTTGCGCCAGCGGGATCGCCGCGCCCGACAGCGAGCTGACATAGACCTGGTTGAGCACCTCCACCGGCACCTCGCGGTCAAACGGCAGGCGGGCCACCACCGGATAGGAATCGCCCTCGGCATCGCGCAGGCTGCTGGCACGTTCACCCGAGATGGCGAGCCGCAAGGTACGCCGCACGGCATCGGGCGCAACGTTGAGGAGGCCCGCCTTGGCCGGATCGACCGAGAGATCAAGGTCGATCCGGTCAATCGCCAGCGGATCGACCACGTCACGGGTGCCCGGGGTCTGGCGGATCGTCGCAGCAAATTGTGCCGATAGTCGCTTCAACTCGCCCAGTTCCGGGCCGCTGATCCGGATTGCGATGGGCGCGTCGATTGGTGGTCCCTGCTCGAACTGCTCTACCGTGACGCGTGCCGAAGGATAGCGGGCCAACTCATCGCGCAGCTTCTCAACCAGCGCGGGGGTATCCTTGGGCGAGAATTCCTTGAGCGTAACGAACAACTCACCAAACTTGGTATCGGCCTCACGCGGCAAGGCATTGTAATAGATCTGCGGGTTGGAGCGTCCGGTGTTCTCCATCACATCCTGCACTTCGGGCTTCTGCTGCATGATCGCGGCAACCTCGCGTACGGCCTTGTCCGCCGTCGCCAGGCTCGATCCCTCCGGTGCTTCGATCCGGACCAGGAAGTACGGCACGTCAGCCTTCGGGAACAGACTGAAACCGATCCACGGTATGGTTGCGAACATCAGCACGCAGGCCGCCATTGCACCCCAGACGGTCTTGTGCGGATTGGCTAGGCTCCAGTGCAGGGCCGGGCGGTACCAGTGCTCGATCCGGTCGGTCACCCAGCGCAGGAAGCGGTTGCCATCATGGCTCTCGCTGGCTGAGAGAATCCGGCTGGCGGCAAAGGGAACGAGGCTCATCGAGACGAGCAGCGAGGCGGCTACTGTCAGCAGCACGGCCATCGGCAGGCTGCGGGTGAAGTCACCGGCCGTCTCTGGCAGGTTGGCCAAGGGCAGGAAGGCGAAGATCAGAACCCCGGTGGAGCCCATCACCGCCAGGGTGATCTCTCTGGTCCCCTCGATCGCGGCGGTGACCCGGTCCTTGCCCATCCGGATGTGGCGTTCGATATTTTCGGTCACGACGATGGAATCGTCGACCAACAGGCCCAGCGCGACAATAAAGCCCGATACGGTCAGCTGGTTGAGCGAATAGCCCAGGATGTTGAGGCCGGTGAGGCCGATCGCCAGCGAGGTCGGGATCGAGAGCATGACCACCAGCGAAGCGCGCGGCCCCAGCGGCAGCAGCGTAACCAGCACCAGCACCAGCGCGATGCCGAAGTCCTTGGCCAGCTGGTTGAGCTTGCGTTCGATATCATTGCTTTGATCGAAGACCGAGACCAGCTTGATGTCGGGCGGCAGCTGCTGCTGGAACGCTTCCTTCACCGCCTTGAGCCGGTCGCGCAGCACGAGGGTGTCGGTCATGTCCTTCTTGCGCACGCCGATGAAGACCGCGCGCTGACCGTTCAGCCGGGTGATGTGAAGCCGCTCCGCCTCGGCCCATTCGACGCTCGCAACATCGCCCACGGTCAGCAGTTGTCCGTCCCCGCCGCGCAAGGGAATTGCCCGGATCGCCTCGAGGCTGCGATAGGCCCCGCCCGACTGGACATTGAAACGGCGATTGCCGGCATTGACCGCCCCGGCCGGTACATCCACCCCGCCCTGCGCAATCGCACTCGCCACCAGCCCCGGCGGCAAACGCCGTTCGGCCAGGCGTGCTGGATCAAGCGCGATCCGCACTTCGGGCGTCGGCAGGCCGTAAAGCTCGGTATTGCGAACCCCATCCAGCGCGGCGAGCCGGTCGCGCAGGTCCTCAGAGTATTTCTCCATCCGCCGCCAGGACGCGGTCTCGCTGACTAGCGCGATCTGGGAAATGGCTGCCTCGGTGGTGCGCGGGCGGCGTATCTCGAGCCGCTGGATGCCTCCCGGCAGTTGCGGGCGGAGCGCATTTACATCGCGCACCGTCCGGTCATAGGCCTGCTCGGCATCGGTGCCGTAATCGAACCAGATCGAAATGCTGGCAAGACCATCGCTGGAGGTCGAGCGGATGTCGCGGACATTGTCGAGGCCCTGCAGCACGCGCTCCAGCGGCTTGGCAACCGTCTCCTCGATCTCGGCCGCGTCGGCGCCCGGCAGGGTGACGATCACCACTGTCAGCGGAATCGGAAAATAGGGATCGACTGCGCGGGGAATGGCGCGAAAAGCGTTGAATCCCAACAGCGCAAGCAGCAGGAAGGCCACCAGCGTGATCTGCCAGCGGCGAACGGCAGTGGCGACGAAGCCCATCAGCGGCCTGCGCTTACCGGATCGATCTGTGTGCCGTCGCGCAGCCGATCAAGGCCGGAAAGGGCAATCACCTCGCCTCGGTTGAGGCCAGAGAGTACTTCGGTGCCTCCGGCGGTGAGCGGCCCCAGCGCGACCCGGCGGGCCTTCACCCGCTTTTGCGCATCGACCACATAGACGAAGCCTTCATCGGCACGGACTGAAAAGATTGCGGTCGGCGGGATAATCAGCCCGGCCGAGCCACCGGCCGCCGGCGTAGCAATCGTCGCGCGGCCGACCAGGCCAGAGCGCAGCCGCGGATCAGGCGGGAGCGCGATCTCGGCGGTAAAGGCCCCAGTCCCGCGATCGGAGCGACCACCGACCTCGATCACCGGACCGGACAGGACAATGCCAGGCAAGGCATCGAACCGGACCTCGGCCGGAATGCCAGGCCGAACCCGCACGGCATCGCGGTCTGCCAGCAGCACCCGCAGCACGAAGCCGCTGCTGGCATCGCCCAGGGTTACCACTGGCATGCCGGCATCGATGATCTGGCCTGGCTCGGCCATGCGGCTGAGCACGATCCCGTCGGCCGGGGCGACCACGCGGGCAGTCTGCAGTGAGAAACGCCGCGCCGAAACATTGGCGCTCGCGCTGCGGGCGGCGGCCTCGGCTGCTTCAAGCCGGGCCTTGGTGATCCAGCCTTGCGCGTAGAGCTGTTTGAGGCGGGTCAGTTCGGCCCCGGCGCGGTCACGCTCAGCAGCGGCGGCTTCGAGCGAGGCGCCGACGCTGGTCATGTCGAGCGTCGCCAGCACTTGCCCGCGCCGCACCCGGTCCCCCTCCTGCACCGTGATCCCGGCGATCTGGCCGGGGGTGGTGAAACCAAGCGGAATTTCCTTGCGGAGCGCTGCCGTGCCTGCCGCCTCGATCTGCGGTGCCGCAGCTTCCTGGCCGACTTGCGTCACACTGACACGCAGCGGCTTGGCCGGGGGTGGCGCTTCGGCAGCGCCGCAGGCGGCAAGCAGCGGCAAGAGCAAGGCGGGGAATAGGTGTTTGGCACGAGACATTTAGCAGCTCATGCCGTTTTAGGTTGCAAATTGCAACCCGGTATTTATGCCTTGTCCAGACAAGCAAAAGGGCCGGAGGCGAAAGCCCCCGGCCCCTTCGTTTGTTCGGTACGAACCGCTGTGCTTAGAACTTCACGCCAGCTTCGACGCCGATCAGGCGGCGCCCACCGGGCGAGATGAACGAGCCACCGAATTCGATCGCGGGGATCGCTTCGGCGATGTACTTCTTGTCGAACAGGTTCTCGGCGAAGACCACCAGGTGGTAGTTATCGGTTTCAAGGCCGAGGCGGGCGTTGAACACGCCAAAGGTATCGCGCTGTGCCACGTCATAGCGGGCATTCCCGACCACACCAGGCAGCGCCAGCGCCGAAATCGGCAGCAGGCCGCTGAACAGCGTCGGTCGCTCCTGATTCTGGACGGTGTGGAACCAGGTCGGCCCAGTCAGGCGGTAATCGGCGCGACCGGTGATCCGCAGGCTGTCGTTCACCGGCACCTTGATTTCACCGCCAACGTTGAGCGTCCAGTCCGCCGTGTAGGGCGATTTGTTGCCCACGGTGTAGGTGCGCGACGAGTTCTTCTTGATCTCGCTGTCAGTCACGTTGAACGACCCGAACAGCTTGAACCCGTCGACCACCTTGGCGGTAAGGTTGATTTCCGCGCCCTTCACATCGACCGTGTCGATATTCGAAACCACGCGCAGCAGGCCGAAGCTGCCGACGAAGAATTCGAAGAACTGCATGTCGCTGATCCGGGTATAGTACCCGGCCAGGTCAAAGGTAATGCGGTTGTCAAACAACGTGCCCTTGACCCCCGCTTCGAACGCGCTCGACTTTTCCTTGCGGTACTGGTCGTTGATGCGGACATTGGCGTTGATCGTGCCGGGGGTCACGCCATTGTTGAAGTTGGCGTTGATCAGGGCCGAAGAGCCCTGGTTGTTGAAGCCGCCAGATTTGAAACCGATGCCCCAGTTGGCATAGACGTTGAGATCGCTCGTCGGGGTCCAGCTCAGCGTGATCTTGGGCTGAAGCTGCTTGAACGAGGCGGACTTGGGCGTCAGCGGGCCAAAAGCCTGGCCGGGGTTGATCGGACCGCCGGTAAACGGATCGGTCGCGGTTGGCACCAGCGAGTTCGAAGCGCGGTCTTCAACATCATAGCGCAGCGCCAGACCAGCCTTGAACTGGTCGTTGGGCTTGAATTCTAGCGAGCCGAAGGCGGCATAGACGTTGGTATCGAACTGGTCCGCCAGCAGCAGCGAGGTAGGGTTCACGCTCGACGGGCCGTTGTAGAGGTTCTTGACCACGCCACTTCCGGTGTCGCCGCCCAGGCTGACGCCGGTCTGCCGGTCGATGTTGAGGTAATAGGCGCCCAGCTGCCACGAAAGCGGGCCATCGCCGGTTGAAACCAGGCGGACTTCGGCGCTGATGTCCTTCTGATTGCGCAGCTGGTACTGGATGCCGTCGCAGGTGGTCGGGCTATAGGGCCCAAAGGTCGAGCCATTGGCCGGGGCAAAGATGAACGGCACCGGGATCGCGCCGATCCCGCCGGGCTGATTGACCGGATAGCCGGTGTTGGCAGCGGTGCTGGCAAAGCAAGAAGCCACCGTGGCCCCGCCCGAAGGCAGCGCAGCGCTGATGTAGCGGGCAAAGTCAGCCGAAGTGCCATCGGCCACGAGGTCCTGCTTGATGTCCGAGAACAGCGCCCAGGCCACCAGCTTCATGCTGTCGAAACTGTGTTCGACCTTGATCGAGGCATCGAAGCTGGTCTGATCGTTGGTGGCGCGAATGTTGTTGTAGAAACGGAATTCGTGCGCATCGACGTCTTCGTAGAACTTGGGGTTCACCGCGGCAAAGTTCGGCAGGTGGAACGAGGCATTGAACGGCAGCGAGGCACCGTGGAACTCCGCCCAGCGCAGCTTGACGTCAAACTCCGTGTCCTCGCCCAGCTTGAAGACCAGGCGGCCATCAAGGTTGTAGGCTTCCTTGTCGTCGACGGTCTTGCTGTTGCCGAGGAAGATGTTGCGGAAGAAGCCATCGGTGCGCTGGAACCCGCCGCTCAGCACCATGCCAGCGCCTTCGCCCAGCGGCAGCGAGGCATAGGCCGAGGCGTCCCAGGTGTTCTCGTTGGCGTAGGACACGCGCGCGCCGCCTTCAGCCACGTCCTTGGGCTTCAGCGTCTGCAGCACGATCGCGCCAGCCGCAGCGTTGCGGCCATAGAGCGCGCCCTGCGGACCTTTGAGGATTTCGACCTGGCGCAGCGTGCCCTGGACCTGGTTAAGCTGCGCGGTGTTGGTCTTGAGAATGCCATCGACCACCAGCGCGACCGAACTTTCCGCGTCGCGCGCGCCGTTGATCCCGCGAATATTGATCTGGGTATCGCCCGCTTCGGCCGTCCCGGTGACGATCGTCACGCCGGGGGTAAGCTGGGCAAAATCGTCGGCGTTCTTCGCGCCGGTGTTCTGCAGCGTTGCGGCGGAGAGCACCGCAACCGAGGCCGGGACATCCTGCAGCCGCTCATTCTGGCGGCGGGCAGTGACGATGATGGCCTCTTCCTCACTGGCGCCATCGGCCGCGCTGTCCTGCGCGAAAACCGGGGTGGCACCAAGGGCAAGACCGGCGGCCGAAGCCGAAAGCAGCAGGCGCGTGATCCGCATGTTGTAGTACTCCCTGTTCACCGCCGCCCATTCTTGACCCATCATCGCCAGGCGGCTTGCGAGGACTGCAGCTTATTGTATACAAATAGTCCAGGTCAAGTCATTCAGGCTGCTTCATGTCGCGCGCATCAGAACATGCCTATACGGTAATTCGGGGAATGATCCTCGCCGGCGAGCTGCCGCCCGGTGCGCAGCTCAGCGAGGAAGCGCTGGCGCTGCGCTGCGAGGTCTCCCGCACACCGGTGCGCGATGCGCTGCGGCGGCTCGAGTCCGACCTGCTGATCCGCCGTAGCGAAAGCCAGCGCAGCTTCGTGGCCGACTGGTCGGATGACGATATCGAAGACGCGTTCGAGCTGCGATCCATGCTCGAAGCCCAGGCCGCACGCCGCGCCGCAACGCGGATTGCGCCGGCCCAGCTCGAAGCGCTGCGCCATCACAATCGGCTGATCGGTGCAGCGATCGCGGGAGCCCATGCCGACATTCCAGCCTTTCTCGATCACAACCGCGCCTTTCACGAGATCATTCTGGCGGCAGCCGGATCGTCGCGCCTCGCCAGCCTGCTGACTCGGCTGATTGAACAGCCGGTGGTCTGGCGTACCGCCCAGAATTACGATCGCGAAAACCTGCAACGCTCGCACCGCGAGCATGAGGAACTGCTCGCCGCATTTGCCCGCGGCGATGCTGGGTGGGCCGCTTCGATCATGACCGGCCATATCCGCCGCGCCTATTACGCCTATCTCGATGCTTACACCGCACAGCGAACAGCCGCCGAATAGGCCCCTTGCAGTTTTGTATACAGAAATGGCATAGCGCCCATCATGAGCTCTCTCCCCTATCCTGCAGCAATCGAGTTCGTCGAGGTCGGCCCACGTGACGGGCTGCAGAACGAAAAGACGCTGATCGCGACGGCGGACAAGCTGGCGCTGATCGGCCATGCGATCGCCGCAGGCGCACGCCGGATCGAGGTGACGAGCTTCGTCAATCCCAAGAAAGTCCCGCAAATGGCCGATGCAGAGGAAGTCTGCGCCGGCTTGCCGCAGCGGGATGACGTGACCTACATCGGCCTCGTTATGAACCTGCGCGGGGCCGAGCGGGCACTCGCCACTGGGCGGATCGACCAACTCGGCGCCGTTTGCGTCGCGACCGACCGGTTCGCCATGGCCAACCAGGGCCAGACCAGCGACGAATCGGTCGAGGCGGCCAAGGCGATTGTTGCGCTGGCGAAGGAACATGGCCGCACCGCCCAGGTCACGATCGGGGCCTCATTTGGCTGCCCCTTCGAAGGCGAGGTTAGCGAGGACCGCGTTGTGGCGATGGCCGCAAGGCTGGCCGAAGCCGGTCCGGTCGAAGTGGCGATTGCCGACACGATCGGTGTTGGCAACCCAGCCCACGTCACGCGGCTGGTCGAACGTGTCCGGCAGGCGATCAACCCGCTGCCGGTGCGGGTCCACTTCCACAACACGCGCAATACCGGGCTGGCCAATGTCTGGGCGGCGGTTGCTGCCGGGGCGGCGGTGGTCGATGGCGCGCTGGGCGGCCTGGGTGGCTGCCCCTTTGCACCGGGAGCGGCCGGGAACGTGCCGAGCGAGGACGTGGTCTACATGCTGGAACGCGGCGGGATCGCCACCGGCATGGACCTGGCCCGGATGGTCGAAGCGAGCCACTGGCTGGCCGGGGTAATGGAACGGAAATTGCCGGGAATGGTGGCGCAGGCCCCCGTCTTCCCGAAGGTCGCGGATTAATCAGGTTTCTTTCGGGGAGTAGGATCGCATGGGTTATCGCCTGGGTGTGGATGTCGGCGGGACGTTTACCGACCTCCTCTTGTTCAATGTCGATACGGGGGCCTTCTGGCGGCACAAGACGCCGTCGACCCCGCATGACAGCTCCGAAGGGATCCTGAACGGCGTGACGGCGATCTGCGCCGAGGCCGGGATTTCGGCCGACGCGATCGAGTATTTCCTGCACGGCACGACCGTGGCGACCAATGCCGTGCTGGAAGGCAAGGGCGCGCGGGTCGGCCTGGTGACGACCGAGGGCTATCGCCACATCATGCAGATCGCCCGTTCCTATGTGCCGGGCGGTCTGGCGGCCTGGATCATCTGGCCCAAGCCCACTCCCCTCGCCCGGCTGGAAGACACGGTCACGATCAAGGGCCGGATCGACGCGGCGGGCAACGAAGTCCGTCCGCTCGACGAGAATGACGTGCGCACCCAGTTGGGCGTGCTGAAGGCCCAGGGGGTCGAGGCGATCACGGTTAGCCTGGTCAACGCCTATGTCAGCGGCGCGCACGAAGCCGTGGTCGGCAAGCTGGCGGCAGAGATCCTCCCTGGCGTGCCAGTCTCGCTCAGCCACGAAGTGCTGCCCGAAATGCAGGAGTATGAGCGCACCCTGACCACCGTCGCCAACGCCGCCGTCCGCCCGGTTGTGGGCAAATACGTGGCCAACCTCCGCACCCGACTGGCCGATGCCGGGATGGCCGGCAAGCTCTCGCTGCTGCGCTCGGACGGCGGCCTGATGAGCGCCCAGAAGGCGGAAGAACATCCGGTCAATATCCTGATGTCCGGCCCGGCCGGCGGGGTGACCGGGGCGCTGTGGGTCGGCAAAAATGCCGGGATCCGCAATATCCTGACGCTCGATGTCGGCGGCACCAGCACCGACGTGGCACTGATTGAAAACCTCGAGCCGCGCCGCCAGCGCACCACCGAAGTCGGCCACCTTTCGGTCCGTGCCTCGGCGCTGGACGTGAAGACGGTCGGCGCCGGCGGCGGCTCGATCGCCTATGTGCCGGACCTGACCAAGGCGCTGCGCGTCGGCCCGCAATCGGCCGGCGCAGTTCCCGGCCCGGTGGCTTACGGCAAGGGCGGCGAACTGCCGACCGTGACCGACGCCAATGTGGTACTGGGCTACCTCCCGGAGAATCTGCTGGGCGGTGCCTTCAAGCTTGACCGCGAAGGCGCCAAGAAGGCCGTCCAGACCATCGCCGATGCGCTGGGGATCGATCTGATGGCCGCCGCGCGCGGGATCATCGACATCGTCAACGAGAACATGTTCGGCGCGCTCCGCATGATCTCGGTTCAGCAGGGCTATGACCCGCGCCACTTCGCGCTGATGGGCTTTGGCGGGGCAGGCCCGCTCCACGTCAATGCCGTGGCCCGCCTGATGGGCTCCTGGCCGGCTGTCTCGCCGGTTTCGCCGGGCGTGCTTTGCGCGCTGGGCGATGCGACGACGCGGATGCGGACGGAAACCGCGCGTTCGTTCTCGCGCCTCGCCACCACCACCCAGGCTGATGAGCTGATCGCGATCCTGGAGGAAATGGCCGCCCAGACCCGCGCCGAGCTGCTCTCCGATGGTGTCCCCGAAGCCGACATCACCAGCGAGTTCGAAGTCGACGTGCGCTATGCCGGCCAGGCCTTCGAAGTGCCGCTGACGATCACCCCCGATGTGCTGCGCGCCGATGGCGTCGCCGGGATCCTCAAGCGCTTCGATGAAGAGCATCACCGGCTCTTCACCTTCAACATGGATACCCCGCACGAGATCGTGAACCTGCGCGCCGTTGCGCTGGGCAAGGCGCTGGACCTGCCGGCGGCCGAACTGCCCAAGGGCGATGGCAACCCGATTGCCGCCAAGATGCGCGACCACACGCTGTGGATGGACGGCCGCGAACAGGCCGCCGTGATCTACGACCGGTCAAAACTGCGGCAGGGGGATGTTATCCCCGGCCCGGCGATCGTGGTGGAAATGGACTCCACCACGCTGATCGAAAGCGGCTGCATCGCCAAGGTCGACGCTGTCGGCAACATCCTGATCAACCTGGCCTGAGGGGAGACGAGCCATGCCCGCAACCATCGTCGAAACCAACCCGACCCCCTTCAAGTCGATCCCGATCGATCCGGTCACGCTCGACATCATCGAGAACGCGCTGCGCAACGCCCGGATCGAGATGGACGCCACCCTGGTGCGCACCGCCATGTCACCCGGCATCCGCGAACAGGGCGATGCCTTCCCGCTGATCGCCGATCACACCGGCAAAATGATCGTCGGCCAGTTCGGCAGCTTCATCGGCGGCTTCCTCAAGAGCTATGAGGGCACGCTGGAAGACGGCGACATGATCTTCCTGTCCGATCCCTATTCCTGCGGCGGCGCGATCAGCCACTCGAACGACTGGCTGGTGCTGCTCCCCGTTTTCAAGGACGGGCGCCTGCTCGCCTATACCGCGATGTTCGGCCACCAGAGCGACATCGGCGGCAAGGTGGTCGGCTCGATGCCGATAAACGCCCGCTCGATCTTCGAGGAAGGCGTGCGCATCCCGCCGGTAAAGATCTGGAAGAAGGGCGAATACAACGACGATCTGATGAAGCTGGTCATGCACCAGACCCGCAAGCCGGACTGGTGCCAGGCTGACCTCAACGCCCTGATCGCCTCGTGCCGCGTCGCCTCGCGCCGCGTGATCGAAATGGCCGAGCGGTTTGGCGATGACGTCTATGTCTCGGCCACGCAGGAGCTCCTGGCCCGCAACCACCGCGCGATGCAGGCCCTGATCGGCATGGCGATCGCCGAGGAGCCGGTCAGCTTCGAGGACTACATCTGCGACGATGGCGTGGGCTATGGCCCCTACAAGATCCGCTGCACCATGTGGCGCGAGGACGGCAAGGTCGTGCTCGATTTCGCGGGCACCGACCCGCAATCGGCCGCCTCGATCAACTTCTTCCTCAACGAGAACATGTTCAAGATGTTCTTCGGCATCTACATGATCATGGTCTTCGACCCGCAGATCCTGTTCAACGACGGGTTCTACGACCTGATCGATGTGCGGATCCCCGAAGGCAGCCTGCTCAAGCCGAAGTTCCCCGCCGCGCTTTCGGGCCGCACCCACGCGCTGGGCCGGATCTTCGATATCCTGGGCGGCCTGCTGGGCCAGAAGACACCGGAATTCCTCAATGCCGCCGGCTTCAGCTCCAGCCCCCACCTGTTCTATTCGGGCAACGATACGCGGCCCGGCAAGGGCGGCGAATGGTTCCAGCTGTTCCAGATCGGCTTTGGCGGCATCCCGGGCCGTCCGCTGGGCGACGGGCCGGATGGCCACTCGCTCTGGCCGGGCTTCACCAACGTGCCGAACGAGTTCCTGGAACGCTACTTCCCGATGCTGATCGAACGCTACGAGACCGAGCCGGACTCGGGCGGCGCCGGCCTGCACCGCGGCGGCAACGGCATCCACATGACCTACCGCTTCCTCAGCCCCGGCACGATCTCGATCCATGATGACCGCTGGTTCGTTCCGCCTTGGGGCGTCAACGGCGGTGAGCCAGGCAAGCGCGCGCGCAAGATCCTTGAAAAGGCCGATGGCACCAGCGTGATCGTTGGCAACAAGGTCGAAGACGTCGAGGTCGAAGTGGGCGACCAGCTGCACTTCATCACCTGGGGCGGCGGCGGCTGGGGTGACCCGCTGGAGCGTGATCCGGCGCTGGTCGGACTGGAGATTGTCCAGGGCCTGGTCACGCCGGAAGGCGCCAAGGCCTATGGGGTGGTCGCCGATGCCAAGGGCATTGTCGATACTGCGGCAACCGAAGCGCTGCGCGCCGAAATGCGGGCCAAGCGCAGCGATCTGCCGCTGTTCGATTATGGCCCAGGGATCGAAGTGCTGCGCGCCAATTGCCAGGCGGAAACGGGGCTTCCGGCGCCGATCCAGCCGGTTTGGCCGCACCTCGAAGCCGCCGAGTAAGCCATGGCCGAAAATACGGGTGCACTAAAGGGACTGCGCGTCGTCGAACTGGGTCAGCTGCTGGCTGGTCCGTTCTGCGGGCAATTGCTGGGCGACATGGGCGCCGACGTGATCAAGGTCGAACCGCCGGGTGCGGGCGATCCGTTCCGCGTCTGGGGCATGGGCGATGAAAAGGTCGTCTGGGAAGTCCTGGCCCGAAACAAGCAGTCGGTCTCCTGCAACCTGCGCGTGCCCGAGGGCCAGGCGTTGGTCCGCAAGCTGATCGCCACGGCCGACGTGCTGGTTGAGAACTTCAAGCCCGGCACGCTGGAAAAGTGGGGCCTGGGGCCGGATGTACTCCATGCCGACAACCCCGGCCTGATCATCGCCCGCATGTCAGGCTATGGCCAGACCGGCCCCTATTCCGATCGCGCCGGCTTCGGCGGGATTGGTGAGGCAATGGGCGGCTGGCGCTATATCGTTGGCGATCCAGACCGGCCGCCGGCCCGCATGGGTGTTTCGATCGGCGATACGCTTTGCGCCACCTACGGCGCGATGGGCGTGCTGGCGGCGCTGCACCACCGCGAGAAGACCGGCCAGGGCCAGGTCGTCGACACCGCGCTGTACGAAGCCGTGTTGCAGGTGATGGAAGGGCTGGTGCCGGAATACGTCCACAACGGCTTCATCCGCGAGCGTTCGGGCTCGATCCTGCCGGGGATCGCTCCCTCAAACGTCTACCAGTGCAGCGACGGCGTCTACATGATCGGCGCGAACAACGACCAGATCTTCAAGCGGCTGGCCAAGGCGATGGGCCGCCCTGAACTGGGCGACGATCCACGCTATTCCACGCACATCGCGCGCGGTGAGCGCCAGACCGAGCTTGATGACCTGATCAACGCCTGGACCCGGACGCTGACGATCGACGAGGTCGATGCGTTGATGATCGAGCATTCGATTCCCGCCGGCCGGGTCTATCGCGCGCCCGACATGCTGGTCGATCCGCACTTCCAGGCCCGCGAGGCGATCATCGAGGTGGAGACCGAACGGTTCGGCCCGCTAAAGATGCAGAACGCCTTCCCCAAGCTTTCCGCCACGCCCAGCGGCGTGCGGCGGCCGGCCCCGTCCAAGGTAGGCCAGCACAATGCCGAGATCTATGGCGGCGTGCTGGGCCTGAGTGCTGCGGAGCTGGATGGGCTGAAGGCGGCAGGGGTGATCTGATGGCCAAGGAGGAAGGCGACCTCGGAGAGAACTACAAGGGCGCCTTCGACGGCCATCTGCCGTTCGGCAAGAAGCCGGCCCTGCTGATCGTCGATTTTGTCGTCGCCTATCTCGATCCGGCCTCCCCGCTCTATGCCGGGGTTGAGGATGCGCTGGCGAGCAACGAACGCCTGCTAGCGGCAGCCCGCAAGGCCGGCATTCCGGTGCTGTTCACCAATGTCGAGTATTCGCCCGGCGGGGCCGATGGCGGCGTGTTCTACCGCAAGGTTCCCGCGCTCAAGCTGTTCGAGCGCGGCTCACCGATGGGCGCCTTCCCCGCCAGCCTCCAGCCGCAGGACGGTGAACTGGTGATCACCAAACAATACGCTTCGTCGTTCTTCGGAACGACCCTGGCCGCGACGCTGACCGCGATGGGTGTCGATACCCTACTGATTACCGGCCTTTCCACCTCTGGTTGTGTCCGCGCGACAGCGCTCGATGCCTGCCAGCACGGCTTCCTGCCCTTCGTAGTGCGCGAGGCCTGCGGCGACCGGCATCCCGGCCCGCACGAGGCGAACTTGTTCGACCTGCAAGCAAAGTACGCAGAAGTCATTTCCGAAACTGAGGCGATCGCGCATATCAGCGCACCATGACCGACCTGTCCGCGCTGACCGCCCCCGCCCATTCCGCCGCCGCTTCGGAATTCCTCTCCCGCGCCCCGCATGGCCACCTGATCGGTGGCAGCTGGCAGGCTGCGGGCGAGACGTTCGACACGCTCGATCCGGCAACCGGCAAGGTTCTTGCCGCTGTGGCGCGCGGGGACGCCGCCACGGTGGACCGCGCCGTCGCGGCGGCCCGGAACGCGCTGGAAACCGGTGCCTGGCCCGCCATGACGCCAATGGACCGAGCAAAGCTGCTCTGGGCTATCGCCGACAAGCTCGAAGCCCATATCGATGAGCTGGCCGAGCTGGAAACGCTCGACCAGGGCAAGCCGCTCTATGTTGGCCGCTGGGCCGAGATTCCCGGCGCGATCAACCAGTTCCGCTTCTTTGGCGGCCTCGCCAACCAGATCGAGGGCAAGTCGATCCCGACCTCGGTCAACTACCAGCCCCCGGGCAAGGAGGTCTTCGCCTATACGGTCAAGGAGCCGGTCGGCGTGGTCGCCGCGATCGTGCCGTGGAACTCGCCGCTGGTGCTGACCGCGATGAAGCTGGCCCCGGCGCTGGCCGCCGGCTGCACTGTGGTGCTCAAGCCGGCCGAAGACACCAGTTTGACCGCGATCCGCCTGCTCGAACTGATGATCGAAGCCGGCCTGCCCGCCGGGACGGTCAACTTGGTCACTGGCTTCGGCCGCGATTGCGGTGCGGCGCTGGCGGCCCATCCGGGCGTCGACAAGATCGCCTTCACCGGCTCCACCGCCACTGGCCGCGCGATCATCGATGCCGCCAAGGGCAACTTCAAGCGGCTGACGCTGGAACTGGGCGGCAAGTCGCCCGTGGTGATCCTGCCCGATGCCGACCTGGCCATGGCGATCCCCGGCGCGGCCAATGCGATCTATTTCAACGGCGGCCAGGTCTGCGTTGCTGGCTCGCGGCTCTATGTCCATGATTCGGTGTTCGACCAGGTCGTCGCAGGCATCGCTGCGGTCGCCCAGGGCATGGTGCTGGGCCACGGTCTTGACCAGGGGACCCAGATGGGCCCGCTGGTAAGCCAGCACCACGCCGCGAAGGTTGCTCAATACATCGCCGATGGGCGCAAGGCCGGGGCCAGCGTGATCGCCGGGGGCGAAACCGCTGGACCGAACGCCAGTTTCATCACCCCGACCGTGCTGACCGATGTGACACCCGACATGGCCGTGGTGCGCGAGGAAATCTTCGGCCCCGTCGTGGTCGCCCAGCGCTACAGCGATCTGGATGAAGTGGTCCGTGCCGGGAACGACAGTGAATATGGCCTCGCCGCCTCGATCTGGACCGAGAGCCTGTCCTACGCCCACCGCCTCGCCAAGCGACTGCGTGCTGGGACGGTCTGGATCAACACGCACTCGATGTATGATGCCTCGCTCCCCATCGGCGGGATGAAGCAATCGGGTTGGGGCCGGGATTCGGGCGTCGGCGCACTCGACAACTATCTCGAGACTAAGACTGTCTGCGCGGTGATCTAAAGCTCAGATCGGACAGGTCACTGCATCATAGGCAAACAGTCCGAGCGTATCCTCGTTGAGGATCGGGCCCTTACCGAAGCTTTCCGGGTCCTTGCCCTGGAACTGCAGGCCCAGCAGGCGCGACTGGGTCTGGACCATGGTGGTCCGCTCGCGCCGCGCGGATTCATAGCGCTGCAAAGCCTCGGCCTTGGGGAACTCGATCAGGCAGCGCGCCAGGACCAGTCCGTCCTCCATAGCGGTTGCCGCACCCTGGCCCATGAAGGGCAGCATGCCGTGCGCGGCATCGCCCAGCAGGGTGACCGAACCGGCGGTCCAGCTATCCAGCGGCTCGCGCGCATGGAGCGCCCATTTGAACAACTGATCGGGCGGGGTCGCGTCGATCATCGCCAGCAGCATCGGCTCAGCATCGGCATAGTGGCTGCGCAGCTCGGCAATCGTCGAGGGGATCGCCCAGCCCTCTTCGCTCCACCCTTCCAGGTTCACGAAGGCGGCATAGTTGACCAGGTCCCAGCCGCGCATCGGATAGCGCATGAACAGGCGCTTTTCGCCGATCCAGATGCCGGGCGGCAAGTCCTGCACTTCCGGCGGCAGGGCGGCGCGCGGCAGGACCCCGCGCCAGGCGACCTGGCCGGTGAACTGCGGCGGGGCAGTCTTGAACAAGGCATCGCGCGTGGCCGACTTGACCCCATCTGCCCCTACTGCCAGCGCCGCGGCGGCGCGCTTGCCCCCGGCAAAGGTCATGGTCACGCCTTCCGCATCGCTCGCGATTGCTTCCAGCTTATGATCCAGCCGCACCGCGCCGGGCTGCGCCGCTTCAAGCGCATCGGCCAGCAGCGCGTGAAGATCGGCGCGGTGCAGGTGCAGATAGGGCGCGCCATATTGCGCCTCCACCCCGTCGCCGCGCTCGCGCTCAACCAGCACCTTGCCGGTCTGGAGGTTCTGGGTGAGCTGGCGCGGCGGCACAACGCCCAGACGGCGCATCCCCTGCTCCAGCCCCAGGTGGATCATGATCCGGCTGGCATTGGGGCTGAGCGTGATCCCCGCCCCAACCTCGCCCAGTTGCGGCGCCTGTTCATAGACCGCGACGCGCAGGCCCGCCCTGACCAGCGCCAGCGCGCAGGTCAGGCCGCCCAGGCCGGCTCCGATGATGGCTATGTCCCCGCTCATGCCGCCCCTCATGCCCGCAGCGCCGGCTGCTGCCTTGCCGCAGCCGCGCCATGTCCGCCCAGCGGATAGAAACACGTCCGCAGCATTTGCCAAAGCCGCATCGCTTCGCCAAGCTGCCGGGCATGAGCAGCACGCCATACCCGCAGCGGCAACTCGGCACGTTGTTCCTGATCACCTTCATCAATCTGGCTGGGTTCGGGGTGGTCCTGCCGGTCTTCCCGTTCTTCGGCACGCTTGTTCACGCCACGCCGGGCCAGATCACCGTGGCGATGGGGGCCTATTCGCTCGGCCAGTTCCTGGGTGCGCCGCTGTGGGGCAAGCTTTCGGACCGCTATGGCCGCCGCCCGGTCCTGATTGCCAGCCTGCTTGGGGCCACCGTCTCTTATCTGATCCTGGCCCATTCGCGCGATATCGTGACCCTGGGCGCGGCGCGGCTGTTTGGCGGGCTGATGGCCGGGAACGTGGCGGCCGCCTTTGCCTATGTCGGCGATATCACCAGTCCGGAACAGCGCCCCAAGGCAATGGGGATGATCGGTGCAGCCTTTGGCCTGGGTTTCATCTTCGGCCCGGCGATCGGCGGCTTGCTGGCGGGCAACCATCCCGATCCGTCGGACTTCATCACCGTCGGCTATGCCTCGGCTGCGGTTTCGGCGCTGGCGGCGCTGGCCGCCTGGCTCCTCCTTCCGGAAAGCCTGACCCCGGAACGCCGCGCCCAGGCTCATGCCAGCCGCAGCGATCTGAGCGCCGGCGCTGTATTGCGTGCCAAGCCGGTGATCTGGGCGCTGATGGCACTGACCCTGCTGGTGATCGGCGCGGCGGCAATGATGGAAACCACGCTGGCCTTCTTCTCGCACGACAGCTTCGGCTGGGGGCCCAGCGATGTTGGCCTGGCCTTTGGCGCGGTTGGGCTGATTTCCACGATCCTCCAGGGCGGTGCGGCCGGCCCGCTGGCGCGGCGATTTGGCAGCGGCGCGCTGGCGGTGGTGGGCGTCGCCTTTCACGCCCTGGGTCTGGCCATGCTGGCGCTGGCCGGCTCGGGACTGACGCTGATGGCCGGACTGGCGGTGATGTCGATCGGGCTGGGCCTGTTCAACCCGGCCTTCCAGACGCTCGCCTCCGAACAGACCAGCGACGGCGATCGCGGGCTGGTGATGGGTCTGACGCAAGGCGCATCAAGCCTGGGCCGCGTGGTTGGTCCGGCGGTTTCGGGATCGATCTATGCCGAGATCGGCCACCGCGCGCCCTTCGCGATCGGGGCGCTGATCATGGCGCTGACGATCGGAGTGGCCCTGCTGGTGGCCCGCGCGCCCCGCCCCGCACCGCAGGACCGCCACCACGCTTGACCGGCAGGCGGATAGAGCGGCATCTTCGCCTGCGGAATGCTGCGCCGGTGGCATGGATGGCGCCAGCCGTTTGGATGGGATGGGACCCGCAAAGGATTTACGCCGATGGACATGGTCAACACCTTCCAGCAACATCAGCACGCTGCCCTGCCCCGCGCCAACCACGACGAACGGGCGCGGCAGGAATTCACCAAGAGCCTCAAGCAATTCGTCCAACAGGGGCTGCTGCCCGGTCTGACCCCGGTCTATCAGACCCGCGCCGCCAAGGCCTTTGAGAAGGAGCACGGCAAGCCGCCGGCCGATCGCTGGGATATCCGCAAGGCGATGGTCAAGGACCTTTATTTCCAGCACTACGCCGCTACCAACCGGATCGCGCAGGAGCTACTGTGGGAAGCGGTGATCGGCTCGGTCGAGCGGCAATTGCCCGAACTGGAGAAGGCAATTGCGGACCTAACCGCCAGCAATCCCGCCCCCCTGGAAAGCGATCCCGCCTTCCCCGTCCCGCGCTATGTTTCAGCGCTCGACATTCACTGCATGCCCGGCGGCTATGCCAGCGAGATCGACGGCAAGGACATTGCTCAGGGCGCGATCTATGACCGCGGCGTCTATCTTTATGCCATGGGCTATATGGGCCCCGACAACGACGACATGGGCCGTTCGGTCTGCAACTACGTCAAGCGGAAGATGCCCGGGTTCCAGCCCAAGCGGATCCTCGACATGGGCTGCACCGTTGGCCATTCGACCGTGCCGTTCAAGGAGCAGTTCCCCGATGCCGAGGTGATCGGGATCGATGTGGGTGGACCCTG